>CAMAQV010000023.1 GCA_945860595.1 Comamonas sp. lk
CAAATGCGCGCAATCGCAGAAGAAGCCTCGGCGCTGGTGCGCCGCTTCAAAGGGGCATACAGCGGCGAACACGGCGACGGCCTGTGCCGGGGTGAATGGATTCAGTGGCAATTCGGCCCGCACATCACGCAGGCGCTGGCGGACATCAAGCAGCACATGGATCCGGCCGGCCTGTTCAACCCGGGCAAGATCGTCGACACGCCGCGCATGGACGACCCGGCCTTGTTCCGGTTTCCACCTGCACACGCCCCGCAACCCTACCGGCGCATCCCCATCACCCCCGCGCTGGATTGGTCGGCCTGGAACGTCCAACTCGACCCGCTCACCGAGGTCAGCACCCCGCCCGGCAGCGGCGGCGACAACACCGGCGGCCTGGCCATGGCGGTGGAGATGTGCAACAACAACGGCAATTGCCGCAAATTTGACAGCGGCACCATGTGCCCGAGTTACCGGGTCACGCGGGACGAGCAGCACCTCACCCGTGGACGCGCCAATACCCTGCGGCTTGCGCTCTCAGGTCAGCTTGGCCACGATGCATTCACCAGCGACGCCATGTACGAGAGCATGGATTTGTGCGTGGGCTGCAAAGGCTGCAAGCGCGAATGTCCCACCGGCGTGGACATGGCCAAAATGAAGATCGAATTTCTGCACCACTACAAGGGTCAACATGGCCATACGCTGGGCGACTGCCTGGTCGCCCACCTGCCGGACTACGCCGGATTCGCCAGCCGCTGGGCCGGTACCCTGAACCGCATGGCCCGGCTGCCCGGCATGGCCTGGCTCCTGGAATGCAGCGTGGGCCTCTCAGCGCGCCGTTCGCTGCCGCAGTGGCGCAGCGACACCTTCTGGCGCAGCCCGGAGCAAAAGGCGCTGCTGAGCGCTGATGCATTGTTGGCCCAGGCTGCCTCCGGGGCCAAGGTGGCCGTGCTGTTTGTCGATACCTTCAATGCCCACCTGGAATCCGAGAACGCGCTGGCGGCCTTGCGCGTACTGCACGCTGCCGGTTACAGGGTGCACGCTGTCACCAAAGACCGGGGACAGCATTGCTGCGGCCGCACGTTTTTGGCGGCTGGCATGGTTGCGCAGGCGCGGCTACGGCTCGGTGCGTTGGTACACGCCTTGCTGCCATTGGCGCAGGCCGGCATTGCCATCATCGGGCTGGAGCCATCGTGCCTGCTGACCCTGCGTGACGAGGCACTGGCCATGGGCCTGGGCGAGGCCGCCATCACCGTAGCCGGGCAAGCGGTTTTGCTGGAAGAGTTCATCGCAAAAGAGGCGCGGACAGGCCGCTTCGCGCTGGACTTCGCCGCCTGTGAAAAGCCGGTTTTGGTACACGGCCACTGCCACCAAAAAGCCTTTGACACGGTCAGCCCGCTGATGCAGGTGCTGGCCCTGGTGCCGAATGCGGACCCGCGCCTGATCGAGACCTCCTGCTGCGGCATGGCAGGCGCCTTTGGCTACCAGTCACGCCACTATGCAACATCCATGCAAATGGCAGAAATCAGTCTGCTGCCGGCCATCCGAAAGCAGCCCGATGCCTGGGTGCTGGCTGATGGCACCAGTTGCCGCCACCAGATCCAGGACGGTGCCCAGCGCACGGCCACGCACCTGGCGCGCTGGCTGGCGGCCCATATGGCCCCGGCCAAGGGGCTAGCGGCCGGCGTCAGCAGCGCGCCGTAGTCAGGCAGTCGCAGCGCCTTTACGCAGCGGCAGCGCCGTCTTGTAGCGCACCTGCTTGAGGGCGAAGCTGCTGCGGATTTTTTCGACGCCGGGTATGGGTGTGAGCTGCTCCAGAATGAACCTCTCCAGCGCACCCATGTCGGCGATCGCCACCCGGATCAGGTAGTCGGAGTCACCCGTCATGAGGTAGCACTCCATCACCTCGTCGTGCTCGGCAATGCGGCGCTCGAACTCGGCCAGCGCGGCTTTGGACTGTTCCTTCAGGCTGATCGAAATGAACACATTGAGTCCCAGGCCTAAGGCCTGCGGCTGGATCAGCGCCACATAGCGCTGGATCACACCGCCGGCCTCGAGCGCCTTGACCCGGTTCAGGCAAGGCGAGGGCGATAAATGCACACGCCGGGCCAGCTCCACATTGGTCAGCGAACTGTCTTCTTGCAGTTGCGCCAATATTTTGTAATCCACGCTATCTAAAAGCATAAAAACCTTTTTTCGACGAATTTCGAGTAATTTTATGCCTCTATGCGCCGCTTAAGAGTCAAAAAAAACAGCACATGCCGTGCCCATCTGCCTATATTGAGGCTTGACCCAACCACAAGCCCCGCCTTCCATGCTGCAACGAATCGCTGACGCCGACCCCACCGAAACCACCGAATGGCGCGATGCCTTTACCGACATCGTCAGCGTGCACGGCCCAGCGCGGGCCCGTTTTTTACTGGACCAACTGGTGGCACTGGCGCACCAAAGCCAGATCGACTGGTCACCCGAGCTGGTCACACCCTATGTGAACACCGTGCCCGTGCACGAGCAGCAGCCCTTTCCCGGCGATCTGGCCATTGAGGAAAAACTCGCATCGCTGATGCGCTGGAATGCCCTGGCCATGGTGGCGCGGGCCAATGCGGCCTATGGCGAACTGGGTGGCCACATCGCCAGCTACGCCAGCGCCGCCGACCTGTTTGAGGTCGGCTTCAACCACTTTTTTCGGGGCCGCAATGAAGGGCAACTCGGTGACCTGGTCTTCTTCCAGCCGCACAGCGCGCCCGGGGTGTATGCGCGGGCATTTTTGGAAGGCCGTTTGAGCGCGCAGGATCTGGCGCTATACCGCCAGGAGCTCAAAGCACCCCGTGCGGGCGCGCGCGGCCTCTCCAGCTACCCACACCCGTGGTTGATGCCCGATTTCTGGCAGTTCCCCACCGGCTCCATGGGTCTGGGGCCGATCAGCTCGATCTACCACGCCCGCTTTATGCGCTACCTGACACACCGCAGCCTGATTGACTGCGCCAGCCGCAAGGTCTGGGGTGTGTTTGGTGACGGAGAGATGGACGAGCCCGAAAGTATGAGCGCGCTCACCCTGGCCTCACGCGAAAAGCTGGACAACCTGGTCTGGGTGGTCAACTGCAACCTGCAGCGCCTGGACGGACCAGTGCGTGGCAATGGACGCATCATTGACGAACTGGAAAAGCTCTTTCGCGGGGCGGGTTGGAACGTCATCAAGCTGGTCTGGGGCAGTGACTGGGACGGCCTTTTTGCCCGCGACACCAGTGGCGCGCTGGTGCGCGCATTTGCCAATACGGTAGACGGCCAGATGCAAACCTTTGCCGCCAAAGACGGGCGCTTCAACCGTGAGAATTTCTTTGGCCAGAACCCCGAGCTCGCAGCCCTGGCGCAGGGCTTGACCGATGCGCAAATTGACCGCCTCAAGCGCGGCGGCCATGACCTGGTGAAGATCCATGCCGCCTACGCTGCGGCCGCCAGCCACAGCGGCCAACCCACTGTAATCCTGGCGCACACCAAAAAGGGCTACGGCATGGGCCAGGCCGGTCAGGGCAAGATGACCACGCACAGCCAGAAAAAACTCGACGAGGCCGCCCTGCTTGCCTTTCGCAACCGCTTCGACCTGCCCTTGAGCGACCAGCAGGCCACCGAGCTGGACTTTTTCAAACCCGCCGATGACAGCGCCGAAATGCACTACCTGCACGCCAGGCGCGAAGCCCTTGGCGGTTATCTGCCGCGCCGCTACACCACCTGCGCGCCGCTTGCGGTGCCCGTGTTGCAGAGTTACGCAGGCTTCGCGCTGCAGGCCGATGGCAAAGAGATGTCGACCACCATGGCATTTGTGCGCATGCTGGGGCAGCTGCTCAAAGACCCGGTGCTGGGTCCACGCGTAGTGCCCATCGTGGCGGACGAGGCGCGTACCTTCGGTATGGCCAACCTGTTCAAGCAGGTGGGCATTTACTCCAGCGTCGGCCAGCAATACGAGCCCGAAGACATCGGCTCGGTGCTCAGCTACCGCGAAGCCATGGATGGGCAAATTCTGGAAGAAGGCATCAGCGAAGCCGGCGCCATCGCCAGTTGGACGGCTGCGGCCACGAGCTACAGCGTGCACGGGCTGGCCATGCTGCCTTTCTATATTTACTACTCCATGTTCGGCTTTCAGCGCGTGGGCGACGCCATCTGGGCGGCAGCCGACCAGCGCGCCCGTGGCTTTCTGCTGGGCGCCACATCGGGCCGCACCACGCTGGGCGGCGAAGGCTTGCAGCACCAGGACGGCAGCAGCCATCTGGTGGCGGCCACCATCCCCAACTGCAAAGCCTACGACCCGGCATTCGCGGGCGAGATGGCAGTCATCGTGGACCACGGCATGCGTGAGATGCTGGTGGAGCAGCAAGATGTTTTCTATTACGTCACACTGATGAACGAGAACTACGCACAGCCTGACCTGCCCGTCGGCGTGGAAGCCGCGCTGTTGAAGGGCTGTTACCGCTTTGCCACAGCGGATGCAGGCTTGCCACACGCTGCACCCCGCGTCACGCTGCTGGGCTCCGGGGCCATACTGCCTGAGGTCATAGCAGCGGCCAGCCTGCTGACTGCTCAGGGCATCGCCGCCGAGGTATTCAGTGTGACCAGCTGGAGCGAGCTCGCCCGCGACGGCCAGCGCTGCGAGCAGGAGGCCATGGCTGGTACTGGTAGCCCAATGCCTTTTGTGGCAGAGCAATTGGCCACTTCAAGCGGCCCGGTAATAGCAGCGAGCGACTATGTGCGCGCGGTCCCCGAGAGCATCCGCGCCTTTCTTCCCGAAGGCCGCCGCTACCTGACTTTGGGCACCGATGGTTTCGGCCGCAGCGATACCCGCAGCGAATTGCGCGCCTTCTTCCAGGTCAATGCAGCAAGCATCGCCAAAGCTGCGCGCTTTGCATTGAGTTCGGCGACGGTTTGAATATATTTCTCTCGGTTTGCGTTCGCAAAGGGTTTGTACTGATTGTTGATGCCGGGGGTATGCCCCAAAGTGGGGGTATCGATTCAGTGAGTCGACAGAGTATTGGATAGTCCCCGGGTTATTTGGATTCATAGCTGGTCAACGGCGCCCAGCCTGCGCAACATTGGTGCACGTTATGCATCACTGCGAAATATATTGATGCGCGCGAAAATATTTTTTGAGCTTACGGCGTAGCGAATATGCACCTACAGCATGGTGCCCGCTTTGCGCGCTGCATCGTGACACGCTATTGGAGATATCGGATGGACCACTTGAGACCATTGTTGGCCGTGTGGAAAAGCCGGGTTCCGCGGAATTGGATATCGGCTGATGCAGCTCCGCTGCTAGGCTGGCGACCTTTCCGCCAAGGAGTTTGACCGGATTGGAGACGGAATCCGGAAAAGCAGGGGGTACAGAGCAATCTGACGTCGGACAGTGTTTTTTTTGAATCAACAAAAGGAGTTTATTGTGCAAAATAGTTATTCCATTTCATCCCTGAAAACGAAGAGAACATTTTTGGTCCAAGCGGCCATGATCACCATGGCGATGACAGCCGGTCTGCAGGCGCAGGCAGCGGCATTGACGGAGATTAACTTTGTCGAAGCCGTTCACAATCTGGGATATATCAATTTATATGTGGGCCAGCATGCCGGTATTTTTGAAAAGCATGGCTTGAAGCTGAAAGTCAGCGCTGCCGGTGGCGATACCCAGGCCTTTGCTGCAGTTCTGGGTAAATCAGCGCAGTTTGCTATTGGCGACGCCACCATGGTGCAAATGTCCCGAGAGCAAGGCGGCCCAGGCATTGTGGTCGGAACCGTGATTCAGCGGGCGCACTATTTCGGTGTATCGAAAAACCTGGACGTCATCAAGGATCCCAAGAAATTCAAAGGTCTAACGATTGTCACGTCACCGGAACCCAATACCAACTTCTCGGTCTCCAAAAAAATGCTGGAAGACAATGGTCTGAAGCCCAAAGTCGACACCAAAATTTTGGAGGTCAATCCTGGAACCGAAATCGCCGCCATGCTGGCCGGCCAAGCCGACATGGCCGTCGCTTACCAGCCGGGCGTTGCCAGTGCCATGTCACAAGGGGCCAAAGTAGTTTTTGACTTTGCCAGCTACATGGGACCCTTCTGCAATACCGGCATTATGGTTTTGCCGGATTACGCGAAAGCCAACCCGAAAATCGTACAAGCCTTGGTGAGTGCTTTTGAGGAAGCCTCGCGCATGACCTACGCGAAGCCTGATTTCGCCAAAGAGGTGGCGCGCAAAGAGTTTCCTGAAATGGCCGCCGATGTGGTGAACAAGGCAATGGATATGCAGCTGCAGTTCAAGATCCCTGCCGAGTCGGTCAAGACCGATCCCAAGCAATGGGAAAACCTGATGAAGATGCAGAAATACCTGGGCAACGTAAAAGGCACCATTCCGTTCAAAGATATTATTGACAACAGCTACGCCGACGTCGCTGTGAAGACGGTTAAATAATCCAGTAACCTCCCCATGCAGGTGAATCCCGGCTTCGGGATTCACCTGCACTCTGCGCCATCACCCGCCGCTTCACACCATGAGCCTGGACCCTCCCCTGCCACTGCTGGTTGCAGACAACATCTCGAAAACGTATTCCCATAACGGCGTGGATAACGCGGTTATCGGGGACGTGTCATTGAAACTGTATCCTGGCGAGGTCGTCAGTGTCGTCGGGCCTTCGGGGTGCGGTAAAACGACCTTGCTGAATATGCTGTGTGGCCTATTGCCGCTGAGTAGCGGCGCAGTGACCTGGCGTGGCAAGCCGCTGGCTGGTATGCCGGAGCGGGTGAGCTACATGCTGCAAAAGGATTTGCTGCTGCCCTGGAGAACCGCCTTGGGCAATGTGCAGCTGGGTATGGAGTTAAGGGATAACTCCCCCGCTGAGATTCAACAACGCTCCATGGAAATGCTCGCCAAAGTCGGGCTAGGGGCGTTCCACACCTACTACCCGTCCAAATTATCCGGCGGCATGCGGCAACGCATTGCACTGGCGCGCACGCTGGTCACCAATCCGGAAGTCTTGTTATTGGACGAGCCTTTTGCAGCCCTGGATTTTCAGACGAAATTGCTGCTCGAAAGTGATATGGCCAAGCTGGTCCGCAGCGAGGGCCGCTCCTTGTTGATGATCACCCACGATGTCGAAGAAGCGGTATCGCTATCAGACCGCGTGGTGGTTTTATCGCATCGCCCCTCCTGCATCCGTGACGTACATGCCGTCAATCTTGGCATTGATCGCACCGACATGATGGCGGCCCGGCGCGCGCCCCAGTTCACCGATCTGGTGCGATTGATCTGGAGTCAATTAGAAGTCCGGGGGAATAATGACTGACCTGTACCACCGCCTAAAAACCCGGATAGACAATTCGGGCTTCAGCTCCGAACGATTGTTGATCGTATTTTGGCAAATTGCCTTGTTGGTCGTTCTCATTGCCCTATGGGAAATGGCAACCGGTAAAGCCAAATTGAACGCATTTTTGTTCGGCTCTCCCAGCGCCATTCTGGAACATTTCATCAAAATGGCCTTGGACGGAACTTTGCTGGTCGACACCTTAACCACCAGCGGCGAGACATTGCTTGGTTTTGGTTTGGGAAATTTGATTGGTACGGTCATTGGTTTGGCCCTGTGGTACTCCCGATTCATCTCGAAAATTGTCCAGCCCTATATTGTTGCCATCGGCTCCATTCCCATCGTGGCACTCGCGCCGATTGCGATTATTTGGTTTGGTACAGGCCTGGCATCCAAAGTCGCGATGTCCACATTTTCGGTGGTGGTTGTGGCGCTGGTGATCGCTTACAAAGGTGCCATGAGCGTGGATGAGGATCAGATCAATTTGATGCGCACCTTGGGAGCCAGAAAGTGGCAGATTTTCTGTAAGCTGGTCGTTCCCTCCTCGCTCGGAGACATTTTTGCCGGGTTGAAACTCACGATCGGTTTTGCCTTGATTGGCGCGATTGTTGGCGAGTTCATGTCCTCTTCTGAAGGCTTGGGCCACGCGATCTTCAAGGCGGGCAGTTTGTACATTATTTCCAAAGTTTTCGCCGCATTGATTGCCACGATTGCACTCGCACTGGTTCTGAATTATTCGGTTGGCAAATTAGAGCAGCTGCTCATGCCGTGGCGAACTTTTGATTGATTCATTTTTAGGAGACCCGTATGACCAAGTCCATGCAGATTATTCGCAAAGACTCGCTGAAATATGCGCTGGCGGCGACCGACTCGTTTATCGCGGAAGTCGAAGACGGCGAGACCTTTGAAATTGAAACTGAGTTGAACATCGGTGGTCATCTGATCACGCATGAGCATGAAAAATTGTGCGCAGAAGATGTGACCCTGCCCTTTGTGAATCCGGCCACCGGACCGATCAAAGTCAAGGGGGCCAGGCCCGGCCAGATGCTGATCATCGATGTCCTCGATGTCGGAGTGCACGGCCTGGGCTTTACGGCCTTATGGCCGGGCATCGGTATTTTTCCGGATTGGGTCCGCAAAAAAGAGTTTGGCATTCAAAACCGCAATGTCCGCGTCGAAGACGGAATCGTGCACTGGAGCGACACCCTGAAGCTCGAGGCCAAACCCATGGTCGGGGTCATCGGGGTTGCACCCACCGCGGGCGGCATGTTGACCATTGACAACGGCGTGCACGGTGGCAATATCGATGTGCAAGAGGTGGCTAAAGGTAACCGCTTCATGGTGCCCATATTCCATGAAGGTGCGTACCTGTATTTTGGCGATGTGCACGCGCTGCAAGGTGACGCCGAATGCAACGGCATGGGCGCGATTGAAATCCGGGGTCACCTGCGCTTGCGGGTCAGCCTGGCACCGGCTCCCAAACACATGACATGGCCGCGTATTGAAACGCCGACCCATATCTGCACGATCGGCTGTGCCCGCCCGCTGGACGACGCCCTGCGAATTTCATTTGAAGAGATGGTGTACTGGATGGAGGAAAGTTTCAAGATCCCCGGACCAGAGGCCTATATGCTGCTTGGGCAAATCGCCGAAGCGCGTTGCACCCAGATGGTGAACCCGAAATACACCTATATCTGTAAGGTGGCAAAGAAATATTTGGGCGGCCACGCGTAAGCCGGTGTTCTGCTGGTAAGGCACCTGGGCTTAATGGGAGTCAAAACGCCGCCACAAGACCATCGCTACGCGGATCGGCAGCACCCAGGTACAGGCCGTCGGTCTGGCGCACGATGGCACCGGCGTGGCCCATGGTGTCGCTGTAGTCGCCCAGGATTTCCACATCATGCCCGGCTGCCGAAAGGGTCTGCATCACCCGTGGATCAAAACGGTTCTCGAACTTCAGCGTGGTGCTTTCCTGGCCCCAGGTTTTGCCCAACAACCAGCGCGGCGCGCTCACCGCATGCTGCAAAGTCTGGCCGTAAAACGCGTAGCGGCTGAACACCGCCGACTGGCTTTGCGGCTGGCCGTCGCCACCCATATTGCCGTAGACCATATGGCGGCCATCGTCAAAGCGCGCATGTGCCGGGTTGAGGGTGTGAAAGGGCTTTTTATGCGGGGCCAGAACGAGGTGCGAGGCCGGATCGAGTGAAAAACTCGAGCCCCGGTTTTGCCACGCAATGCCGGTGTCCGCCAGCACCACGCCGGAACCAAATTCCCAGTACACGCTTTGGATGTAGCTGACCATGCGGCCCTGCGCATCGGCGGTCCCCATCCAAATGGTGTCACCGGGAATGCTGGGCTCGGGCCAGGGCAAGGCCTTGGCCATGTCCACGGCTTCGACACAACTGTCGATAAAGCTGTCGCTCAAAAATTGCTGCGGGTTCACACCCATGCGGTCCATGGTGGCCGGATCGGCAATAAAACGGTTGCGCACCTTGAAGGCCTGCTTGGTGGCCTCGACCAGCGCGTGCAGATAGGGCGCGCCATCGGCCTGTTGGATGCCGTGGCGCAAACGCAGGCGGTCGAAGATAGCCAGAATCATCAGCGAGGCCAGGCCTTGCGTGGGTGGCGTCATGTTGTAGAGCGTGGCGCCGCTCACCCGAACACTTAGCGGCGTCACACTGCTGGCGCTGTGCGCATGCAAATCGGCCAGACGCAATGGCCCACCCAGGCGCTCGTGCTCTGCGGCAATCGCCGCAGCCACGCTGCCACGGTAGTAGTCGTCCAAGCCTTTATCGGCCAGGGTTTGCAGCGTGCGCGCCAGCGCCGGGTAGCGGCGCAGCGTGTTGACCGCAGGCACCTCCCCCGCTGCCCCGCTGGCTGCGGGCGCATCCAAAAACTGCCCGGCAAAGCCGGGAATGTGGGCCAGCTCTGGCAAAAACTTCGCAGTGAAATTGACCTGGCTTTGGGTCACCGGCGCACCTTCGCGGGCGTACCAGATCGCGTCTTGCAATAAGCGCGCGACAGGCAACTTGCCGCCTAAGCGTTCGCTGTGGCGCAGCGCTTCCTGCCAGCCCGATATGGCGCCAGCCACCGTATTGGCCGCCAGCGGACCGCGCCCAGGAATGGCTGTGTGGCCAGCGTAAAAATCCAGCGTTGCCGCACCTGCGGCACGGCCGCAGGCGTCAATCGCTACCGGCGCATGGCCGGGCTCGGAAATCAGCCAGAAGCCGTCACCGCCAATGGCGTTCATGTGGGGGTAGACCACCGCAATCGTGGCGGCGGCGGCTACCATGGCCTCGATGGCGTTGCCGCCCTCGCGCAAGACCGCGCAGGCGCTGCTGGCAGCCAGGTGGTGGGGCGCGGTCACCATGCCGCGCGGGGAAGTCAGGGTTTGGCGCATGGCGGGCCTTCAGTCTTTCAAAAATTGCTGCGCCATAGCTTCGAACGCAGACACATAACAGGCCATGGGCACACGCACCACGCCGGCACCGATCTGGCCAACACCGGCTTTTTTGTGGGCGATGCCTGTGGTCACCAGCGGGCGTATGCCCGTGTCCAGCACCTTGCGCACATCGATGCCGCAAGGTGCACCGGCAAAGTCCAGCGCGGGCAGACTCAAAGCAGGGTTTTTGGTGACCGTGATCTCGTACATCTCCTGGCTGTAGCGCACCGCGTCACTGACCGAGCCACCGGCCAGCAGCGTGAGCGCGGGCGATGCGGCAAACGAGCAACCGCCAAAACCTGCGGTCTCGGTGATGGCGCTGTCGCCAATGTCGGGACAAGCATCATCCTGCGAGAAGCCGGGAAAGTACAGGCCGTTGGGCAGATCCGACTTGGCGGTATACCACTGCTGGCCCAGGCCGCTGATGCGCAAGCCGGTCTCGGTGCCGTTGCGCGCCATGGCCGTGACCACCGAGCTGAACGGCACGCCGTGGGCGGCGTCCATGATGGCTTTGCACGAGACCATGGAGAAGTTCAAAAAGAACTGCGAGGTCTTGGCTACAAAGTCTAGCGTCTGGTGGATATGGTCTTGCGGCACCCGACCCTGCGCGGCGGCCAGGGGCACCGCCAGGGTCATAAAAAACAGCGAGGTGGATGCGGCGTTGCGGCTGTGCACCTCGTCGCCCATCAGCAGGGCCTGTGATTGAGTGGCCTTCAAGTCGATGCCGCCGGTCTTGTCAAAGTTGTGGCGCACGGCGGCTTTCAAGACCGGGGCCAGCACCTTCTCAAACCATTTGAGCCGTTGCAACACGTCCGGGCCGTTCGCGCCAAAACGCAGGCAGCGGCCAATGCCTTCGTTGATGTTGGTGTAGGCCACGTTGCCATGGGTGGCATCGCGCACCTGGATCAGCGGCATGGACGGGCTGATGATGCCGGTCATAGGCCCTACGGCCTGGAAGTCGTGGCACTGGCCAAACGCAATCTCTCCGCGCTCCAGCATCTGCTGCGCTTTTTCGGGTGTCTTTGCCCAGCCTTCGTACAAGACCGCGCCAATCATCGCCCCGTGCATCGGGCCGCACATATCGCCCCAGGCCACCGGCGGGCCCGCATGCAGCAACAAGCGCGCGCCTTTCATCTCGCTCCACACGCCATCGGCACGCAGGGCGACGTCTTCCCACATCGGCCGGGCCGTGATGATGCGCTGCGTCACCTCCTGGTTGGCGGCGGTGATGCGCGG
Organism: Comamonas sp. lk; assembly: GCA_945860595.1. GTDB lineage: Bacteria > Pseudomonadota > Gammaproteobacteria > Burkholderiales > Burkholderiaceae_C > Allorhodoferax. The sequence continues at coordinate 11,989 of CAMAQV010000023.1, forward strand.
GTCGTCCATCAGGCGCGCCAGGTTCCAAGCCAAGACCGGATCGGCATTACCCGGCGGACGCCATCCCAGATGGTCGACCTGCCCGCCGTTGTGGCGGATGCTGTCGTTGAATCCGTCGATGCCGATATTGAGCACGGCGGGTGCTTGACTGAGCAGGGAGTTGGCTGGCATTTTCATAGGGGTTCCGCAGGAGGTTCGCAAGTCTGTAAAGCCAAAAAGACGCCGGCAAGCATATCGCCGCCCGAGCTGGAGCCCAGGCGTAAAAGCCGGTTGACGGCATCGGTGATCGGGCCGGGTTCACCGGCTTGGAGAGCATCCAATACATCGTGCAGCACCCGGTAGCTGCTGCCGCGCATCAGGTCGTCCAGCAGGGCTGCGCTGATGGGGTTGGTGGCGCTTTCTGTGGCACGGCGGATGCGGGCGTGCAGGCCGGGCATGGCGCTGTGCCAGGCGGGAATCGGGGCATACGCCAGCGTGAACAAGATGCCGCCCAGGAGATCATCTCCGCTTGGGGTCAGGCCATGGCCCAGGCCCAACACGCGCAGCGCGGCAGCCTCAAAGGCGGCCAGGTCCTGCGCACGCAGAGCCTGCGCAACCGCGCGCAAGCGCGGCCGCGCCAGCTCCAGTGGAAATACCAGACGCTGCCCGGCCAGCCAACCGAGCAGACCGATGTGCGTATCCATACCCGCCCAGGCCAACGCCGCACCGTTGCGCAGGGCCTGCGCGTCGTATGCGCCCGGCGCAGCCCGCCAGGGATGCGCCAGGTTGCGCGGGTGGTCGGTGCCGGCCTTGGAGCCCGCCCAGACGATGCGCCCATCGAGGAGCGCGTAGTCCGTGGTCTCGAACCCCGGTACGGCTTGCAACGCGGCGTCGGTGCAACTCACCGGCTTGGCGCTTTGCAAGTGATATGCGTGCCCGCCCGCCCCATCAGCGCGTCAAACGCCCGCTCCAGCGAGGTGATGATCACTTCGCCATCGTGGTTGGCGTTGGGTAATTCTTCGAGGTAGCTGATGGCCGCTTCGATCTTGGGCCCCATGCTGCCGGGCGGGAACTGGCCATCAGCGGTGTACTGGCGCGCCTGTGCCAAAGTCATGTGGTCCAGCGGCCGCTGGGTCGGCTTGTTGAAGTCCAGCGCCACCTGCTCCACGCCGGTCAGCATGATCAACGTATCGGCATGCAAATGGGCGGCGAGCATGGCGCTGGTCAGGTCTTTGTCAATCACCGCCGCCACGCCCGTCCAGTGGCCGTTGTCGCCATGCAGCACCGGTACGCCGCCACCGCCGCAGGCGATGGGGATCACGCCCGCGTCCAGCAGGGCGTCAATGGTTTTGAGGTCCAGAATTTTTTTCGGCTTGGGGCTGGCCACCATGCGGCGCCAGCCGCGCCCGGAGTCTTCGGCGAAGTACCAGCCGGTCTTGCTAGCCATCTCTGCCGCCTCGGCTTCGCTGAAAAATTTGCCCACCGGCTTGGTCGGGTTGCTGAAGGCCGGGTCACCGCCATCGACCTCGACTTCAGTGACCACGCAGGACACCACGATGTCCAGCCCGCTGTCCACCAGCACATTGGCAAAACTCTGTTGCAGCATATAGCCCATGCCGCCTTGCGAATGCGCTACGCACACATCCATGGGCATGGGCGGCAACTCATCCGCCGTGCGCGCCATGCGGTACAAAATATTTCCCACCACCGGCCCGTTGCCGTGGGTCAGCACCAGCTGCCAACCGGCGCGGATGATCTCGACCAAATGCGCGCAGACCTGGCGCATCAAGACCAGCTGTTCTTCGGCCGTGCCCTTGATGGTCGGCGGGTAGGCGGCGTTGCCGCCCAGCGCCACCACCACCCGCTTGCGCGCAGGCACGGGGCCGGTATTCATCGCACCCACTCACCGGCCAACCAGGCCGCGTTAGCGCTGTTGCCCGCCAGCAGCATACCGGCGGCGCGCAGCGTGGCTTCTTGTGCACTCAGCACCTGCGGGTCGGTCTCGGTGCCGCACACAAAACCCACGATCGCCAAGTTGCGACCCGCTTTGCGCGCCGCCGCTTTGGCGCGCTGAATGGCCGGCGCCAGTTCGCCCGCCGGGTTGCTGTGCGCGCCCCAGCCGATCACCACATCCAGCAGGATCACGCGCACTGATGGGTCGGCCGCTTCCATAGCCAAACGCTCGATGCGCGCGGCCTGGTCAATCATGGGATGCGGGCGGCCCACGGTGAACGCGTCATCGCCCAAATCCAACGCGCTATGGCCTTGGCTAGCCTGGCGCGGATTCGGCAACTCCATGTCTTTGTTCAAGGGCACGTTGGACCAGACGCTCAGACCCGCCGCCGCCCACAGCAGCTGCGCCTCAGCGGCAAAGGTACCGCCGGAAAACAGGGCCCGCAAATACTTCTGGCCTTTGCCGAACACGGGCTTTTTAGGCAGGTCATACACCTGCAGCGCGCTGCGGCGCACACCTGCCAATTTGACGGCCAGCGCAGCGCAATCGACCAGGGTGTGGGCCATGCGCACCAAACCGCCCTTGGCGGGCTTGGGCAACGCCCCCGCATGCCCCAAAAACAAGACGATGGACGGTTTACCCGCAGCCTGCAGCGCCGCCAACACCCGCGCTGCCACTGCCGCGCCCGGCGGCTTGGAAACGATGACGATGACTTGGGTGGCTGCATCTTTGGCCAGCAAGGCAATGCCTTGCAGCATGGTCGCGCCGCCCACGGCGTCGTACACATCGCGCCCGCCGGTTCCGATGGCATGGCTGATGCCGCCGCCCATGCGGTGGATTTGTGTGCTCACCTCCTGCAAGCCCGTGCCCGACGCGGCCACCAGCCCGATGGAGCCGCGCCGCACCGCGTTAGCAAAACCCAAAGGCACACCACCGATGATCGCAGTGCCGCAGTCCGGCCCCATCACCAGCAGACCGCGCCGGGTGGCCTCGCGCTTGAGCGCCGCCTCCTGCGCCAGCGGCACGTTGTCACTGAATAAAAATACATGGAGGCCGAGCTTGATAGCCTTAAGCGCTTCGGCCGCAGCATAGGGACCTGGCACCGAAATTTGCGCCAGGTTGGCGCCGGCCAAAGCGGCCTTGCCCATACCCAGATTGGTGGGCACCACCCGCGTGGCGTCGGAGGCCTGAGGCCCTGCCGCCTGCGTACCGGCCAATTCCGCTTTGCAACGGGTGACCGCCGCATCACAGGCATCGGCGCTGCGGGCCTGTACCACCACCATCACATCGCTGGGCCCCGCGTCCTGCACCGCGCTCTTGAGCAGACCGGCCTCGCGCAAAATGTCTTTGTTGGCCGGGTTGCCCATCTGCAAGGTCGCGTTGACCACGCCGGGCATGGCCAACAGGCTTTGCGCAACGCGCATCAGGGCTACGGAGTCTTTGTACAGGTTGGCGTGGATGAATGCAGCCGTGTGCAGGGAGGTGGTCATGCGGGGGCAATCCAAGGGGATTTTGTTAACAATTTGCTATCATACTTTTATATGTTCAGCACTCCACTCCCCAGCCTCTCCCCCCTGCCAAACCCCGCCAGCGCCATGGACGAATTGCATTTCGCGCCGCGCCTGTTGATGGGCCCCGGCCCCATCAACGCCGACCCCCGGGTGCTCAAGGCCATGTCCTCGCAACTACTGGGACAGTTTGACCCCCAGTTCCGCCGCATGATGCGCGAAACCATGACGCTCTACCGTGCGTTTTTCGAAACCCAAAAGGACTGGACGCTGGTGCTGGATGGCACGGCACGCTCGGCCATCGAGATGGTCATGCTCTCAGCCATCGAGCCCGGCGACAAAGTGCTGGTCTGCAGCTTCGGCCGCTTCGGCCAACTACTCAACGAAATCGCCCAACGCTGCGGCGCCAACGTCCACGTGGTGCAAGCGCCATGGGGCACGGTGTTTGATCTGGCGCAAATTGAAGCGGCACTTCAATCGTTCTCGCCCAAGCTGGTAGCCGTCTGCCAGGGCGACACCTCCACCACCATGTTGCAACCGCTGGACGGCCTGGGCGCTTTGTGCCACCGCTACAGCGCGATGCTGCAGGTTGACGCGACCGCATCCTGCGGCGGCACACCCCTGCCGGTGGACGCCTGGGCCATCGACGCGGTGACCGCTGGTTTGCAAAAGTGCCTGGCCGGGCCCTCGGGCGCAGCGCCCATCACCTTGTCGGACGACATGGCGCGCACCATTTACCGCCGCCGCCACATTGAAGATGGCTTGCAGCCCGCAGGCTACGTGCCCGGTGCGGGCAAGCGCATCGCATCCAACTACATGGACATGGCGATGATCATGGACTACTGGAGCGACGCCGGCCTGAACCACCACACCGAAGCCACCACCATGCTCTACGGCGCGCGCGAATGCGCCCGCATTTTTGTGCAAGAGGGCCTGCCCCAAGCCTACGCCCGCCACGCCGCCGCATCGCGCGCCGTAGTTGCAGGAGTACAGGGCATGAACCTCAAGCCCTACGGCGACATCCACAACAAAATGCCCAACGTAACCGGTGTGTACATCCCCGATGGCATCAACGGCGACAAGCTGCGCGCCGCTTTGCTGGGCGACTTCAACATCGAAATCGGCACCAGCTTCGGCCCCTTGGCGGGCAAGGTCTGGCGCATAGGCGCCATGGGATACAACGCCCGCCTTGACTGCGTGCTGCAAACCCTGGGCGCGTTGGAAATCGTCCTCGCCGCCGAAGGCCATCGTTTCACGCGCGGGGCGGGCGTGGATGCGGCTTATCAGGCTTATAAGGGCGCGACTCAAGGCGTTTAGTGAATCACCCCTCTGGGGAGCGCATGGACAGTGGTCAGACCGCTATCACCTACGTTTTAGTTTTGACGGATTGGTATAGATGACCACCACTTTTGAGGCTACGCCTGTTTTGGCGATTGATCATTCTTACTTCGAACTTTGCCGATAAGGCCATTAGTCCTGATTAGCCTAAGCACACCGCACCGAATTTTGCGTCTTGGGGTCTAAGCAGCCAACTTGACATCCCGCAGCGCAATCAGCAGTCCAGGGATATCGTCCCGAACAATGCTCCAAAGCACATCGTCATCAATACCGGCATAGCCATGGATAAGTTGATTACGAGTGGCAATCATCGTGCGCCAAGGGATAACGGCATTGGCCTGACGGACAGACAACGGCACATGCCTTGCGGCCTCACCAATCAGCTCAATATTCCGCACAGTGGCGTCATAGCGCATGGGATCTACAGAGAATTCTTCGCGACGGATTCCGACATTGAAGCTTTGAATGCGTTCGCAAAATCCAACCATGTCGGCAATATAAAATCGCCATTCACGAGCCGCCGAATCGTTAGACATGGATCGCGTCGCGCGCAACGTAAGGGCGCAATTCCTCGCGAAGCGCCTTGTCGGTGACCAGATCGACTGGGCATTGCAAGACGTCTTCCAGGTAAAACCGCGCACCGAAATACTGCTTGGATGTAGCCGCCGTGGTAAACGAAATCAAAATATCCACATCGCTGCCGTCATGGGCTTGCCCACGCGCAGTCGAGCCAAAGAGCGCCAGACTGCTCACGCCAAATTGGCGGGCGAGTTGCGGCTTGTGCGTGGCCAGCAGGGTTAATGCAGTTTGACGGTCCATCGTCGTAGTTTACGGGAGCGGCTTTGTACTCCCCCGCCCCCAAGCCCCCACATATTCCAGCGCCTTCACACGCACCGCTTCCGCGTCCGCGCCCGGCGCGTACAACTGGCTGCCAATTCCAAAACCCGTAGCCCCCGCTGCGACCCAGCCCGCCATGCTGCTCGGCGTGATACCGCCGACCGGCCAGAGTTCGGTGCCAGATGGCAGCACCGAGGCCAGGGCTTTGAGGCCACCCGGACCCAACACGTCAACGGGAAAAAGTTTGAGCGCATGGGCACCGGCTTGCAGGGCGGTGAATGCTTCGGTGGGGGTGATGACGCCGGGCGCGACCAGCATCCCTAAGCGCACGGCGTGTGCGATCAGGCGTGCATCGCAATGGGGCGAGACCATCAGGCGGCCACCGGCTGCGTACACGTCGTCCACGTCTTGCAGCGTGCACATGGTGCCGCCGCCGATCAGCACATCAGCGGGCAGCGTTTTGACCAGCGTCTCAATACAGGCCAGCGCACCGGGCCGGTTCAGCGGGACTTCCAGCGCGCGAAAGCCGCAGGCAACCAGGGTCTGGCCGATGTGGGCGGCGTGCTGCGGGTCGAGCCCGCGCAAGATGGCGATAAGCGGCATAGGGCGCAGCGCGTGCAGCAGGGAGTGCGTGGTGGTCATGGTGTGCCCAGTGAAGTTTGGAAATGCGCCAGCGCGCGCACATAGGCGCGCTGCGCGTCGAGGACTTCAAAGCGCATCTGCAAGGGCGCGGCAGCGGCCAGGTAATGCTGCGCCAGCGCGGGGGTGCCGATGAGGCAGATGGACTGCGCGCCCGCTGCGCCATTGCTATGGCGCAGCACGTCGTGCAGTTCGGCTCCGATCAATAGGCCGCTCAAGTAGGCGCGTGCGTGTGCGGCGGGCATGTCGCCACACACCACCCGCGCGCGCACGCCAAAGAGTTGCTGGCCCAAAGCGCCATGCTGCGCTGATTCCAGGCCGTCCTGAAAAGCGCCATCGTCCCAGGGCGCAGCCTCGGTGCCAGCGGCAGCAGCCAGGGTTCCGTGTCGACCCAGCAGGTCAAACAGTTCGCCGGTCATATAGGTGCGCAGCGCGACCACGCGCCCGGCGTGGAGTTGCACCCATTTGCTGTGCGTTCCGGGCAGCACAAACCAGCCGTCGCCGTGGCCGAGCAGCAGCGCGCCGAGCAACTGGGTTTCTTCACCGCGCATCACATCGGGCTGGCCGTGCGCGTCGCGCAGGCAGTAGCCGGGAACGATGAGCGCGGGCGGCTGGCCCACAGCGCGGGGCACGGCGTGCAGGTGGGCGGGCAAGTCGCGCAAGGCCACATGGTCATCGAGATATGGCACAGGCACCCAACCCAGCGCACTGCCGACCATGCCGGACAAGACTACGGTTGTTGGGTGGGCTTGCAGCGCCAGCAAAGCTGCGCCCAGCGATTCGGCAAAACGGTTTTTGCAGGCCAGCGCGCCATCGGCATCCGCCTGCTGGCGCAGCAATGCGCCGCCGCTACTCAGCGCGTAGACGCGCCTCTGCGTGGTGCCCCAATCGACGCCGACCAGCGAGACGGCCTCTGGCGGCGAGGCGAGGGTATCTAGGGACTGCACCTTCAGCGCCCCCAGCGCAAGACCATGGGGTCCAAGCGACGCGCCACGTCGATGAGGCCCGCGCGGGTGTCCGGGTGCATGGCCGGAAACGGATGGCGCGGCGCTTCGCAGGCGATGACGCCGCCCTCGCGCATCAAGGCCTTGGCCGCGAGCAAGCCGGTCTGGCGGTTCTCGTAATTGATCAGGGGCAGCCACTGCTGGTACAGCGCCACTGCGCGCTCGCGGTCACCGGCGCCGTGCGCGTCGACGATGGCGCGCATGCCATCCGGGTAAGCGCCACCCGTCATAGCGCCGGTGGCACCGGCGTCCAAATCGGGCAGCAGCGTGATGCCCTCCTCGCCATCCCACGGGCCTTCGATGGCCTCGCCGCCCAAGCGGATCAGCTCGCGGATTTTGGACGCCGCACCCGCCGTCTCGATTTTGAAATACGCCACCTTGTCGATCTCTGTGGCCATGCGCGCCAGAAACGCAGCCGACAGCGTGGTGCCGCTGACCGGCGCGTCCTGGATCATGATGGGGATGCGGATGGCGTCTGAGAGGCGGGCAAAAAATTCGTACATCGGACCCTCGCCCACGCGGATGGTTGCGCCGTGGTAGGGCGGCATCACCATCACCATGGACGCGCCCTGCTCTTGCGCGCGCAGGCTGCGCGCGGCACACACCTGGGTGCTGAAATGGGTGGTGGTCACGATGACCGGAACCCGGCCGCGCACGTGGTCCAGCAGCGTGCGGGTCAGCAGCTCGCGCTCGGCGTCGCTGAGCACAAATTGCTCGGAAAAATTCGCCAAGATGCACAGGCCGTCGGAGCCGGCGTCGATCATGAAATCCACGCAGCGCTTCTGGCTTTCCAGGTCCAGCGCACCGCTCTCGGTGAAGGTGGTCGGGACGACGGGGAAGACGCCACGGTAGCGGGCAAGGCGCGGTTCAGCCATGGGGAAAATCCTTGTTGTTCATGAGTTCGGCGCGCGTGGGCAGGCCGTCGGCGTCGCCGGGGAATTGCACCACCCGCGCGCCAATCGCGTTACCGCGCACACAGGCGTCTGCCAGGTCCAGCCCTTCGAGCAAGGCGCTGATCACGCCCACCGCAAAACCATCACCCGCGCCCACGGTGTCTACCACACGCGCCACCACCGGAGCGGCCAGCGTGGCGCTGCGGCCCTGCGCGTCTGCGAAGAAGGCACCTTGCGCGCCGAGCTTCACCAGCACCTGGCTGGCACCTTGGCGCAAATAGAAATCGGCAATGTCCTGAGGGTGCTGCAAGCCGGTGAGCACGCGCCCTTCGGCCAGGCCCGGCAGCACCGTGCCCCTGGCCTGCGCGGCCAGGGCGTTCACGCAGTCCACCATCTCTGCCTGCGAGGGCCACAAGCGCGGACGCAAATTGGGGTCGAAGGACACCGACGCCCCAGCGGCCCGCGCCTCGCGTGCGAGTTCAAACACCAGTTCGCGCGCCGTAGGCGACAGCGCCGGCGTGATGCCGGTCAGGTGCAGATGCCGCGCTGGGAAAACGCCATCAGCGTGCAGGTTCCGCCAATCAACCAGACCCAGATGGCTGGCCGCCGAGCCGCGCCGGTGGTATTCGATAGCCGGGTCGCTGCCGTCCACGGTGCGACCCTTGAGCATGAAGCCAGTGCCGTGCTGCGCGTCGGTCAGCAGGTAGCGCGCATCAATGCCTTCCGTATCCAGCGTGCGGCGGACAAAACGTCCGAAGGAGTCGTCCCCGACTTTGGACAGGTACCCGACCCGCACACCGAGGCGCGCCAGACCGGTGGCCACATTCAGTTCGGCACCTGCAGCGAATCGTTGGAAGCTACCGACATCAGCCAGATCGCCCGGCTGCTGCGCGACAAACAAGGCCAGCGGCTCGCCCACCGTAAGCACATCGAGCACATCGAGCAACGGCTGGCTGGGGGCTGCATCCATAGCCAAGGGGTCTCACACGCTGACCAAGGCGTCGCGCATGCGGCGCATGGGCAGCGCCGCGCCATGCTGCTCGGCCAGGGCGACGACCGGGGCAAAGCGCCGCTGCTTTTTCTGCGCATGGTTCTGGAAAATATCGGTCATGCGGTGGTCGAGAAAAGGGTTTTCAAAACGCTCGCGCACGCTGGCCACATAGGCCTGCGCTTGCGTCTCCAAACCCAGCAGACCAAACACCGGCAAGGCCTCTTCGGCCCAGAAGTCTTCCAACTCGGCGCGCTGCTGGCGGTCGGCCATAGCCTCGCGCACGGTTTGCGCAGGCGGGCGTTGCAAAGCCTGCCAACGCTCGGCCAGATAGCTGTGGCCGCCATTGAGCACAAACAGCTTCAGGCGCTCATAGCGCACCAGCTCGTCCGTCAGCACAATGCTGGGGTGCTGGCAGGGCATGCGCAAACCGGCCTGCCGCTGAACCGCCCATAGCGCATACGGTTCGGCCACCGCGCCCACCGGCTCCAGCGCCTGCGAAACGATGCGGTCCACCAGCGAATTGGCCCAGACGCAATGCTGCTGCAGCCACACGCCAAAGGTCTGGCTCAAGCCCCAGCGCTGCGCCAGGCGAATCAGCAACTGGCGCAACACGTCTCCGTTGTCCTGCACCAGCTCGCAGGGCAAAAGCGTCAGCGGCTCATCCGGGCGCTCCTGCCAGCGGCCATACAAGAGCACCAGCAGCTTGGCCGGAAAACTCTGCGGCACCGCGCCCTCTAAAGCCAACATGGCGGGACCGTCAGCGGCGTCCAGCGCGTAACCCGTGTCGCCCGTGTTGGAGAGAATGATTTGCGCGCCCAGCACCGCCGCGCGCACCTGCGGCCACTGCGTTGCGGCCTGCAAGGCGCCGCGTATGGCCTTGGCCTGCAGGGTTTCATCGATGTCCACGCCGCCTTGGCGGCCACGCACCCGCACCGGATATGGCTTTCCGCTTGCCAGCGCCGCCACCCGCGCCGCGCTTTGCGCGCTGGTGGTGGTTTGCACCACGGTGATACCGCCCAACGCATGGCTGCCACCGGCCTCATTGGATAGCGCCTGCGAGACAAACAAATCGGCATGCGCCTGCAAAAAGCGGCTGGTGCCAAACTGGACAATGGGCTGCAAGGCAGGCTGCAAGATGGGCCTCAAACTTCAATCAAGGCCTTGACCACGCCGCGCGCCGGGTCCAGCAATTCGGCAAAGCGTCCCGGCACATCGGCCAATGCCATGCGGTGGGTGTTGAGCGCGGCGGTGGGCACCTGCCCAGCGCGGATGGCCTGCAGCACGGTCTCGAAATCTTCGGCCGTGGCGTTGCGGCTGCCCAGCAGCGTGGTCTCGCGCTTGTGGAACTCGGGGTCGGCGAAGCTGATGGTGTCGCGCACCACCGAAATCAGCACATAGGTGCCGCCGTGGCAGACAAACTGCAAGCCGCGCTCCATGGCGCGCACATTGCCGGTGGCGTCCATCACCACGTCAAAAAATTCGCCGTCGGTGCGCGCCGCGAGTTGGGCCTCGTCGCCCTCGCCCAGCGTCACGGTTGCTGCAACACCGAGTTCGCGGGTACAGAAATCAAGCCGGTCCTGGCGTGCGTCCAGCGCTGTCACCACCGCGCCGCGCAGACCGGCAAAAATCATCGCGGCCATACCGATAGGCCCGGCCCCCACGACCAGCACACGCTGGCCCGCATGCAACTGCCCCCGGCGCACCGCATGCGCGCCGATAGCCAGAAATTCCAGCATCGCGGCTTGGTCCAGCGTGACGCCCTCGGCCTTGTGCACAAAGGCCTCGGGCAGCGCCAGGTATTCGCACAGCGCGCCGTCGCGGTGCACACCCAGCACCTGGATGGCGACGCAACAATTGGTCTTGCCCGCCCGGCACGCCACACAGATCCCGCAGGACAGATAGGGCATGACATACACCGGGTCACCGACGGCCAGCCGGGTGCTTCCATCGGCCTGCGCAATCTCGCCGGAGAACTCGTGGCCCATGACGCGGGGGTACTGCAAAAAAGGCTGGGTGCCACCAAAAATATGCAAATCGGTACCGCACACGCCGACCCTGCGCACCCGCACCAGCACCTCGCCGGGCGCACACACAGGAAGCGCACGCTGCTGCGCGCGCAGCAGACCCGGCGTTTCACAAACCACGCTCAGCATGGAGGCACTGCGCTCGGGCATCAGGTCACAGCACCGAGCTGCCAGGGCACAAATTCGTTTTGCCCATACCCGTGGATTTCGCTTTTGCTGCGCTCGCCCGAGGCCATACGCAACAGGGCCTGGAATATCTCCTCGCCCATCTGGTCCACCGTGGTTTCGCCGTCCACAATGCCGCCGCAGTTGATATCGATATCGGCTTCCTGGCGCTGCCACAGCAGGCTGTTAGTCGCCAGCTTCATGGAGGGAACTGGCGCGCAACCGTAGGCCGAACCGCGTCCGGTGGTGAAGCAAATCAGGTTCGCACCGCCCGCCACCTGGCCGGTGGCGCTGACCGGGTCGTAACCTGGCGTATCCATGAACACCAGCCCATGGCGCGTAATGGGTTGGGCGTATTCGAGCACCTCCACCAAATTGGTGGTGCCGCCCTTGGCCACTGCGCCCAGGGACTTTTCCAAGATAGTGGTGAGGCCACCGGCCTTGTTGCCCGCCGAGGGGTTGTTATTCATATCCGCGCCCATGCGCTGGCAGTAGGCCTCCCACCAGGCAATGCGGGCCAGCAAGCGGGCACCGACTTCCGGGCTTTGCGCACGGCGCACCAGCAGGTGTTCGGCACCGTAAATCTCCGGCGTCTCGGAGAGCATGGCGCTGCCGCCGTGGCGCACCAGGCGGTCCACCGCCGCACCGAGGGCCGGGTTGGCGCTGACACCGGAATAGCTGTCCGAGCCGCCGCATTGCAAGCCCACCACCAGATGGCTGGCCGGGACCGGTACGCGCTGCACCGCGTTGGCCGCAGGCAGCATGGCGCGCACTGCGTCCAGCCCGCGCTGCACGGCCAGCGCCGTGCCTCCGCTGTCCTGAATGGTGTAGGTCTGCAGCACCGGCCCGGCCTGCAGGCCCTCGGCCTGAATCCAGGCCGGAATCTGGTTGGTCTCGCAACCCAGGCCGATCACCAGCACGGCGGCAAAGTTGGGGTGGCGCGCGTAACCGGCCAGCGTGCGGCGCAGCAATTGCAGGGCCTCGCCCTCCGAGTCCACCGCGCAACCGGCGCTGTGCGTGAGCGCCACCACGCCGTCCACCTGCGGGTAGTCCGCCAGCGCTTCGGGAAAGATGTCGCGGCGAAAGCGGTCGGCAATGGCGCGCGCCACCGTAGCCGAGCAGTTCACCGAGGTCAGGATGCCGATGTAGTTGCGCGTGGCCACGCGGCCATCGCCGCGCACAATGCCCATGAAGCTGGCGGGTTGCGGCACGAAAACGGTAGCGCGGGCGTCCAACGTGGCAACCTGGGCGGCGTCGCGCTCGAAATCGGCCATGCCCAGGTTGTGCACATGCACATGCTGGCCGCGGCGTATGGGCTGGGTGGCAAAACCGATGATCTGGCCGTAACGGCGCACCGGCGCACCGGCTTGCAGATCACGCACCGCCACTTTGTGGCCGGGCGGAATCAGGCCGCTGACGGTCAGGCCTTCTTCGGCCAAGACCGAGCCGGAGACCAGTTGCTGGCGGGTGATGACCACATCGTCATCGGCATGCAGACGGATGGAAACCGCAGGGCTGGAAGCGCTCACATCAGACTCCGGATTCGCTGAGCAGACCACGCGCGGCCAGGTTGTTGATGAAGGCGCGCAGGCCGAAGTGCCAGGGCGCGGCCTGTTGGCAATGCTGCACGCGGTTGGACAAGGTACCCAGATGGCGGCTGCGGATCTGCACCGTGTCACCCAGGTGGTGGGTGAAGCCGCCGCCCGGCCGGTCACGGTCCTGGGTGGGCGCAAACAGGGTACCCAAAAACAGCATGAAGCCGTCCGGGTACTGGTGGGCGCTCAGCACCTGCTCCACCAGATCCAGCGGGTCGCGGCTGATCTGCGCCATGGCGTTGGTGCCGTGCATGACAAAGCCATCTTCACCGCGCACCTCGAGATGCAGCACCTCGGCACGCACATCGTCCAGGCTGTAGCTGACGTCAAACAGGCGGATGAAGGGGCCGATGGCGGTGGATGCGTTGTTGTCCTTGGCCTTGCCCAAGAGCAGCGCGCTGCGGCCTTCGATGTCACGCAAGTTCACGTCGTTGCCCAGGGCTGCGCCCTGGATCACGCCGTGGCTGTTAACCGCCAACACGACCTCGGGCTCGGGGTTGTTCCAGTGGGAGTCGTCGCGTATGCCGACAAAGCTGCCAGTGCCCACCGCCGACAGCACCGGCGCTTTGGTGAACACCTCGGCATAGGGGCCAATGCCCACTTCCAGGTACTGCGACCAAATGCCTTGCGCCTGCAAAGCTTCTTTGAGTTGCAGGGCTTCTGGGGAACCGGGTTGAATGGCCGACAAATCGGTGCCAATTTGCGCCAGCACCTGGGCGCGTATGGCCTCGGCGCGGCTGGCGTCGCCACCGGCTTTTTCTTCAATGACGCGCTCCACCATGCTGGTGGCAAAGGTCACGCCGGCGGCTTTGATGACTTGCAAATCGCAGGGCGCCAGAAAAAACGCCCGGCTGCCGTCACGCTTGGCCTCGTCGCTGTTGACCATCACGTCCTCTACTGAGGCAACGCGCGTACCCGCAAAGCTGCGCACCCGCGCCGCCGGGTCCTGCGTATCGAGCAGCGTACTCATGGTGGACACGTGCGCGGACAGGTCATAGACGCCGTCCTCACGCAGCACGGCAACCGAGGGACCGCCCCGCCCTGCGGGGTTCCAAATGCGGGTTACCAGGGTACCGGTGCACCCGTCTTCAGGGAGTAGAGAATGTGGAGTCATGCAAAGGATTAAACCGCGCCCGTGGTGTTGACGAAAACCGAATACAGCGAGCTGGTGGCGCAGATCAGCAGGCGGTTGCGCTTGAGACCACCGAAGCAGACGTTGGCCACAATTTCAGGGATGCGGATTTTGCCCAGCAGCGTGCCGTCCGGATGGAACACGTGCACGCCGTCTGCCGCACTGCTCCACAGCCGGCCTTTCACGTCCACGCGAAAGCCGTCGAACAAACCGTTGTCGCAGACCGTGAACACGCCCTGGTCGCGCAGCGTGCTGCCGTGCACCGCGAACTTGCGGATATGGCGCGGGCCGCCGGGGTGGTGGCTGGCACCGGTGTCGGCGACATACAGAATCGATTCGTCGGGCGAGAAGGCCAGGCCGTTGGGCTTGTCAAAGTCGTCGGCAACGCGCTCGACTGCGCCGCTGTGCGGGTCGATGCGGTAGACGTAGCAGGCACCGATTTCGCTCTGCGCGCGCTCGCCTTCGTACTCGCTCATGATGCCGTAGTCGGGGTCGGTGAACCAGATTGCGCCATCGGAATGCACCACGGCGTCGTTGGGTGAATTCAGTCGTTTGCCCATCCATTTGTCGGCCAGGACCGTGATCGAGCCATCGTGCTCGGTACGCGTGACCGTGCGGCTCAAATGCTCGCAACTGATCAGCCGCCCCTGGCGGTCTACGGTATTGCCGTTGGTGTTGTGCGAGGGCTTGCGGAACTCGCCCACGGTGTTGTTGCGCTCGTCCCAGCGCAGCATGCGGTTGCCCGGAATGTCGGACCAGACCAGCGTGCCGTGGGCCGGGAACCAGGCCGGGCCCTCGCACCAGCGGCCGCCAGTCCAGATTTTTTCCACGCTTTCATGCGGAAAGAGGCTGTCAACAAAGCGCGGGTCGCGCACATCGAAGGGGGAGCTGCTGGACAGGTGCATGGTGGGTACTCCAGGTGAAGCGCTTCAAGCACGGTCCGAACCGGAGCCAGCCAGCGCAATGACGGTGATGATGATGGCGCCGGTCAGCAGCATACGCAGCCCGGCACTCGCGCCGGCGGCGTTCAGCATGGCGACCAGCAAGAACATGAACAAGGCGGCCCCCCAGATGCCCGGTACGCAGGGCCGCCCGCCGCTGACCGAGGTGCCGCCGATGACCACCACGGCAATCGTCAGCAGCAAATATTCGTCACCCTGATCCAGCGAATTGCCACCCGCAAAACCTGCGATCAGGGCGCCGGTCAGGCCCGCCAGACCGGCGCAAATCACATAGGCCAAGAGCGAGGTGCGCACGGTGCGCACCCCGGAAAATTCTGCAGCGCGTGCGTTCTGCCCCAGCGCACACAGCGAGCGGCCGAAAGCGGTGCGCTCCACCACCAACCAGACCAAGAGGCTGACCACCAGCGCCAGCATCGCCAAGAGCGGAATACCGCCCATGCGCATCGTCACCAGCTCAATAAAAATCGGCGGCGGCTTGATCTTCAAACCCCGGCCAAATGAAATCGCCACCGACATCACCATCAGCGAATTGGCCAGCGTGGCGATGATGGGTGGAATGCGCAGCAAGTGGATCAGGCCGAAGTTGACCAAGCCCACCGCTGTGCCCACGCCGATGGCGGCCAGCAAACCCGGCAGCACCATGGCATCGCTGCCATTCATCACCAACATGGAGACCGCGCTGGACAAGGCGATGGTGGAGGGGATCGACAAGTCCGCATTACCCGGCCCAGTGCTGATCACCAGCATCTGCCCCAGAGCCACCAACACCGTGAGCGCAGAAAAACTCAACGCTGCCGCCAGCAGCCCGGCCACGCCCTGGATCTGGCCGTTGGCGATGGTGATCACAAACGCGGCCAGCGCCGCCAGCGTCGAGCCCAGCCACGGAGCCTGGGCGGCGCGTTGACGCCAGCTGCGATGGCTGAAGGCCGATGCAGTCGCGCTCATTTTTTACCCTCCAGCAGATCGATGGCGGCGCGCAGCCCCAGCACCAGCACCAGAATCGCGCCCTGCACGCCAATCTGAAAATCCGGTGGCACGTTCAAAAACGTCAGAAACGACGCGGCAAGTGTCATGGTCAGCGCACCGGCCACCGCACCTGCTGGCGAGACCCGCCCGCCCGAAAATTCACAGCCACCCAAAATGGCCGCAGCAATCGACACCAGCGTGTAGCGCGAAGCAATATTGGCGTCGGCCGATGTGGCCTGCCCTACCAGCAGCAAGCCTGCGATCACGCCAAAAAAACCAGCCAGCGCATAGGCCTGCGCGCGCAGCAACACCAGCGACTGCCCCGCCCGCGCCAGCGCCGCCGCATGGCCGCCCAGGCCGCGGATGCGGGTGCCAAAGGAGCTGCGGGTAATCACCAAATGGCCCATCAATGCGGTTGCCAGCGCCACCCAGATCGGCAGCGGCGCCAACGGTGTCTTCACATTCATCGCAGCCACCAGCCACTGCGGCGCTTTGCCACCGGGCACCGGCAACAAAAGCACCGCGCAGCCCAGCCACACGAAAGACAAACCCAGCGTCACCACGATGGACGGCAACTTGCGCCATTCCACCAGCGCACCAGCCAGGGCATATACGCCGATCAAAGCCACGAGCGCGGCCACGCCCAGCAGTGGCTGGATGGGCAGCAACGTGGCACCGATGGTGGCTACCAGCGAGACAAAAGTTCCAGTCGATAAATCCAGATCACCAACGGCCAAAATCACCACCTGCGCCATGGTGGCAAAGGCCACGGGAATCGCCAGATTGAGCAACAGGTTGAGACCGAAGTAGGACATGGCCAAGGGCTGGCGGTAAAACACCGCAGCCAGCAAACCACCCAATGCCAGCAGGGGTAAGACCGCGCGCAGCGCAGCACCGGCAGAGCGGCCTTGCAGCGCAAACAGGCCGCTCATGCCGCCGCCGCTTCAAAGGACATGTTAACGACTTTTTCTTCGGTCAGCTCGGCGCGGCTGATCTCGCCAACGATGCGCCCGCTGTTGAAAACATACACCCGGTCGCAGTGGTACAGCTCTTCGAACTCGGTGCTGTACCAGACGAAGCTGCGGCCAGCTGCGGCCTCGGCGCGGATCAGCTGGTAGACGTCTTGCTTGGTACCCACATCGACACCGCGCATGGGGTCGTCCATCAGCACCATGCCGGCATCAGCCGCCAGGGCGCGGGCGAACAGCACTTTTTGCTGGTTCCCACCGGACAGCGAGAGCACGGGCAAATTCACATCGTCGGTGCGCAGGCCCAGGCGGGTGCGCCACTGCTCCACCATGGAACGTTCGCGCGCCGGGTCGAGCAAGCCGTAGCGCTTGAAGGCGGCCAGCGAGGCCTGGCTCATGTTGCGGGCAATCGACCACAGCGGAAAAATGCCATCGGTCTGCCGGTCACCGGCCACAAAGGCCAGTTTGCACCCGACCTGGTGCGACGTATCGCCACCTTGCTGGGTGGCGCGAAAAAGCCGGACCAGTAAAGCGGTCTGCCCATGCCCGGCCAAGCCCGCCATGCCGATGACTTCACCGCTGCGCACCACAAATTCCGCGCTGCCACCCGCAGCCGCAATGCGAACCCACTCACGCGCGTCACTGTGGTCGGTCTGCCGGTGTTGCCGCGACTTCTCCAGGTCTTCGTTCTGGCCCATGGCGCGCACCAACCGGCTGCGGTCGGTATCAGCGCGCGGGCAATCGTCGACGATGCGGCCGTCCTTCATGGTGACCACGCGGTCGGCGACGGCAAAAATTTCGTCCAACTTGTGGGTAATCAAAATGCAGCTGCCGCCCTGTGCCACAAAGCGGCGGATGTGCGCCAGCAACTGGTCGGCGCAGCGGGGGTCGAGCGAGGACGTGGGCTCGTCCAGAATCATCAGGCGCAACGGGTGGTCGGCGTCCACAAAGGCCCGCGCAATTTCCACCATCTGGCGTTTGCCAATGGGCACATCACCGGCGAGCTGATGGGGTTTAAGCCCATGCCCGGGAAAAATCAAATCCAGTTGCGCCATCAGCAGCGCTGCTGCGTCGCGACGCCAATGCCGACCCGGCAGCGGGGACGCAATGTGCATGTTCTCAGCCAGCGTGAGGTTGTCGCACAAAGACAGCTCTTGGAACACACGGCGGATGCCAACGCGGCGCGCTTCGCGCACATCCCAACGGGAACCGGCTTGGACCATGTCTTGACCGGCGAGGTGCAGGCTGCCTGCATCGGGCTGCAGCGTGCCGCACAGAATATTCATCAGCGTGGACTTACCGGCACCGTTGTGCCCTGCCACGCCGATACACACACCCTTGCCAATACGCAGCTCGGCCCCCTGGAGGGCCAGAACCGCCCCAAAAGACTTGGACAGTCCTTTGGCGTGAACCAGCGGTTCCTGCTGCGTCAAGGGCACGCGATTACTTCGCTTTCGCGATCGCGTCGATCACGTCCTTTTGCGAGTACTCGGTGTTGTACACGCCGCCCACTTCGGTGGTCTTGAGTGCACCGGCGAGCTGCTCTTGGGTAATCGACAGAATCGGCAGGCTCAGGTCTTTAGGTACCTTGGCACCGGACAGAATCTGCTGCGCCACCCAGAAAGCAAAGGTGGATGATCCGGGCGCGATGGATGCCGACATGGTTTTGTAGCCATTGGCTTTAGCTTGCTCACCCCACCATGCCAATTCGTCCTGGCGGTTGCCCAGGAAAATCACCGGTGTGGGACGTCCTGCGGCTTTGAAGGCTTCGGCAGCACCGAAACCGTCACCACCTTGGGTTGCGACCACGGTCACAGGCGGCAAGGTCGACAAAATGCCCGCAACTTCTTTTTGCGCCACGGTACCGGTCCAGTTGCCGTGCACGCTGCCGACCTGCTTGAACTCCGTATGCTTCTTCAGACCGTCCTGCACGCCGGCATGGATTTCGTCATCCACAAACACACCAGCCAGGCCACGGATTTCGAGCAAATTGCCTTTGAGACCGCGGCTGGCGAAGTAGTCGAGTTGCATGGAGCCCAGGCGCTTGAAGTCCACGGTGATGCGCCATGCGCAGGGCTCGGAGACGATGCCGTCAAACGACACGACGGTGATACCCGCGTCGCAGGCCTGCTTGACCGCGCCATTGAGCGCGGTGGGCGATGCGGCGTTGATCACAATGGCTTTGTAGCCTTGCAAAATCATGTTCTGGATTTGGGCCGCTTGTTCAGTGGCCTGGTTCTCGGCGGTCGTGAAGCTCGGTGCCCCGGCGACGACGCCCTTGGCAACAGCCTCCTTGGTCACTTTGTCCCAGCTCTTGAGCATGGCCTGGCGCCAAGAGTTGCCCGCGAAGTTATTGGATAGCGCAATCTTTGCGCCGGATGTATCGGCAGCAAAAGTGGCACCGGCTGCCGCCAGCGCAAGGGCTGCAGCGAGTGTGGTTGGCAAAAATTTCATGGTCTGTCTCCTGGTTGTGGGCCCCGGTGGGGAAAGTTATCGCACGCAAACTGTGTGCTGGTGCATCGCTAGGCTGGTAAAGACGTGGCGCGCGACAGCAACGGGCGCATCGGTTCTGCCGATTGCCCGGATGCGATCCATGATAGGGAGTACATTGATAATGTTCCAATAGATTCTTGACCAGCGTCCATAACAAAATATGGATTGGTGTTTACCCTAGGTTGCGGGGATTCCAGGAGCCAATGACATGACACATTACAACCACTGGTTCATCCGCGCCCGGCTCAAAACCCGGCAGCTGCTGCTGCTGCTGGCGCTGGCCGAAGAAGGCAATATCCACCGCGCGGCGCAGGTGCTCAATATGAGCCAGCCCGCTGCGTCCAAGCTACTCAAAGACTTGGAAGACGTGCTCGAGGTTTCGCTGTTTGAGCGCCTGCCGCGCGGCATGCGCCCCACCTGGTATGGTGAGACCATGATCCGCCACGCCCGCGTGGCGCTGGCCTCGCTGAACCAGGCGCATGACGAATTGCAAGCAGCCAAGACCGGGCAGTTCGGCCAGGTCAGCATAGGCGCCATCACCGCCCCGGCGCTGATGCTTTTGCCCGATGCAGTGCAAAAGGTCAAAGCCGACCACCCGGATTTGCGCGTGTCGCTGCAAATCGAGACCAGCGACGTGCTGATCGAGAAGCTCAACCAGAACAAGCTCGACATTCTGGTGGCGCGCCTGTTCGCCCAGCACGACAAAAGCGATTTGCGCTACGAAGCGCTGACCGACGAGCCCATCAGCGCAGTCGCCCGCGTGGGCCACCCGCTGCTGAGCGCGGGCAAGCTGACCCTGCCCGACATGGCCGGCGCGGCCTGGATCGTGCCCCCGGCGGGCAGCGTGTTACGGCACCGCTTTGAGCTGATGTTCCAGGAAGTGGGGTTGGTCGCACCAGTCAATGTGATTGAGACCGGCGCCCTGCTCTTCACCACCAAGATGCTGCAAAAGAGCGACATGCTCAGCGTGGTGGCCACCGACGTGGCGCGCTATTACCAAGCCCACGACCTGATGGCCATCGTGCCCATCGACCTGCCCTGCCAGATGGAAGGCTTCGGCATCATCACCCGCCGCGACCGCCTGCTGTCCCCGGCGGGCGAAGTGATGCTGCGGGCGATACGGGCGACGGCGCAGACGCTGTATGGGTTGGAGGGGGCGGAGGGGGTGGCTGGGGTGGGGCCGGCAACGTAGTGATCAGGGCGCGGGTAAATTCAAGCAGCGACCCAAAGCCGTCATTCATCGAAGACTGCAACTGGCCCCCAAGGAACGCGCGCTTTAGCTGACCTGCACACCCTTCCAGAACGCCACGTAGCCCTTGATATGGGCAGCCGCCTCTTTTGGCTCGGCGTAGTACCAAGCGGCGTCCGGATTGAGTTCACCACTGACAATGAGCGAGTAATAGCTTGCCTGCCCTTTCCAAGAGCAGCTGGTTTTGTGATTGCTAAAGCTGATGAACTGCCGGTTCACGGACGCCTCGGGAAAATAATGGTTGCCTTCGACCATGACAGTGGCGTCGCTCTCAGCGATCACGGTATCTTTCCAAACTGCTTTCATGCGGATGCTCCTTCGGGTGTCTGTTGCGCCTGCCAAGACGGTGTGGTGCTGGCGCGGATGCTAGCGCGCTGGGCTCATGCAGCTCAGAAGGCCACCGGTTGCAATCATCGCCTAGAGCCCCGCTAGTTGACTCTTTGGCAGCGTACGCGGTCAAGTGCTTCCAAGCTGGGAACGCCTGCCTTACGATAATTAAAATCGCAAGGAAAAAAGAAATTGCAATGTCAAACGATGCCAAACTAACCAGCAAGGGGCAAACAACGATCCCCAAGGAAATTCGGGATAGTCTTTCTCTCAAGGCGAGAGATCGAATGACGTTCACCTTGATGCCGGATGCCACAGTCCTCATGCGGGTGAAATCCAAGAGCGTCGCGGAATTGGCGGGCGTATTGCACGAAAAGGGTCGCAAGCCCATTCCAGTTGCACAGTTGTCCCGATGATGTTGGGGCTAGATACCAACGTTCTCATTCGCTTTCTGGTTCGGGACGACCAAGCGCAGTTTGAAAAGGCACGAAGGCTGATCAAGCGTGAAGTCGCGGCTGGGCGCGGAATTTTTGTCAACCAACTGCTTCTCCTGGAGACCGAATGGGTGTTACGCAGCCGATACGGCCTGACGAAGAATCGGATCATTGAAGTCATCTCGGGCTTGCTCGAAGCAAGCGATATTCAATTCGAGGATGAGCCGGCCATAGAGGAGGCGCTTTTCACCTGGAAAGATGCAGGTGCCGATTTCGCAGATTGCCTTATCGGCGCGAAAACCCGGCGGCTCGGATGCCGAGCGACGGCAACCTTCGATGTCAGGGCTGCCAAGTTGCCGGGATTCGTTGCCGCATAGAAGTACCACGCCTGCTCACCGATAGCAGGCTTTCGAGAATTTCACCACCGTTTAGGTAAGCTGTACGCCGCCATTCAACCTGCACCGGCATTCCATCTCAGCGCCAGATCTGCCATGTCTTGATCGGTGGCGTAGTCGCGTGCCTCGGCTTCGATCAGGGAAGCCCTAATTTCACCCAGTTGCCATTCGTTGGTATCCACGTTGGCAGCAATGGCCTCAGCCGCCAAAAAGGATTTGCTGCGCTGGGTGACGTTGGCCAGCTGGTCGAGCCGGTTTTTGATGCCGTCTTCCAGGCGGATGGTCATGGTGGAGGACATGGGGAACCCTTGTTGTGCTCGAATGTGTACAGTGTACCCATCACTGAAGCGCGACTGCCTGTTTTTGGCCTCCTGCCGACGGCGCCTTAGGGCTTAGAGCGCCGAATAGGCTTCATGCGGCAACGTAAGTTGGCTCCAACGATACGGGCCCGATTTTAGAAATGAATCACCGTCCGAATCGACTTGCCTTCGTGCATCAAATCAAAGGCTTCATTGATCCGCTCCAGCGGCATGGTGTGGGTCACAAAAGGGTCGAGCGCAATCTCGCCGCGCATGGCTTGCTCCACCATGCCGGGGAGTTGCGTACGGCCTTTGACGCCGCCGAATGCGCTGCCGCGCCAGACGCGGCCGGTGACCAGTTGGAATGGGCGGGTGCTGATTTCCTGGCCGGCACCGGCCACGCCGATGATGATGCTCTCGCCCCAGCCTTTGTGGCAGCACTCCAGCGCGGCGCGCATCACCTGCACATTGCCGATGCATTCAAAACTGAAATCGACGCCGCCATCGGTCATGCCGACGATGACCTCTTGTATGGGCTTGTCCAGGTCGCCCGGGTTGATGCAATCGGTCGCGCCCATGACGCGTGCCAGATCGAACTTGCCGGGGTTGGTGTCGATGCCGATGATGCGCCCCGCCCCCGCCATGCGCGCGCCCTGCACCACGGCCAGGCCGATGCCGCCCAAACCGAATACCGCGACGGTGTCGCCGGCCTTGACTTTGGCGGTGTTGCTGACCGCGCCCAGGCCCGTGGTGACGCCGCAGCCCAACAGGCAGACTTTTTGCGGTTCAGCGGCAGGGTTGATTTTGGCCAGAGACACTTCGGCCACCACGGTGTATTCGCTGAAGGTGCTGGTGCCCATGTAATGGAACAGTGGCTGGCCCTGGTAGCTCAGGCGCGATGTGCCGTCAGGCATAAGGCCCCGCCCCTGGGTGGCGCGCACCGCTTGGCACAAATTGGTTTTGCCCGAAAGGCAAAATTTGCACATGCGGCATTCGGCGGTGTAGAGCGGAATCACATGGTCGCCAGGCGCTACGCTGGTCACGCCCTCGCCCACTTCCACCACAATGCCCGCGCCCTCATGGCCCAGCACCGCCGGAAACAAGCCCTCGGGGTCGTCGCCCGACAAGGTGTACGCATCGGTATGGCACACGCCGGTATGGCTGATCCGCACCAGCACCTCGCCTGCGCGCGGCGGCGCGACGTCGATCTCTACCACTTGCAAAGGCTGCTTCGCCCCAAAGGCCACTGCGGCGCGTGATTTCATATTCGTCTCCTAATTGGGGCAGCAATATAGCCGCCCGTCCGAACTCCCCGGCAAACCCTGGCTCGCCAAGAAATCAAGGGGTTTTCCCTATATTTAATCGCCATTTGTAAATTCATGTTGACACATTGAGATGTCAACTATTAGGATTACTCCGCGCTGAATTGCGTCTTCCACCAAAAGATTTCTTATCAGAAAACTTTTATAGACCAATACATTGGTCACTGACTGAAGAGGCTCGCACCAGCAGCACCGGGATCGGTGATTTTTTGATTTGAAACTCGCTTGTATGGATGGTGTTTTCAATGCTGCTTTTGTGTATGTCAGAACCCGTAATGGAGCCAAATGTTGGCGCCGTTGCGAACTAAAGAAAAGGAGATCGTATGACGGTGACAGAGCGGGACGAGCTTGCCAAATTTTTGTCTGGGCTGCATCAAACCCGGCTGGCCTTCGTGAATTCTTATGCCAGCTCGCAGATCAGAGAAACAGTGGCTCTGAATCCCCAGGGCCAATACGCCATGACGATGCGGTGCATCTTGTTGGAAAAAGAACTGGCTGCCCTGCGTGGGCAAGCGCAAGCGTCTGATTCGGGTAACGGTGATCACGCACTGACCCCACCGCTGCAATTTCTTGGCGCGACGCTCGGGGATTGGAGCGTTAACGCAGGATCCATGCCCAAGCCCGAGAATGTGGCCGGTAATGCAGCTAAAGCGGATGTTCCGTTTCACATGATGATGGAGGAAAAGGGGATGCGGTTTTTGAGCAACAACCCATTGAAAGTTTGGGCTTTCCTTTTGTTGTTGTCTGTTTTGGTGGTGCGTTACAAGGGCTGAGCGGTAAGCGCTCAGCAAACAAGGCTGGGGGGATAGTCGCGCGCTGATGGTTGTGGAATCGATCGCAGAACCTCGTTTTACCTGACCGGTAGCGGGCGTCCGCCCAATACCGCAGGGGCCTTAAGGGTGCCGGGGACGCGCCTACCTATTGCAATTCGTATATGTTAGGTACCGATAACTAGATTTTCTTTTATCGGTATGCCTTGCTAGGATGCACCTAAAAGGGTGCCGTCGCACCCCACACCACCCCCACTCATCCGCGAGGAACTCGCCATGGAATCCAAGAAATACCCTGTCCGCCGCAGCCAGGCCTGGTTCGGCCGTCAGGACAAAGATGGTTTTGTGCACCGCAGTTGGTTGAAAAACCAGGGCTACCCGCACGACGAGCTCGACGGTCGCCCAGTGATCGGCATTTGCAACACCTGGAGCGAACTGACGCCCTGCAACGGGCACTTCCGGGAAATCGCAGAGTTTGTGAAGCGCGGCGTGTATGAAGCCGGTGGCTTTCCGCTTGAGTTTCCCGTGATGTCGCTGGGCGAGACGCAGTTGCGCCCCACCGCCATGCTGTTTCGCAACCTGGCCAGCATGGACGTGGAGGAAAGCATACGCGGCAACCCGATTGACGGCGTGGTGCTGCTGATGGGCTGCGACAAGACCACGCCCTCATTGCTGATGGGCGCAGCCAGTTGCGACCTGCCCACCATCGGCATTTCGGGCGGACCCATGCTCAACGGCAAGTTCCGGGGTAAAGACATCGGCTCGGGCACAGGGGTATGGCAAATGTCGGAGATGGTGCGCGCCGGTGAAATGAGCCAGGCCGACTTCACCGCCGCCGAATCCGATATGCACCGCTCCAAAGGCCATTGCATGACGATGGGCACCGCCAGCACCATGGCCAGTATGGTCGAGGCGCTGGGTATGTCGCTGCCGGAAAACGCGGCCATTCCCGCCGCCGACACCCGGCGCAACCGGCTGGCGCAGATGAGCGGGCGGCGCATCGTCGAAATGGTCGAGCAGGACCTGAAGATGTCCAAAATCCTGACGCGCCAGGCCTTTGAGAACGCCATCCGCACCAACGCGGCCATCGGCGGCTCCACCAATGCGGTGATCCACCTGATCGCCATTGCCGGGCGCATGGGCATACCGCTGAATCTGGACGACTGGGACCAACTCGGCGCGCAAGTGCCCTGCCTCTTGAACCTGCAGCCTTCCGGCAAATTCCTGATGGAAGATTTTTATTACGCCGGTGGCCTGCCGTCCGTAATGCGTGAAATCCAGCATCTGCTGCACACCGAAGCCTTGACCGCCAACGGCAAAACCATTGGCGAAAACATTGCCAACGCGCCCTGCTACAACCGCGAAGTCATCAAGACCCCGCAAGAGCCGTTTATGAAAGACGCCGGCATCGCGGTGCTGCGCGGCAACCTGGCGCCCGATGGCGCGGTGATTAAGCCTTCTGCGGCCTCGCCCCACCTGATGCAACACCGGGGCCGCGCCGTGGTGTTTGAGAACATCGAAGACCTGCACGCCCGCATCGACAGCGATGATCTGGACGTGGACGAACACTGCGTGATGGTGCTGAAAAACTGCGGTCCGCGCGGCTACCCCGGCATGGCCGAGGTGGGCAATATGCCACTGCCGCCCAAAGTGCTCAAAAAGGGCATTACCGACATGGTGCGCATCAGCGATGGCCGCATGAGCGGCACCGCCTACGGCACCGTGGTGCTGCACACATCACCCGAAGCGGCTGCCGGAGGGCCACTGGCTCTGGTGCAAAACGGCGACATGATTGAACTCGACGTGGCCGGGCGCAGACTGCATCTGGAGGTGAGTGACGCGGAACTGGCCCAACGGCGCACACACTGGGTCGCGCCACCCGCACCCGAACGGGGTTACCAAAAGCTGTACGTGGAACATGTGCAGCAAGCGCATCTGGGTGCAGACCTGGATTTTCTGGTGGGCAAGAGTGGCGCTGCCGTGCCGCGGGATTCACACTAGGCGCTTGGTATGGGCAGCGTCACGCGGTGGCGCTGCAGTGCTCCAAGCGGGCAGGCCAACGTCACCGATGGGATGTATAAAGCATTCTTTTTTCAAAGGAGAAACCCATGGGACTTTTCGACATGTTCAAGACTGAAGCACCGCAACTCACGCCCAAGCTGGCGCTGGCGGCCGGCCTGCTTTACACGATGGCATCCGACGGCCAAATTGAGCAAGAAGAAATCGGCCAGTTGCAATCAGTCGTCGGCGGCGATGAGCAGCTGATCCAAGCCGCCATCAAATACCTGCGCGCCGTACCGTACGAGCAGTTTTTGACCGATGCCAACGCGCTGCTCAACCCGCAGCAAAAGCTGTGCGTGCTGATCAACATGGCCGATTCGCTGCTGTCCGATGGCCGTGCTGCGGCGTCCGAGCAAACCGCTTTCAACAAAGCGCTTGCCGGTTTCGGCATGACCGAAGACGGCTTCAAGGTCTATTTCGAGACCTTGGCTGTCAAGAACAACCGCTCGATTTTTTAATCAGGCAAAGTCCATCCAGGCGCTGCCCTGGTCCGCCGAGGCCACGCAGCGCTCCACAAAGCGAACCCCCTCCACGCCGTCCTGGCCGCTGGGGAACCATTGCCCGGCCAGCAGGTCTTTGGCCTGCGGCTCGGGCGACATAGCCAGTGCGAAACGGCGGTATAGGTTGGCCCAGGCATCAAAATAGCCCGACGGGTGACCGCCACCCACGCGCTCAAAACGAGCCGAGGCATCGAGGTAACCGTGGCCGCGCTCGTAGGTCATTTCGGGTTTGCCGATAAAGGCGACCTTGAGCTGGTTGGGCTGCTCGTCCCACCATTCCACGCTGCCCTTCTCGCCGACCACACGCACCTTGAAGGCGTGCGCGCTGCCGATATTGATGGCGCTGGCCCATACCGTGCCAACGGCATTGCCCTTGTAGCGCAGCATGACGTGGGCATCATCTTCCAGCGGTGCGCGTGAGGCCACAAAGCTACGGCGCATGCAGCTCAGGCTCTCGACCTGCAAACCACTGATCAGGCTGCCCATCTGAAAGCAATGGGTCGCCAGGTCGCCAATCACATAGCTGGAACCTGACACTGCAGGCGTGACACGCCATTGGATGCCAGGGTCCGCCGCTTCAACCGCCGTGGCGTGGTAGCCATGGGCGAACTGCATATGGACCAGGCGCACCGCGCCGAGCTCGCCGTTCTGTACCATGGCGCGGGCCTGCTGCACCATCTCGTAGCCGGTGTAGCCGTACATCACACCCAGAACCAGACCCTTCGCTTGGGCCAGGGCTTCGAGCTCCAGCGCTTCTTCCAAACGGGTAGTCAGCGGCTTTTCGCAAACCACGTGCAAGCCGGCTTGCAAGGCAGCCTTGCAGATCGCGTAGTGCGAACTGTTGGGCGTGGCAATGCTGACAACCTGGATGCCGTCCGGGCGGGCGGCCTCGGCGGCGAACATGGACTGGTAATCGGCATAGCAGCGCTGGGCAGCGAGCCCCAAGCTGATGCCGAAGCTGCGGCCGCGCGCGGCATCGATATCGAACGCCCCGGCGCACAGCTGCATCAAACCGTCGCGCGCGGCCGCGTCGCGGTGCGAGTAGCCGATCTGGCTGCCCTGGCCACCGCCAACCATGCCCCAGCGCAAGGGGCTGTGCAGCAGGCGCTGTTCGACAAAGGCCGTCATAAAGCGACCGCTTGCCCGCTTTGGCAGCTTTGGGTGGCGGCGTCGGCCAGCTTTTGCGCCGCCACGCCATCAGCCACCGTGGTTCTGAATACGCCGCCGGACTGCAGAGTCTCGAAAAAGTGTGCGATCTCCAGGCGGTATGCCGCGGCGTAGCGTTGCAAAAAGAAGGCCTCGGGCTTGTCGCTGTGCACGCCGCTGACGTCAGACTGGACAACCCCGGTGGGCGTCTGGTTGCCGCATTGCAGCAGGCCTTTGGAGCCCAGCACCTCAAAGCGCTGGTCGTAGCCGTAGGCGGCGCGGCGGCTGGTGTTGATCTGGCACAAGCGGCCCTTGCGGGTGCGGATGGTGACTGCCGTGCTGTCGTAGTCACCCAGGTCGGCAATCGCAGGGTCGGTCAGTACGGAACCGGCGGCGCTGAGCCAGGCCGCCTCATCGCCGTCGGCGCACAGAATCCAGCGGAACACGTCCAGATCATGGATCAGCATGTCGCGAAAAATCCCGCCCGAGCCTTTGATGTATTCGGCCGGTGGCGCGCCGGGGTCGCGGCTGGTGATGATCAGCATTTCGGCGTTGCCGATGTCGCCTGCGGCGAGGCGGCGGCTGGCCTCGTTAAAGGTGGGGTCGAAGCGGCGCTGAAACCCGATCATGCAGGCCACACCGGCGGCCTTCACGGCCTCGGCGCAAGCCTGCGCGCGCGGGACGGAGAGGTCCACGGGCTTTTCGCAAAAAATATGCTTGCCCGCAGCTGCCGCGCGGGTGATCAGGTCGCTGTGGGTAACGGTGGGCGAACAAATGGCGACCGCGTCGATCTGCTTGTCGGCCAACACCGCCTCAATCGTGGAGACTTTCGCGCCCAGTGACTGCGCCAAGTCGCTTGCCGCCTCTGCGGACGGGTCGCAGATGGCGTCCAGTTGAACACCCGGCAGAGCAGCCAGGTTGGAGGCGTGGATACGGCCGATACGACCGGCACCAAAAACGGCAACATGCTTCATGAAATACTTTCTTGGGGTTACTCCGGCTCACAGGGCGAACTGCTGCCAGATGGGATGAGAACTATAGTCGTGGGAAA
The DNA here is from genome assembly GCA_945860595.1 of Comamonas sp. lk. GTDB lineage: Bacteria > Pseudomonadota > Gammaproteobacteria > Burkholderiales > Burkholderiaceae_C > Allorhodoferax. Next base: position 40,991 of record CAMAQV010000023.1, read on the forward strand.
AAACTAAACGGCGTGGGTGTAGTGTGTTCATGGCACCGTACCCGCGTGCGAGAGTTCGAGGGCGTAGGCTAGCGCGATGAAAAGGCTTTGCGCCAAACCCATGGTGCTGCTGAGCGCGCGAAAACCCAGGGTCATGTGCTCCTGCACCACCAACACCGCCTGCGCCGATTGGGCAATCGGGCTGGTGCGGCTGTCGGTGATGGCAATCACCCGCGCACCACGCGCGCGCGCCTGCTCCACCGCCACCACCGTCTCTTCGGCATAGGGCGCGAACGAAATCGCCAGCATGGCGTCGCCTTTGCGCACCGAGCGGATCTGGCCGATCTGCATGCTGCCCATGCCCGACACCAGGCAAATGCGCTTCTCGGTGTGCTGCAGGGCATAGTCCAAATAGGCGGCAATCGGAAAAGCGCGGCGCGCGCCGGCAATCCAGACACATTCGCTGCGCACCAGCAAATCGACCGCTGTCTTGAAAGCTGCCGGGTCCAGCTTGGTTTGAAGTTCCTGCATGCCTTCTATGCTGCCGGCCACAAATTCGCGCGCAATGTCGGTGCTGGATAGCTTGCCCGGTCCGCCCGCGATCAGGTCCCGTATGCGGGCATGGTAATTGCGCCCGGGCGCAATCTGGCGCGACAAGTTGTCGCGGAACACCGCTTGCAGTTCGGTGAAGCCGGAAAAACCAAAATGCTTGGCAAAACGCACCACGGCGCTGGGTTGCACGCCGCATTGACGCGCCATATCCTGGATGCCTTCAAGGCCGACGTGGTCGCGGTTTTTTTCAATGTGCAGGGCAATCGCCTTGAGCTGCTTGCTCAAGTCAGGGTAGGCGGCGGAAATCCGCTGGACCAACTGGTCGGCGCTGGTGGTGGACAACATCGCCGTATTATAGAAATAAATTTCTATTTATTTTTAATTAAAAAAAAATTGTCCATATAATGGATTTACGTACACACCCCACACAGCCCCAAGAGAAAAATCGATGAGCGTTCTGCCCTTCCCCGCCCACCGGGAATTTGACCTCGCATGCCTGGGCCGGCTGGCGGTGGACTTTTATTCCCAGCAGTTCGGCAGCCCGTTGGAAGACAACCGCACCATGGCGCAGTACCTGGGTGGCAGTTCGGCCAACCTGGCTTTTGGCGTGGCGCGCCTGGGCCTCAAAAGCGCCATGGTGTCGCGCGTGGGCAATGAGCAGATGGGCCGCTTTTTGTTGCAGACTTTGCAGCGCGAAGGCTGCGACACCAGCCAGGTGCAAATCGACCCGCAGCGCCTGACCGCGCTGGTGCTCTTGGGCCTCAAAGACCGCGACACCTTTCCCCTGCTGTTCATGCGCGAAAACTGCGCCGACATGGCGATCGACGCCGCGGCCATTAATGAGGGCTTTATCGCCCGCTGCCGCGCGCTGTCCATCACCGGCACACACCTGTCCACACCCGGCACCCGCGCCGGATCGCAAAAGGCCTTGGGCTACGCGGCGCGCCACGGCGTGGTGCGCGTGCTCGATATCGATTACCGCCCGGTGCTGTGGGGCCTGACGCCGCGCGGCGCCGGTGAGAACCGCTACGTGGCCGATGCGCATGTCACCGCCCAGTTGCAGGAGATGCTGCCGCACTTCGATCTGCTGGTCGGTACGGAAGAAGAATTTTTCATCGCCGGCGGCGTAGCCAATGACCTGATGGCCAGCCTGCGCGCAGTGCGCGCGCTCAGCGCCGCCACGCTGGTGGTCAAGCGCGGCGCGTTGGGTTGCACGGTGATCGAAGGCGCGATACCCGCGCACATTGACGACGCGCCCACCTTCCAGGGCGAGCGCGTGGAAGTACTCAATGTGCTGGGCGCGGGCGACGCGTTTTTAGCGGGCTTGCTGAGCAGCTTGTTGCAAGGCAAAGACTGGGCGCAGTCCACCCGCGTAGCCAACGCCTGCGGAGCCATCGTGGTCTCGCGCCACGCCTGCTCGGCGGCCATGCCCACACCCGCAGAACTGGCGCACTGGTTTGGCGGCAGCCGCAATCCGCAGGTGGACGCCGACCAGTCGCTGGCGCAGCTGCACCGCGTGTCGGTGGCGCGGCCGCAATGGAGCGATTTGTGTGTGATGGCCTTTGACCACCGCAGCCAGTTTCTGGAATTGGCCCGCGCCAGCGGGGCCACTGAGTCGCGCATACCCGTGCTCAAAAAATTGCTGGTGCGCGCAGCCGAACAGGTCGAGCGCAGCCACCACTTGCAAGGGCATACGGGCGTGCTGATCGACGGCGGCGACTACGGGCGCGATGCCCTGGCGAGTGCCACAGGGCGCGGCTGGTGGGTGGGGCGACCGGTAGAGCTGCCGAGTTCGCGCCCCTTGCGCTTTGACGGTACGCGCTCCATCGGCACGGCGCTGACCCATTGGCCCACCGAGCAGGTGGTGAAGTGCCTCTTGCACTACCACCCCGATGACGCCTATGGCCTGCGGCTGGAGCAGGAAGAAAAAGTGCTGGAGTTGTGGCAGGCCGTGCGCGCATCCGGCCATGAGTTGCTGCTTGAAATCATTTTGCCCAAGGGCATGACAGCCGCCGGCGAAGCAGACGCTGCGGTGCTGCGCGCGGTCAAGCGCTTTTACAACCTCGGTGTGAAGCCGCATTGGTGGAAGCTTGCGCCCATGCAGGCTGCGGGCTGGGCGGAACTCGCCGCCTTGCTGGCGCAGCGCGACCCGTATTGCCGGGGCGCGGTCATCCTGGGTCTGAACCAGCCGCTGGACTATATGTGCCGCAGCTTCGCCCAGGCCACCAACCCGGTGGTCAAGGGCTTTATGGTGGGGCGCACGCTGTGGGCCGACGCATCGCAACGCTGGCTGCGCGGCGAATTGCCCGACGATGGGCTGATCGCGCAAGTCGCCGACAATTTCGCCACCTTGGTGGACGCTTGGCGCGCGCGTCACAACCACTGAATCAGCCGCTGAGCCCACGCATTTTTGAACCGGACACTCCATGAAAACCCACCGTCTCACTATGGCGCAGGCACTGGTCCAGCATCTGGCCGCGCTGCGCATCGAAGCCGCCGACGGCAGCGTGCAGCCGTATTGCGCCGGCGTCTTTGCCATCTTCGGCCACGGCAATGTGGCCGGTCTGGGCGAGGCGCTGTACGCGCAGCGCAACACGCTGCCCACCTACCGCGCGCACAACGAACAGGGCATGGCGCACGCGGCGATTGCCTATGGCAAAGCGCAGTTCCGCCAGCGCGTCATGGCGGTCACCACCTCCATCGGGCCGGGTGCAACGAATATGGTGACGGCGGCAGCGGTGGCGCATGTGAACCGCCTGCCGGTGCTGCTGCTGCCGGGTGATGTGTTCCAGTCGCGCGCGCCCGATCCGGTGCTGCAGCAAGTGGAAGACTTCCACCACGGCGACCTGAGCGCCAACGACAGCTTCCGCCCGGTGACGCGCTACTTTGACCGCATCACCGACCCACGCCAAATCTTGAGCGCCCTGCCCCGCGCCATCCAGGTCATGACCGACCCCGCGCTGTGCGGCCCGGTGTGTCTGGCGCTGCCGCAGGATGTACAGACCCAGGCCTTTGACTGCCCGGACGATTTTCTGCACCCAGGGCTGATCCGCTTCCGCCGCCCGCCTGCCGAAGCCACCGAGCTGACCGCCGCCGCCGCCCTGCTGCGCAGCGCCAAACGCCCGCTCATCATTGCCGGGGGCGGCGTCTTGTACAGCCAGGCGTGGGCGGCGCTGCGCAGCTTTGCGGAACGACACGGCATCCCGGTCACCGAGACCCAGGCGGGCAAAAGCAGCCTGCCTTGGGACCATGCGCTCAACCTGGGCGCGCTCGGCGTCACCGGCTCGCCCGCTGCCAACGCCATGGCGGTGGATGCCGATGTGGTGCTGGCCATCGGCACGCGCTTGCAGGACTTCACCACGGGTTCACACACCCTGTTTGCCGGTGCACGCCTTCTCAGCCTCAACGTCAACGCCATGGACGCGGCCAAATGGGGTGGCCTGGGCCTGCTGGCCGACGCCCAAACAGGGCTGGAGCAGTTAGGCCAGGCTGCCAGCGGCTGGGCCGCGAGCGCCGACTGGACATCCCGCGCCCACAGCGAATCGGCGCGCTGGCGCGCCCGCGTGGCCGAACTCACCAACGCCGTGCCGCAAGGTGTTTTGCCCTACGACGCCGAGGTGATTGGCGCGGTGCGCGATTCCGCCCCAGCGCATGGAAAAGACAGCGGTACGCACGACATCGCCATCTGCGCCGGGGGCACGCTCCCGGGCGAAATGCACAAGCTGTGGCAAGCCGGCGAGCCGGGTAGCTACCACGCGGAATATGGCTACTCGTGCATGGGCTATGAGATCGCCGGCGGCCTGGGCGTGAAGATGGCGCGCCCAGACAAAGAAGTGATCGTCATGGTCGGCGATGGCTCCTACATGATGATGAATTCCGAGATCGCCACGTCGGTCATGCTGGGCACCAAGCTGATCATTCTGGTGCTGGACAACCGCGGCTTTGGCTGCATCCAGCGCCTGCAACTGGCCTGCGGGATTCCGCGCTTCAACAACCTGCTGGACGACTGCATTCCGGCGGGCGGCCAGCCCAGCAATATCGATTTTGCGATGCACGCGCGCAGCATGGGCGCGCACGCGGTGCACGCCAAAGACGTTGCCGAGCTCAAGGCCGCCATGGTGCAAGCGCGCGCTGCCAGCACGACACAGGTCATCGTGATCGACACCACCCACACCCGCAGTACGGATGACGGCGGCTGCTGGTGGGAAGTCGCGGTACCCGAGGTCTCGCACACCGCAGGCGTGAACGCAGCGCACGCGGCCTATCTGCAGGCCAAGACGGCGCAGCGTCTGTGATCTGATTTCAGTAGTGTCCCAACGTTTTTCAGAGTAGAGAGAGCTGTTGAGGCTCAAATTCTGAATTCTTATCGGGGTCGGTTGGTGTAAGTAGTTGATTTATTGGGGTTGTTTCAAACATGGTCAAGCTCAAGATTTGTAGGATTTCATGAAGA
>CAMAQV010000024.1 GCA_945860595.1 Comamonas sp. lk
GGCGACGTCTACAAGCAAAACGAGGTCGAGCAATCCACCTACAACTTCGAACACAGCGACACCGACTTTTTGTTCACCGCGTTCAGTGCGCACGAAAAGCAGGCCAAGCACCTGATCACCGTGCCCTTGGCGCTACCCGCTTACGAGCAAGTTTTGAAAGCCGCGCACACCTTCAATCTGTTGGACGCGCGCGGCGCAATCAGCGTCACCGAACGCGCGGCCTACATGGGCCGCATCCGCAACCTGGCGCGGGGTGTGGCGCAGTGCTATTACGAGAGCCGCGAGCGCCTGGGCTTCCCCATGGCCCCGCCGGAATGGATCGCGCAGATGGCGAAGAAGGCGGCATGAGCATGGTTACCGAAAACCTGTTGCTTGAGTTGTTGGTGGAAGAGTTGCCGCCCAAGGCGCTGCGCAATTTGGGCCGGGCTTTTGCAGCCGCGTTGGCTGACAGCCTGAAGGCACAAGGCTTGGCTGCGGCAGACGCGGTGGTTACCGATTACGCGTCGCCTCGCCGCTTGGCCGTGCATGTGACGCAGGTCAAATACCAGTCTGATGAAAAGTCCTCGCTGATAAAGCTGATGCCGGAGAAGGTTGCTTATTCTGCTGATGGGCAACAAACCGCAGCACTCGAAAAAAGGTTAGGAAAAGAAGGTTACGTTTTCGACGATGGCGTTTTAAATCTGACTAAAGAGTTGGATGACAAAGGTGTCATGTGTGTTTGGCTAAAGAAGGTAGATCAAAGAGTCCCCCTTGAGGTGGCGCTTCAGCATGCATTGGGTATAGCGATCGTCAAATTGCCTATCCCCAAGGTCATGCAGTACCAGCTCGCCCGCGATTGCGAGCTGCCCGGTTGGAGCACAGTGAGCTTTGTGCGCCCGGCCCACGGACTTATTGCCTTGCATGGCGGCGCGGTGGTTCCGGTCACCGCCTTGGGCTTGCGTGCAGGCAACAGCACGCAAGGTCACCGCTTTGAGGCGCGTGTTTCCCCGGTGGTGATTTCGCATGCGGACTTTTATGCGCAAGCCCTGGTGGACGATGGCGCGGTGATTGCCAGCTTTGAAGATCGCAGCCGCGTGATAGTGCACGCTTTACGAGAAGAAGCGGCGCGCTTGGGTTGCCGCCTAGAAGTCGAAGTGCCGAACTTGACCGACGCCGAGGCCGAGGAAGTGTTGTTAGATAACGCACTTGTGCAGGAGGTGACCGGCCTGGTCGAACGCCCCACGCTCATGGTGTGCAGCTTTGACGCCGAATTTTTGGAAGTGCCCCAAGAGTGCCTGATTCTGACCATGAAGGCGAATCAGAAGTACTTCCCCTTGCTGGACGCGGCGGGCAAACTGAGCAACCGGTTTTTGATCGTCAGCAACATCAATCCGCACGACCCGAGCGCCGTGATTGGTGGCAACGAGCGCGTGGTGCGCCCGCGTCTGGCCGACGCCCAGTTTTTCTACAACCAAGACCGCAAGCGAACGCTGGAGTCGCGTGTCGAGGGCTTGTCGAAAGTGGTGTATCACAACCAACTAGGCACGCAAGGGGATCGCATGCATCGGGTGTGTGCCATCGCTCGGAGTATCGCCACGGCGTTGGCCACGAACGGCTTTCAGCCGTATGCTAATGAGCCTGAGCCCTTTGTTACGCTTGTCGCCATCGCAGCGCGCTTGGCCAAAACCGACTTGCTGACCGATATGGTGGGCGAGTTTCCGGAACTGCAAGGCTCTATGGGCAACTACTATGCCCGCCACGATGGTTTGTCTACGGTAGTTGCCGATGCGATTGAAGACCACTACAAACCTCGCTTTGCTGGCGACAGCCTGCCGCGCAGCGATGTTGGTCTCGTGGTGGCGCTGGCCGACAAACTAGAAACCTTGGTCGGCATGTTCGGCATTGGTAATTTGCCCACGGGAGATAAAGATCCGTTCGCCCTGCGCCGCCATGCGCTGGGTGTGATTCGCATGCTGGTGGAGCGGGACTTGCCCTTGCGTCTTGTCGACTTGTTGCGCGATGCCAACCCGGCTTTCGGCGCGCTGATCACGAACGCCAACGCGGCGCTGACGGACTTCGTGTTTGACCGCTTGGCTGGCAGCCTGCGCGACCAAGGCTACAGTGCACAGGAGGTCGACGCCGTGTTGGCCCTGCGTCCGCAGCGTCTGGGCGAAGTGCCCAAGCGCCTGGATGCCGTGCGCGCCTTCGCGGCCCTGCCTGAAAGCCCCGCGCTGGCCGCTGCCAACAAGCGCATCGCCAATATCCTCAAAAAGGCCGACGATGTGGACGCCCATGTCAGCCCGGGTTTGTTGCAGGATGACGCCGAGAAGGCTTTGCACGCCGCCATGCACTCTGTACTGCCCCAGGCGCAGACGCTTTTCGAGGCCGGCGACTACGCCACCAGCCTGCAGGCGCTGGCCGTGCTGCGCGCGCCGGTGGATGCGTTTTTTGACGGCGTCATGGTCAACGCCGAGCAGCTCGACGTGCGGCTGAACCGCCTGGGCCTGCTCAAGACTTTGCATCTGGCCATGAACCGCGTGGCGGATCTGTCCAAACTCGCAGCCTGACCGCGCCGGGGTAGCCATGAAACTCATCATCCTCGACCGCGATGGCACCATCAACGAAGACCGCGACGACTACGTCAAGTCGCCCGCCGAATGGCTCCCGCTACCGGGCGCGCTGGAGGCGATTGCCCGCCTCAATCAGGCCGGATGGCATGTGGCGGTGGCCTCCAACCAGAGCGGCATCGCGCGCGGCTTGTTTGACATGGAAACCTTGAACGCCATGCACAGCAAGATGCACAGCCAGCTGGCCACCGTTGGCGGGCGTGTGGACGCGGTCTTCTTTTGTCCGCATGCCCCCGCTGACGCGTGTGACTGCCGCAAACCGGCACCGGGTTTGTTTCGCCGCATCGGCGAGCGCTACGGGATCGATTTGCGCGGAGTTCCCGCCGTCGGCGATACGGCGCGTGACGCGGTGGCGGCGCTGGCTGCGGGTTGCGAGCCCCATGTGGTGCGCACTGGAAAATCCCAAGACCTTGCCGAAGGCGCTTTGCCGCTTGGCTGCCCGCCGGGGTGCAAGTCGCATGCCGACCTGGCGGCTTTTGTCGACACGCTGATTGGCCGTGGCGTATAAGCGCTTGCGCCGCACCGAACCTGTATGAACTTGCTGCGCTCGCTGCTGCATGCTCTGTGGATGCTGGTGACGGTCGTGCCTTGGGGCTTATTGATGCTGCTGGTGTCCACCCGGGTACGCGGCGTGCGCCTGTACTGGATGGCGGTGCGCTGGCTGCGCTGGGCGGTGGATGGCGCGCGGGTGATTCTGGGCATTCAAGTGCAGGTGCTGGGTGCCGAGCACCTGCCCACCGGCCACGGCCAGGGCGCGGTGCTGCTGGTCAAGCACCAGTCTACGCTGGAGACTTTTTTACTGCCCACCCTGATGCCGCGCCCGCTGGCCTATGTATTCAAAAAAGAGCTGCTCTACATCCCCTTTTTCGGCTGGGCCATGGGGCGCTTGGACATGATTCATATCGACCGTGCCTTGCGTGCCAAGGCCTTTTCCAAAGTGGTCTCGCAGGGCCAGGAATTGCTGGCCCGTGGCATCTGGGTGATCATGTTCCCGGAGGGTACGCGCATACCGCGCGGCGAGCGGGGTGTCTACAAAGTGGGTGGCACCAAATTGGCCGTGCAGACCGGTGCTGCGGTGGTTCCGGTGGCGGTTAATACGGCGATGGTGTGGCCGCGCAAAGCCTTTATCAAAAGGCCGGGGCTGGTTACGGTGTCGATTGGTAAACCGATTCCCAGCCAGGGTCGACGTGCCGACGAGCTGATGGCCGAAGTCGAGGCCTGGATCGAAGCCGAAATGCACCGACTGGATCCGCAGGCCTACGCGGCCTCAGACCGCAAGCCCTAGGAGCCCGCGCCGTGCACCGTTTGCTGCGCTACACGCTGGATTTGTTTGCTGCCGCCCCAGGCGCCGCGCCGTTGGAGCCGCCCTTGCCCGCCTTACCGCCTTTGACCGGTAGGGCTGACCCATCCCTGCCCCCTGTTTTTTTCCATCCGAAAGCTTCGCGTGAGGCGCTGTGCGAGGGCATGCTCGTGCGCTATGCCTTTGCCCGCTCGCGCCGCCGCACCATCGGTTTTCAGGTTGGCCCCCAGGGCTTAAGCGTGCGTGCGCCCTTGCGCACCCCTTTGTACGTGGTGGACGCGGCGCTGCAAAAAAAAGCGGCCTGGATCGTTCGCAAATTGCACGAAGTGCTAACCCGCCCGCATCCGCAGCATGCGCCGGCTATGCGCTGGGCGGACGGCATGGAGTTGCCCTACCTGGGCCGCACCATCATGCTGCGGCTGGATCGGCGTCAACCCCGCAGTATGGCCTCGGGCTGGGACGCGGCGGGCGACACCTTGTGGCTGCCGCTGGGCAGTGATGCCACGCCTGCGCAGTTGCAGCGCGCCATGCAGCGCTGGATGCAGGAGCAGGCGTTGACCCTGTTCCAGCAGCGCCTGGCGCATTTCGCCCCACTGCTGGGTGTGCGCTGGAGCAGCCTTCGCCTGAGCAACGCCCGTACCCGCTGGGGCAGCGCCAAATCCGACGGAACGGTACGCCTGCATTGGCGCTTGTTGCAGTTCCGCCCGGAGGTGATTGACTACGTGGTGGCGCATGAACTCAGCCATTTGCGGGTCATGGACCACAGTCCGGCTTTTTGGGCGACGGTGGAATCCGTGGTGCCGGCGTACGCCGCGCTGCGCCGCGAGCTCAAGCAGGAACGTCTACCGGCGTGGTGAAGCGGTAAATGCCGTCCGGTTCGCGTGTGCGTTGCACCTGCCCCTGAAACCACAGCCAGTGCAAATGGGCCACCGCCTCGCCCATCGCAAACGTGGTCTGGTGGAAATCCAGTGTGCGTTTGAACAGCACCGGTAACACGTCAAATGCGCTGCGCGGTGCGGCGCTGCAGGCGGTGTGCACCTCGTCCAGGCGCGCCGCATGGTGGGCTTGCAGCTGGTCGATGCGAGTGTGCAAGCCGGTGAACGGTTTGCCATGTGACGGCAGGATCAATGTGTTTGCGGGTAGTGCGCGGAATTTCTCAATCGATGCCAAAAACAAGGCCAGCGCATCGGCCTCCGGTTCCTGGGGATACACGCTGACATTGGTCGATATCCGCGGCAACACCATGTCACCGCTGATTAGCACGCCGGTGGCCGCGCAGTACAAGGCCAGGTGTTCCGGCGCATGGCCAAAGCCGCTGATGCAGCGCCAATCGCGCCCGCCAATGCGCAGGTGGGTGTCGTTTTGCATGCGGCGGTAGCTGGGCGGCAGCCGGGGAACCAGGTTGCGAAAAAAGCCACTGCGCGCCCGGATGCGGGCGATGTCTGTGGGGTCGTTCCAGCCATGGGCCTGCATGAAATCGGCCGACAGCGCGCCGCTCAGAGCTGCGTCCTCCTCGCACGCGTTGCGGGCGACCGCATAGTCGGTGGCGCTAACCCAGAGGCTGACCTGCCAGCGCGCGCACAGCCAATGCGCCAGCCCGATGTGGTCCGGGTGCATGTGGGTGACGATCACGCGCAGCACCGGCAGACCCTCCAGTTCCTGCGCAAACAGCAGTCCACAATGCTCCAGCCGGCGCGGCCGTCAACCTCGTCCCGCAGCAGCCACAGGTTGATGTGGTCCAGCGCGAAGGGCAGTCCCATGCGGATCCATTTCACGCCGGGGGCAATCACGATGCAACGGCCTGCAGGTGGTAGCGTGTCGGCAAGCGGGTAGTGGAGTTGGGCTTCCTGGGCGTTCATGGCGGGGGCGGACTTGCGGGTGATGGTTCATAATTGACGTTTACGTCAACGTCAATTGATTTGGGCATTGTAGGCGGCGACCTTTGCCACCCATGCGTCCCGGCTGGCGGTATGCGGCATGTGACTTTTTCGACCCCATGGGGACCGTTTATTTATGACTTACAGCATCAGCGATCTGGCCCGTGAGTTTGACCTCACAACCCGCGCCATCCGGTTTTACGAAGACTTAGGGCTGCTGCAGCCCGCCCGCACGGGCCCGCTGGGGCGCAGCCGGGTCTATAGCGCCCGCGACCGCACCCGTTTGAAGCTGACCCTGCGCGCCAAGCGCCTGGGCCTGAGCCTGACGGAGGCCAAAGACATCATCGACACCTATGACAGTCCGCGTGATACCGGCGCGCAGCTGCTGAAATTTTTGGATGTGCTGGAACGCCACCGCACCCAAGTCGAGGCGCAACTGGCCGATTTGCAAGCCAATCTGGACGAAATCAAGACCCACCAACGCGAAGCCCGCGCGCTATTGGCCCGTATCGAAACGCCAAGGCCCAAGGCTCCTGCCAAACCGGCGCTCAAAGCGCTGGCGCGCAGGCCTGGAGTTGCCGCATGAGCCTGCCCGGCCTGAACTTCCAACTCGGCGAAGACATTGATGCCTTGCGCGCGGCCGTACACGCTTTCGCCCAGGCTGAAATTGCACCCCGCGCAGCAGTGATCGACCGCGATGACCAGTTCCCTATGGACTTGTGGCCCAAGCTGGGTGCCATGGGTCTGCTGGGCATCACGGTGGAAGAGGAATATGGTGGCGCCCACATGGGCTATTTGGCGCACATGGTGGCCATGGAAGAGATCTCCCGCGCCAGCGCCAGCGTGGCCCTCAGCTATGGTGCGCACAGCAATTTGTGCGTCAACCAAATCCGCCGCAATGGCAGTGCGACGCAGCGCAGCCGCTACCTGCCCAAGTTGATCAGCGGCGAGCATATCGGCGCGCTGGCCATGAGCGAGCCGGGCGCGGGCAGCGACGTGCTGAGTATGACGCTGCGCGCCGACGACAAGGGCGGCTACTTTGTGCTGAACGGCAGCAAGATGTGGATCACCAACGGCCCCGACGCCGATGTACTGGTGGTCTACGCCAAGACCGCGCCGGAGCTGGGCGGCCGTGGTGTCACGGCGTTTCTGATTGAGAAGGGCATGCCGGGCTTTAGCGTGGCGCAGAAGCTGGACAAACTGGGCATGCGCGGCAGTTCCACCGGCGAGCTGCTGTTCCAGAACGTCGAGGTGTCGCAGGAGAACGTGCTGGGCGGCGTCAACAACGGGGCACGGGTTTTGATGAGCGGGCTGGATTACGAGCGTGCCGTGCTCGCGGGCGGGCCGCTGGGCATCATGCAGGCGGTCATGGACAACGTGATTCCCTATGTGCACGAGCGCAAACAGTTTGGCCAGAGCATTGGCGAATTCCAGCTCATCCAGGGTAAGCTGGCCGATATGTACACCGTGCTGCAGGCCGGACGCGCCTTTGCGTACACGGTTGCCAAGAACTTGGATTTGCTCGGAATCCAGCACGTGCGCCAGGTTCGCAAAGACTGCGCCAGCGTGATTCTGTGGACCGCCGAAAAGGCGACTTGGATGGCGGGCGAGGGCGTGCAGATATTCGGCGGCAACGGCTACATCAACGACTACCCTTTGGGGCGTTTGTGGCGTGACGCCAAACTCTATGAAATTGGCGCGGGCACCAGCGAAATACGCCGCATGCTGATCGGCCGCGAACTGTTTAACGAAACCATGTAAGAACTTGTAATGAATATGTCCAAAGAACTCAGCGAACTTTTTGACCGTAACCGCGAATGGGCCACCCAAGTCGAGGCCGCGCGCCCCGGCTTTTTCACCGGCCTGCGCAACCAGCAAAAGCCCCGCTATATGTGGCTGGGCTGCGCCGACAGCCGGGTGCCTGCCAACGAGCTGGTGGACCTGCTGCCCGGTGAATTGTTCGTTCACCGCAACGTCGCCAATCTATTGGTGCACTCCGACCTGAACGCCCTGAGCGTGATCCAGTACGCGGTCGATGTGCTGGGCGTGCAGCACATCATCGTGGTGGGGCACAGCAACTGCGGCGGTATTCGCGCGGCCATGACCAACCAACGCGCCGGGCTGGTCGACAACTGGCTGCGCCATGTGCAAGATGTGCGCGACTTGCAGGAAGAATTTTTGAACGGCTTGCACGAGAGCCTGCGCGTCGATGCGCTGGTGGAGCTCAACGTACTGGAGCAGGCGCGCAACGTCTGTCGGACCACCGTCGTCACCGACGCCTGGCAGCGTGGCCAGACCGTGGTGGTACACGGTTGGGTCTACGGGCTGGAAAACGGCTTGCTGCAGGACATGCGCATTACCGTCGCCAACAGCGACGAAATGTCCGGTGCATATGCGCTGGCCTTGCAGGCTTTGCACCAGCGCTGGATTGCGCGCAGCCGCGCGCTCTAAGCACCAGGAGTGCGCGGCTATGCCGGTTTTTACCAAACGTCTGGATTCGCCGCAGGCCTACGAGGTGGCGCAGGCGATGATGGACGGCTTCAACCGCCACTACCAGCTTTTTCGTACCGAATCCGCACGCGCCAAGCACCGCTTTGAGACGCAAGACTGGCACGGCCAACAGCGCGCGCAGCGCGAGCGCATCGAGTTCTATGACCTGCGCGTCAAAGAATGCAGCAACCGCCTCGAGCGCGAGTTCAAGGCCGGTGAGCAGGCCATGGAGGTCTGGCAGCAAATCAAGCTGCACTACATCGGCCTGCTGGTGGACCACCACCAGCCGGAGCTGGCGGAGACTTTCTTCAACTCGGTCACCACCAAAATTCTGCACCGTGCGTACTTCCTGAATGACTTCATTTTTGTCCGCCCTGCGGTCAGCACTGAGTACATCGAAGATGGCGCTTTGGGCGCAGAGCCAACGTACCGCGCCTACTACCCCACGCGGGACACCATACAGTCCACGATGCTGCGTTTGGTCCATGACTTTGGCTTGCGCGTACCCTTTGTGGACCTGGAGCGTGACGCCGCCTTGGTGGCGCAGGCCATGGCGCAGCGCTTGGGTGAGGTCAAGCTGCGCGCCAATTTCCAGATCCAGGCCTTGTCAGGCCTGTTTTTTCGCAACAAAGGCTGCTACATCGTGGGCAAGCTGATCAACGGTTTTGCCGAGGTGCCGTTTGCGTTGCCCATCCTCCACCATGCATCGGGTGGCCTAGTGATTGACGCAGCCCTGTTTGGCGAGGATGACTTGCTTATCCTCTTTAGCTTCGCCCGCGCCTACTTTATGGTGGACATGGAAATACCGTCTGCGTATGTGCAGTTCTTGCGCAGCATGATGCCGCGCAAACCGCGCAACGAAATCTACAACGCGCTCGGGCTGGCCAAGCAGGGCAAGAACCTGTTCTACCGGGATTTTTTGTACCACCTGCGCCATTCGACCGACCAGTTCCGTATTGCGCCGGGCATCAAGGGCATGGTCATGCTGGTGTTTGACTTGCCCAGTTTTCCCTACGTGTTCAAGGTCATCAAGGACTTTTACCCGCCGCCCAAAGACACCACCCGCGAGCAGATCAAAGGCAAGTACCTGCTGGTGAAGCAGCACGACCGGGTTGGCCGCATGGCGGATACGCTGGAATACAGCGCGGTCGGGTTCCCGCGCAAGCGTTTTGACGATGCGCTCCTGGCCGAGATTGAAAAATTCGCGCCCAGCCAGCTTGAAATCATCGACAACGCGGGCGAGCAAGAGGTCATCATCCAACACCTCTATATTGAGCGGCGAATGATCCCGCTCAATATTTATCTGCAAGAAGCCTTTGACGTGGAGGGCGTTGCGCAGGGCAGCAGCGCCGGCGGTGTTTTTGCGCAGCAGCAAATCGAGCGGGCGGTGGTGGAGTACGGCAACGCCATCAAAGACCTGGTCTCGGCGAATATTTTCCCCGGTGACATGTTGTGGAAAAACTTCGGCGTCACCCGCCACGGCAAAGTGGTTTTTTACGATTACGACGAGATCGAATACATCACCGACTGCAACTTCCGCCGCGTGCCCGCTCCGCGCACCGAAGAAGACGAAATGTCCGGCGAAGTCTGGTACCACGTCGGCCCGCGCGATGTGTTCCCGGAAACCTTCGCGCCGTTTTTGCTGGGCAACCCGCTGGTGCGCAAAGCCTTCATGGCGCACCACGCCGACCTGCTCGATGTGGATTTCTGGCAAGGCCACAAAGAGCGCATCGCCGCAGGCTATGTCCACGACGTCTTTCCCTACGACCAGGACCAGCGCTTTCCCCCTTCTTCCGCACACTAGTTTTTTACACAAGGATTCTTTTATGTCTGCTACCGATCCCGTCGTTATCGTCAGCGCCGCCCGTACCCCCATGGGGAGTTTCCAGGGCGACTTCTCTGCCCTTTCCGCGCACGATCTGGGCGGTGTAGCCATTGCTGCGGCCATGCAGCGCGCCGGTATCAGCGGCGATCTGGTGACCGAGGTTTTGTTCGGCAACTGCCTGATGGCCGGGCAGGGCCAGGCCCCGGCGCGCCAGGCGGCATTCAAGGGCGGCTTGCCCCAAAGCGCGGGCGCGGTGACCTTGTCCAAGATGTGCGGATCGGGCATGCGCGCGGCCATGTTCGGCCACGACATGCTGCTGGCCGGTTCGCACGAGGTGCTGGTGGCCGGTGGCATGGAAAGCATGACCAACGCGCCCTACCTGCTGCTCAAAGGCCGCAGCGGCTACCGCATGGGCAGCGACAAAATTTATGACCACATGATGCTCGACGGCCTGGAAGACGCCTACGAGGCCGGCCGCAGCATGGGCACTTTTGGCGAAGACTGCGCTGCCAAATACAGCTTCACCCGCGCCGAGCAAGACGCCTTTGCCACCACCAGCGTGCAGCGCGCCAAAGCCGCCACCGAATCCGGCGCGTTCGCCGCTGAGATCGCCCCGGTCACCGTCAAAGACCGCAGCGGCGAGCGCGTGGTGTCCATCGACGAAGGCCCTGGCAAAGTCAAGCTCGACAAAATCAGCACCCTGCGCCCCGCCTTCAAAAAAGACGGCACCATCACCGCCGCCACCAGCTCGTCTATCAACGACGGCGCAGCCGCCCTGGTTCTCATGCGCGCCAGCACCGCCGCCAAACTGGGCTGCACCCCGCTGGCCCGCATCGTCAGCCACGCCACCCATGCGCAAGCGCCTGAGTGGTTCACCACCGCGCCGGTGGGCGCCACCCAAAAAGCGCTGGCCAAAGCCGGTTGGGCCGTGAAAGACGTGGACCTGTGGGAAGTCAACGAAGCCTTCGCCGTCGTCCCTATGGCGCTCATGAAAGAGCTGGGCGTAGCGCACGAAGTGCTCAATGTCAACGGCGGCGCATGCGCCCTGGGCCACCCCATAGGCGCCTCCGGCGCACGCATCATGGTCACGTTGATCCACGCGCTCAAGGCACGCGGTCTGACGCGCGGTCTGGCGACTTTGTGTATTGGTGGGGGAGAGGGGACGGCGGTGGCTTTGGAATTGATCTAACCACTTACACGTAGCGCGAGGTGTGGCGGACTATGCCGGAACGGCCGAATTTCACTTACCTACCCGGATGCTGATGTTTCGGTGGTTTTATGGCACCCGTCCCTCCATACAGCCAGCGGTTTCTCAGCTTGTAAACTGTACGAAATTTCGTCGAAAGGTTTCCCATGGACGTTCTGCTGGCAAAGACAAGCATCGGCATATCCGAACTGCGCGAGGCACCCGCACGCGTGTTTGAACAGGCCGGGGACGAGGCGCTGGTTGTGTTGAACCACAACAAGCCTGCTGGCTATATCGTCTCCACGGTGTGGATGGGGCGCGTGCTCGATGCCTTGGCGGATCGCGTCGTAGCCGATAAAGCGATCAAACGGTTAGGTACGCTCAAGAGGGCGCGGTTGCTCAATCCATTGGATCTGTGAGCCAAGCCTATGTCTTGGCCATGCATCCGCTCGCCGAGCGTGAATGGGCCAAACTGGACGAAGCCGTAAAAGGGCGTTTCAAGTCCAAGCTACTCAAGCAACGCTTAATCAACCCGCGTGTGGCCAAGGATGCTTTGCATGGCGCGCCTGATTTGTACAAGATCAAAATCACATCGCCCCAATACCGCCTGGCTTACCATGTCGATGACCGATTGCGGCGCGTCACCATATTGGCAATCAGCACCCGCGACGATGTATATGCGCTTTTAGACCATCGTCTTTGATGCCTCGGCTCCAAGACCTTCGTCGTCCTTAGAACCGCTGTTTTCACTTCAGAAAATCCCCATGCTCCTAACCCCCGACCAAGAAGCCATCCGCGACGCCCTGCGTGACTTTGCGCAGGCCGAGTTGTGGCCCCATGCGGCCCGATGGGACCGCGAAAAAACCTTTCCCCGCGAGGCCCTGCGCGGCCTGGCGGCGCTGGGCGCTTACGGCGTGTGTGTTCCGCAAGAGTTAGGTGGCGCGGGGCTGGATTACCTGGCGCTGGCGCTGGTGATTGAGGAGATTGCCGCAGGCGACGGCGGGACCAGTACCGTGATCAGCGTGACCAACTGCCCGGTCAACGCCATCCTGCTGCGCTACGGCAACGCGGCCCAGAAAAAGCAGTGGCTCACGCCGCTGGCGCAAGGCGACATGCTGGGTGCGTTTTGCCTGACCGAGCCGCACACGGGCAGCGACGCGTCTGCACTGCGCACCACTGCGGTCAAAAACGGTGACGCGTATGTGATTAACGGCGTCAAGCAGTTCATCACCAGCGGCAAAAACGGCGACGTGGCCATCGTCATCGCCTTGACCGACAAGGGCGCAGGCAAAAAAGGGATAAGCGCGTTTCTGGTGCCCACCAACGCACCCGGCTATGTGGTGGCGCGGCTGGAAGACAAGCTGGGCCAGCATTCCAGCGACACGGCGCAAATCAACTTCGACAACTGCCGCATTCCCGCCGAGAACCTGATCGGTCAAGAAGGCGAGGGCTACGCCATTGCGCTGGGCGGCCTGGAGGGCGGGCGCATCGGCATTGCCGCGCAAAGCCTGGGCATGGCGCGCAGCGCACTCGACGTGGCTATCGCCTACGCCAAAGACCGCCAGAGTTTTGGTCAGCCCATCTTCAACCACCAGGCCGTGGGCTTTCGCCTGGCCGAATGCGCCACACAACTAGAGGCCGCGCGCCAACTCACCTGGCACGCCGCCGCCCTGCGCGACGCCGGCCGCCCCTGCCTGAAAGAAGCCGCCATGGCCAAGCTTTTCGCCAGCGAAATGGCCGAAAACGTCTGCAGCGCCGCCATCCAAACCCTGGGCGGTTACGGATACGTGAACGACTTCCCCCTGGAGCGCATTTACCGCGACGTGCGCGTGTGCCAGATTTATGAGGGGACTAGCGACGTGCAGAAGATGTTGATTCAGCGGGGGCTTTAGGGCGCATCGTTTTTGACTGACGCCGCTTCTCGGCCAGTCGCGGCTTGGCCGTTGCAGCCCCGCCATCGGGAAAATGTCAGATGGCAGATGTATACCTTTTGAGAAATAGGTTACATTGTTTTTAACGCATATCAATCCGAGTCTGATTCAGTAGACGCGTTGAGTCCAACGCAGGTCTGTCGGTTTTGTCAGATTTTTATGCCCACACATTCATACAGTTCATTGGGCGAAACTTTTAATGTCAAAAGATTTTTTGAAGTTTTTGCAAACGAGTTGTCTGCTTGTGCGCCGGAGATATCCGGTGGTTTGCGGGCTACATCAAAGTTAGAGCACAGAGTGACGCATTGCCGAACTGGGAGAGTCGGTTGAAGAGTCTTATCGCAGTCCTTCTTTTCGTATTGCACGGGTTGGCAATTGCCCAATCCCCTGCATACAACGGTGTTTCAGTCAAGAAGGGCCTGGACGCCTACGATCGCATTTACGTCACGAAGAATGCATCCGACGACGACTTCCGGGAGGGAACGATGTTGATCGCCTACGTCTCGGGAATGCTCGCTGTCCACAGGGCAAACAACTTGACAGCCGTGCTTTTGTTTGCGGCAAACAATCCTGAATCCGCGGGTGCCGCACGACCGAAGACATCTGAGGTGGAGGCAATGAGACTAAAGACAATGCTTGTCTTCACGCCGCTGCTCTCGCTGCCAGAAGCGCTTCCTCCCGAACAACTCGTCGCTATCCTTCGAAAGTTCCTCAACGAACACCCGGAACGCTGGAGCCAGAGCGCGGCAAGTCTCATAACTGACGCGCTTGTCGGCGCCTTCCCTAGCAAGTAGCTCATGCGAGCTGCGCCCTAACTCCTCTCTGAACCGGACACGCAACGGCATGCCTCGCCTGGGCCTAATTTCATTCTGGCCCAGGCGTGTCCTGCCGCTGCGCGCCGGTTAGCTCAAACGTTAGCCATCAGGAGTTGTAATGAAGCGTGCCGGTAGCATCGAGGCTTTGCTCAAGGCGGTTCGCGGTGACTTTGCGCGGCTCAAAGACGAATACAACGCATCGCTCCATCAGAAGCACGTGGGCGACGATCTCAAGGTCTCGATCAAGAACATCTTTGAGAATCTACGCTCCTCTCTCGACTACCTCGCGCACGACATCTTCGAAGTGCACTGCGCCAACGCTAAGAAGCCCGATCCGTTGTACTTTCCAATAAGGCCGTCGGCACCAGAGTTCGGTACCGCAATCACCAAAAAATACCCAGACCTCCAAACCACCGCCCCGCAGGTTTACGGTCTGTTGGAAGCCGTGCAACCCTATCGCGATCCCTGGCTCGGTCAGTTCAACAAGCTAAACAACCACAACAAGCATCAAGACCTGGTGGAGCAATCAAGAACCGAAGCGCGTCAGGTCACGGTGTCCCGTGGAGGCGGTTCGGTTAGTTGGGGTTCGGGCGTCACATTCGGTTCTGGTGTTAGCGTAATGGGTGTGTCAATCGATCCGAAGACTCAAATGCCTGTCCCGAATACGGTCGCGAGGACCGAGGTTGTCACTTGGATCGATTTCCGCTTTCGCGAGATCGACCAATCCATACTGCCTTTCATCGACGCATCGATAGTCAACGACGACAATCTCTTCCGCTCATTGCAGCCGTACGTCTGATGGCTAACGATTCGCCCCACCTGACGTTGGCCAGCCGGCTTCGCCGTCTGTCGCCCGCAGGTGAGCTTAAACGTTAGGCATCTCGTCATGATCGTCAGATAGTTTGACCGAGATGCAGATTTCGGCGGCATGCGCGCCTGTTTGATCGAACTCCAGGATTTCGAGCGCCGAATCGACCCCCGAAAGCCCGCCGACGACGAGATAACGGTCGCTCACATCAGGATTTTCGGAGCTGTACGTCGATTTTGAAAAGAACCTCACTGCTCGTGCGGGTGAGGCCTAACAAGGCGCTGCAGGCGCCCTACGCAGAGGCAGTATCGTTAGCGTCAGCCAGTTCGCACCGCACGATACGGCCCAATACGCCAGCCATGGTAACGCGGGCATCATCCACTTCGCGGGCAAATCAATGGCGAGGCAAGCGTGCGGTGTCCGCTACGCCTTGAATGGGTTGAACAGTGGAACGTCGAAAGACTTGAAGTCTGCGACGTTCCGGGTGACCACCGTTAAACCATGGATCTTGGCTGTCGCGGCAATCATCGCGTCCTCGTAAATCGTGTCGGACTGGCGATGCATCAACTGAGCCCAGGCCCTGAACGAAGCTGCGTCCATCGGCAGCACGTTGTAGCAGGAAGCCACCATCTCCAACCACGCCTCAATCTCCAGCGCCTTAGCCTCGTTTTGGTCGCGCGTGAGTTCAATGCCTGCTTGAATCTCACCAATGGTGACAGCCGAAATATGAAGTTTTGTGTCATCAAGTCCCGCGAACCAGGCCAGTACCGCGCCGTGCGGTTTTGGCTTCCGCAATTCGGAGACAACATTCGTGTCGAGTAGGTACATGGGCGTCATTCCGCAGGAGTTGGAGCGCGTCGGCGCGCACCGCCACGGGCGCGAAGCGCAAGGTCTGCACGTCCTTGCTGCGAGAGCAGCAATTGCTTCAGCGATGGCCGCGCTGCGGCAGTCAAGCGCCGCCACTCGTCCACTGGCATGAGTACGGCGGCCTCGGTGCCCCTCTTGGTCACCATCTGCGGCCCTTCCGCCAAGCAAGTCTCTAGGAATTCACTGAACCGTGCTTTCGCATCCTGAATCGGCCATGTTTGCATAAATCCCCCAATATGACTAGTTGGCTGACTAGTTTAGCATTCGCCCACGCAGTGCCGCCTGTCGCCATCGCGCGCTCCGAAAATTGGTTGATAATCGTCCGACAAACGGTTGATTTTCACCCATTTAATCGCCCCCATGTTCCAACGCCACATCGAACCCCTGGTCCACGAAGCCCTGGCTGACACGCCGGTGGTGGTGGTGCATGGCGCGCGCCAAACTGGCAAAAGCACGTTGGTGCGTACGCTGGCGCAAGAGACCGGGCGCAGCTACCTGACGCTGGACGACGGCGCGGTGTTGGCTGCCGCCACCGCCGACCCCCACGGGTTTGTACAGGGCTTGCAGGGGCCGGTGGTGCTGGACGAGGTGCAGCGCGTACCGGCCTTGCTGCTGGCCATCAAGGCGGCAGTGGACCGGCAACGCGAGCCGGGGCGTTTTGTGCTCACCGGTTCGGCCAAGGTTTTGCAACTGCCGGACATGGCCGATTCGCTGGCCGGGCGCATGGAAATTTTGACCCTGTGGCCCCTGTCCGCGCAGGAGCAGTCCGGTCATGCCGCGCTCAATATCGCCGACGCCTTGTGGGACGCGCGTTGGAGCAGCTTGCAGATTACGCCGGTGGACCGCGCCGACCTGATCAAACGCCTGACCCAAGGCGGCTACCCGGAGGCGATCACCCGCACCAGCGACGCCCGGCGCAGCGCCTGGTTTGACAGCTATATCCAGGCGATCTTGCAACGTGATGTGCGCGAACTGGCGCAGCTCGGGCAGCTGACCGAAATGCCGCGTTTGCTCGCCCTGTTGGCGCAGCGCAGCGCCAGTTTGCTGAATTTTGCGGAGTTATCGCGCAGCGTGGGCCTAGCCCAAACCACGCTCAAGCGCTACTTTGCTTTGCTGGAAATGGTGTTTCTGGTGTTGCGTTTGCCGCCCTGGGACCGCAACCTGGGCAAGCGCTTGGTGAAGACCCCCAAAGTCTTTGTGATGGACCCGGGCTTGCGGGCCCATTTGCACGGCTACAGCGCGCAGACGCTGGCCAAAAGCCACGGTCTGCCGGGGCCGCTGGTCGAGAGCTTTGTGGTTGCCGAGCTGCACAAGCACCTGGCGTTTTCCCGCGCAGGCCTGAGCCTGTGGCATTACCGCACGCAGACGCATACCGAGGTCGATTGCCTGCTGGAGGATCGCGCCGGGCAGCTGGTCGGCATTGAGGTCAAAGCCAGCGCCACGGTGGATGCGCGCGATTTCAAAGGTTTGCGGCATCTGGAAGACACCGAGGGCGCGCGCTTTCGCCACGGCATGGTCTTGTACGCCGGGCGTGAACTGGTGTCTTTCTCGCCCACCTTGTGGGCGGTTCCCTTGTCGGTGTTCTGGGCCATGCCGGTATGAGCAAATCTGACGCAACCGCCACCCCATGCCCCTGCGGCCAAACCGGCGCAGCCAAAAAGCCGCTGCCCTACGCCTATTGCTGCGGCCGCTTCATCGACGCCTTCGACACCACCCCCGCCCCCGACGCGCAAAGCCTGATGCGCTCGCGCTACAGCGCCTTTGTGCTGGAGCGCGCGGACTACCTCCGCGCCACCTGGGACGCGACCACACGCCTGCCCGACTTCACCATTCAGCCCGGCGCGAAATGGCTGGGGCTGGAAGTGCGCGCTACCCGCAGCACGGGCGCAGACAGCGCCGAGGTGGAATTCGTCGCCCGCTACCGCATGGACGGCCGCGCCGTGCGGGTACACGAGCGCAGCCGCTTTGTGCGCAGCGGCGGGCGCTGGTTCTATCTGAATGGTGATGCGCTGTAGCTCGCCGCAGCCGCCCGCCTTTTTAAGGAGATTTCCATGCCCGCTTTAACAAGCCAGCTCGACCCCCGCTCCGCCGAATTTCTGGCCAACGCTGCCGCCATGCGCGTGCTGGTGGACGATTTGCGCGCCCGGTGCGCCGAAGTAGCGCAGGGCGGCGGGCAGGCCGCGCGCGACAAGCACCTGGCGCGGGGCAAGCTGCTGCCGCGTGCGCGGGTGCAGGCGCTGCTCGATCCGGGGACGCCGTTTCTGGAACTCGCACCCCTGGCGGCGCTCAACCTTTACAACAACGACGCGCCCGGTGCAGGTTTGATCGCCGGGGTGGGGCGGGTCAGCGGGGTGGACTGCATGGTGGTGTGCAACGACGCCACCGTCAAAGGCGGCACCTACTACCCGATGACGGTGAAAAAGCATTTGCGCGCGCAAGAGATCGCGGCGCAAAACCATCTGCCTTGCATCTATTTGGTGGACTCTGGCGGCGCCCACCTGCCCAGCCAGGACGAGGTGTTTCCCGACCGCGACCACTTCGGCCGCATCTTTTACAACCAGGCGAATATGAGTGCGCAGGGCATTGCGCAGATTGCAGTGGTCATGGGCAGTTGCACGGCGGGCGGTGCGTACGTGCCGGCCATGAGCGACGAGACCATCATCGTCAAGAACCAAGGCACGATTTTTCTGGGCGGCCCGCCGCTGGTGAAAGCCGCCACCGGCGAAGTGGTGAGTGCCGAGGATCTCGGCGGCGGCGATGTACACACCCGGCTCTCCGGTGTTGCAGACCATCTGGCCGAAGACGACGCACACGCGCTGGCCCTGGCGCGCGAAGCGGTGGCGAACTTGAACCGGCATAAACCGGCAACCGCCGCCCGAGCGCCCGCGCCGCCCTTGTATGCGGCCGATGGTTTGTACGGCGTGATAGCGGCCGACACCCGCAAACCTTTTGATGTGCGCGAGGTGATTGCCCGCATCGTGGATGCGTCAGAGTTTCACGAATTCAAACCGCGCTTTGGCGCAACGCTGGTCTGTGGCTTCGCCCATATCGAGGGCATGCCGGTGGGCATCGTCGCTAACAACGGCATTTTGTTCAGCGAGTCAGCGCAAAAGGGCGCGCACTTCATAGAGCTGTGCTGCCAGCGCCAGATTCCGCTGGTGTTCCTGCAGAACATCACCGGCTTCATGGTGGGCCGCAAGGTGGAGAACGAAGGCATTGCCCGCCACGGGGCCAAGATGGTGACCGCTGTGGCTTGCGCGCAGGTGCCCAAGTTCACCGTGATCATCGGCGGCAGTTTTGGTGCGGGCAATTACGGCATGTGCGGGCGCGCCTTCAATCCGCGCTTTGTGTGGATGTGGCCGAACGCACGCATCAGCGTGATGGGCGGCGAGCAGGCCGCCAGCGTGCTGGCTACTGTGCGCCGCGACGGCATCGAGGCCAAAGGCGGCAGCTGGACCATGGAGGAAGAAGCCGCTTTCAAAGCCCCCATCCAAGCCCAATACGAAGCCCAAGGCCACCCCTATTACGCCAGCGCCCGCTTGTGGGACGACGGGATCATCGACCCGGCCGATACGCGCCGCGTGCTGGCGCTGGGTTTGAGCGCGGCGTGCAACGCGCCGCCGGTGCCGACGACCTTTGGGGTTTTCAGGATGTAGCGTTAGCAGAGAGGGAAAAAGTGATGAAGCCGTATCTCGCCGCCGTGCTGGCGGTTTGGTGTTGGGGCATTGGCCCCGCATGGGCGCAAGACACCAGCCCTGCGGCTGCGCCGCCCACGGAGTTGTTGGCCAAAGACCTGCGGGAAGAAGTTGTCCGCATCCAGGTGACGGTCAAAGACATGTATGGCCGCGAGGCCACCAAGCCCGTGCCCATCACCATCTACCGTCCGGCAGGGGAGGGGCCTTTCCCATTGGTGGTCATGAACCATGGCCGCTCACCGGCGGAAAAACGTGCGCAGCAAGGCCGATCCCGTCCCGAGACTGTCGCGCGTTACCTGGTCGCCAAGGGTTTTGTCGTCATGGCGCCCACGCGTATCGGCTACTGGGAAACCTATGGCGACTTTGACCCGGAAAACAGTGCCTGCAAAACCATCGAGCCCATGTCGATTGCCGCTTCGCAGCAGGTACTGGCCACGGTGGAATTCGCCAAAACCTTTCCCTATGTCGATGCCAGCCGCTGGTTGGTCGCCGGCCAATCGGTGGGTGGATTGACCACCGTGGCGACAGTGGGCCGGGCCCCTGCGGGCTTGCTGGGCGGTATCAATTTTTCGGGCGGAACCGGGGGCAACCCGGACCTGAGCCCGGGAAGTCCGTGCAACCCGTCCGCCACGACCCGCTATTGGGGCGACATTGCAAAAAATGCCAAGGCTCCCATGCTTTGGATGTACTGGGAGAACGACAAATACTGGGGTCCCAGCAACCCCAAGACCTGGCACCGTGCCTGGGTGGACAGCGGCGGACAGGCTCAATTTTTAGGCTTGGGCCCGTCTGGCAAGGACGGCCACAACGGCCTCCATGAAGACATGGACCATTGGCTGCCCGTGGTGGACCGCTTTTTGCAGGACTTGGGTTTTGACCAGCCCGCGATTGCCACCGCACCACCGCCAAGCGGCTTTGCCGATCTCGCAGACCAAAGCCGGGTACCCGCAGGGGCTGCAGGCAAGGCCGCGTACGCCAAGTTTCTTGACATGGCTGCACCCCGGGCTTTCGCGGTCAGCACACGGGGTGGCTATGGTGTTGCCCGGGGCGACTACGCAGTCGGGCGCGCATTGGGCAACTGCCAGCGATTCGGTAACCCATGCAAGCTCTATGCAGTCGACGCCGATGTGGTCTGGACGCCTTGAAGGGTTTGACCCAGGAGGGTGCTATGTGTATAGTTTTTAAAATTCGTACACATTGAGGGTGATTTATGCGAACCAATATCGAAATTGACGACAAGCTCATGGAAGCCGCCATGGCGGCCGGCGGCTTCAAGACCAAGCGCGAGGCGGTGGAAGCGGGTTTGCGCCTGGTCGCGCGGCGCAAGGTATACGACGGTTTGCGCGCATTGCGTGGCAAGTTGCACTGGGATGACTCCGACGAAAGCTGGGCCACGCTGCGCACACAGCCGACCCTGGTCGTGAATGAAGCATCACCCGCGCCGTATGCCGTCAAGACTACCAAGGCGGTCCCCGCTAGACGAGGTCGTACTAAGTGATTCTGGTGGACTCCAGCGTCTGGATTGACTTCTTCAACGGCGCATCGAACTCGGCAGTGGATCGCTTGGATGCGCTGCTGAGCGATACCAGTTCGACGCTGGCTACGGCAGACTTGGTCGTGTATGAGGTGTTACGGGGTTTTCGTTCCAGTCGCCTTCTGGTGGACGCGCAGGAGCTACTGTCGGAGTTGACCCAAGTGGAGCTCGGTGGTTTGTCACATGCAATCCAAGCCGCAGACCACTACCGCGCTCTGCGCGCCCTTGGCTATTCCATCCGCAGTCCGATTGATGTGCTCTTGGCCAGTTACTGCATCACGCATGGACATTTGCTGCTGCACCGGGACGCTGATTTTGATGTTTTGCAGACCCTGCGTGGCTTGCAGGTAATGCCGCATTAACGAGGGTTATCCATGCTCACCACCATCCTGATCGCCAACCGCGGCGAAATCGCCTGCCGGGTCGCGGCTACGGCGCGGCGCATGGGCATTCGCACGGTAGCGGTGTACTCTGATGCCGACGCGCAAGCGCTGCATGTGCGGCACTGTGATGCGGCGGTACATATCGGCGGTTCTGCCGCAGCAGACAGTTATTTGCGCGGCGACGCCATCATTGCCGCAGCACAGGCCAGCGGCGCGCAAGCGGTGCATCCGGGCTATGGCTTTTTGAGCGAGAACGCCGACTTTGCACAGGCCTGCCTGGACGCGGGCCTGGTGTTCATCGGACCGCCACCGGATGCGATTCGGGCTATGGGTTTGAAGGCCCAGTCCAAGGAGTTGATGGGGCGCGCCGGTGTGCCGCTGGTGCCCGGCTACCACGGCGCCGACCAGGACGCGGCGCTTTTGCAGCGCGAGGCGGACCGCATCGGCTATCCCGTTTTGATCAAGGCCAGCGCGGGTGGCGGTGGCAAGGGCATGCGCGTCGTGGATGCGGCGGGTGATTTTGCCGCCGCGCTGGCCAGTTGCCAGCGCGAGGCGGTGAGCAGCTTTGGCAACAGCGCGGTGCTGATTGAGAAATACGTGCAACGCCCGCGCCATATCGAGATACAGGTGTTTGGCGATAGCCATGGCAATTACCTGCACTTGTTCGAGCGCGATTGCTCGGTGCAGCGCCGCCACCAAAAGGTGCTGGAAGAAGCACCCGCCCCCGGCATGACCCAAGCCCTGCGCGCGCAAATGGGCGCGGCGGCGGTTGCGGCCGCGCGTGCCGTGGGCTACGTGGGCGCGGGAACGGTGGAGTTCATTGTCGAGCAGACCGGATATGACCAGCCGGAGTCCATGCAGTTTTTTTTCATGGAGATGAACACGCGCCTGCAGGTCGAGCATCCGGTGACCGAGGCGATTACCGGGCTTGATTTGGTCGAGTGGCAGTTGCGCGTGGCCAGCGGTGAACCGCTGCCGCTGCGCCAAGAGCAGTTGCAGATCAATGGACACGCCATCGAGGCGCGCATTTGCGCGGAAGACCCGGAGAAGAACTTTCTTCCCGCAGTTGGCCCGCTGGCCGTGTTCCGCATCCCGGATTGCAGCCGTTTCACGGTGGGTGCGGTACGCATGGACAGCGGCGTGGGCGCGGGCGACCGCATCAGCCCGTTTTACGACCCCATGCTTGCCAAGTTGATTGTTCACGGGCGCACCCGCGATGAGGCCTTGGCGCGCCTGGATGCAGCGCTGGCCCAAGTCCATATTGCGGGTCTTGCCACCAATGTGCAGTTTTTGCGCCGTGTGGTCGCCTCGTCTGCATTCGCCGGGGCCGCGCTCGATACGGCGCTGATTACCCGGGAGACCGCGCAGCTCTTTGGGCAGGATGCCTTGGGCGTGCAACGGGCAGTAGCCAGTGCGGTGGCACGGTTGCTGCGGGATGAACGCGCGCTGGAGTCCGCTGACCCGTTCAGCCGCCGCGACGGTTGGCAATCGCATGGCGAGACCCTGCGCCGTTTGGATTGGGTCTACGCCGACGCCACGCTGACGACCATGCTGCGCTACGGCCACGACGGCAGCGTGACGTTGCAGATGGACGACGAAAGCCATGCCTTGCAGGTGGAGCAGGGCGACGCACCGTTTGCCCTGTGCATCCGCTGTGGCACGCAGGAATGGCGTGCCGATGTAGATTGGCTGGACGGTGTGGCGCATGTATTCACGCCCCAAGGCGCGGGCAGCATCCGCCGCGCCGACCCGCTGGCGCAGCACCAGGCCGAGGTCCTGCACGGCGGTTTGAACGCACCCATGCCGGGCAAGGTCTTGCAGATGGTGGTGCAGGTGTGCGAGCGCGTGGTGGCCGGGCAAACCCTGGCGCTGATGGAAGCGATGAAGATGGAACACAGCATCCGCGCCCCGTTTGCGGGTGTGGTGGCTGAGCTGTTCTATGCCAGCGGCGAGCAGGTCGCCGAAGGCGCGGCGCTGATTCGTCTGGAGCCTTCGGATTCCGCGCCGGGCACAGCGTAGACAATCCCGCCACCATGGACATTACTTTTTGCTGCGCTGATACCAATGCGGATGAATGGCTGCCCGGCCTGCGCGCCGCACTGCCCGAGGCCACCATCACGCTGTGGCAAGCCGGCGCGCCGCCCGCGCGCTACGCCATCGTCTGGCAGCCGCCGCGCCAATTTTTTGCCGAGCAGCTGCAGCTGCGGGCGCTCTTCAATATGGGTGCCGGGGTCGATGCCTTGATGGGCCCGCACCTGTCGCCGAACACGCTGGTGGTGCGGCTCAATGACGCCGGCATGGCCGACCAGATGGCAGAGTACGTGTGCCATGCGCTGATCCGGCATTTCCGCGAATTCGCGGCTTACGACCAGGACATGGCGCAGCGCCAGTGGACCTACCGAGAGCCCTTGCCGCGCGAACAGTTTCCCGTGGGCGTTATGGGCTTGGGTGCGCTGGGCGAGCGCGTGGCGCGGGCTGTCGGGGTATTTGGCTTCCCCGTGCGGGGTTGGAGCCGCAGCGCTAAGCAGATTACGGGCGTGGAATGCTTCAGCGCTTCGGAAGGGTTTGCGCCTTTTTTGAGAGGCACGCGCGTGCTGGTCAATATGCTGCCGCTGACCGCCGAGACCGAGAGCATCTTGAACCGCAGCACGCTGTCGCAGTTGCAGCGCGGTGCCGTGCTGATCAACGTGGCGCGCGGTCGGCATTTGGTGGAGGAAGACCTGCAGCCCTTGCTGGATGGCGGGCAGCTTGCCGCCGCCGTGCTCGACGTGTTCCGCCAGGAGCCGCTCCCCGCCGACCACCCGTTTTGGAGCGATAGCCGCATCACCATCACGCCACACACCGCCGCGCGTACCCTATTCCAGGAAACCGTGGCGCAGATCAGCGGCAAGCTGCGTGCGTTGGAGCGGGGTGAGGCGATTGCCGGAGTGGTCGACATGCAGCGCGGATACTGAACGGCTATGGCAATTCCGCGCTTCGTCCACCTCACCGACGTCGGCCCCCGTGACGGTCTGCAGAACGAAAAGCAGCCTGTGCCCGCCGCCGTCAAGATCGAACTGGTGCAGCGCTTGCAAGCAGCGGGTCTGAAAGACATAGAGGTCACCAGCTTTGTCAGCCCCAAGTGGGTGCCGCAGATGGCGGATAACGCCGAAGTGATGCGCGGCATCCCCCGGAAAGGCGATGTGCGCTACGCCGCCCTCGTTCCGAATATGCAGGGCTTGGAAGCCGCATTGGCTGCGCGTGCCGACACGATTGTGGTGTTCGGCGCGGCCAGTGAAGCCTTCAGCCAGAAAAACATCAACTGCTCGATTGCGCAGAGCATCGAGCGCTTTCGGCCGGTGGTGGCTGCTGCGCTGGCGGCGGGCGTGGCGGTACGCGGGGCTATCTCGTGTGCGGTGGGGTGTCCGTATGAGGGTGGGGTAGCGCCCGCGCGTGTGGGCTTGGTAGCGGGTTTGATGCGCGAGATCGGCGTGCAGCAGGTCAGTGTGGCCGACACCATTGGCGTGGGCACGCCGCGTGCGGTGCAGGCGGCGATGGAAGCGGTGCTTACGCACTTCCACATCGACGCGGTTATCGGTCATTTCCATGACACCTACGGGCAGGCACTGGCCAACACACTTGCGGCTTTGGAGATGGGCGTGTGGCACTTCGACACATCGGTGGCCGGTCTGGGCGGCTGCCCCTACGCCAAAGGTGCCACCGGTAATGTGGCGACCGAAGACGTGGTCTACATGCTGCATGGCATGGGTATTGAGACTGGCATTGATCTGGAAGCCTTGGTCGATGCGGGCGCATACATCAGCGCTTTTTTGAACCGCCCTACGCTGTCGCGGGCTGCCACCGCTTTGCTTGCACAACGCCAAAGGACGACCTGATATGCGCCGCCCCATTGCCGTAGCCGACCGCTACAAACACCTGCTCGCGGCCCGCGTGGGCGATGCGGTGCAGTCGCGTTATGCGCCGCCCTCGCCCTGTATTTCGGTGTGCAAGATCGACCCGGCTACGCGCTGGTGCATCGGATGCTTGCGTAGCCTCGACGAGATTGGTGCCTGGGCCAACAGCAGTGACGACGACAAGCGCGCAGTCTGGGGCCTTATTGCCCTTCGCTTGAAGGAGCCCGCAGCATGAAGACCATCACTTTTTACTTCGACTTTATTTCGCCCTACGCCTATTTGGCGTTTGAGGAGTTGCCCCGGGCGCTGGCCGGTTTGTCGTACTCCGTGCGCTACAAGCCGGTGTTCTTCGGCGGCTTGTTGCAGCACACCGGGCAGTTGGGGCCGGCCGAGTTACCGGGCAAACGCGAGTGGGTGTACCGGCAGACGCAGTGGCTGGCGCATACCAAAGGCATCCCGTTTGCGATGCCGGCGGCGCATCCTTTCAATCCCTTGCCCTTGCTGCGTCTGGCGGTGGCCACCGATCCTGCGGGGGAGCCCAACCGCTATGTCTGCGAAACCATCTTCCGCCATGTCTGGGTGGGTGGTGCGGACGCAGCAGACCCGGCACGCCTTGTCGATTTGGCCGCCGCATTGCACGCTGCCCGCGCCCCGTATCTGGAGCCCCAAGCTGCCAAAGATCGGCTCACGCAGCACACGCAAGAGGCCATCGCAGCCGGTGTCTTCGGCGTGCCATCCTATGCCGTCGATGACCGCGTGTTCTGGGGCTTGGACGCCTTGCCCATGCTGCGCGCATATCTTGAAAACGACCCGGTATTGGATGCCGCGCCATGGCAGGCCGCAGCCGAGGTGCCCTACGGTATTCCTCGGCGCAAGACCCCGTAGTCCACCATGCGGCATCTGGCCCGAGGGTAAGTACCGACTTCGTCAGCTACGGGTCAGTCCGGCGCAAGCTGCGGTTAGCTTCACGTAAGTGGTGGGTCAGTGCCCGCTTGAACAATTGCGCAGGCCTTGATTTCGAGGTCCATCACAATGATTCAGGAGCAGTCCATGGAAGCAGTTGCAGATCGTCCCATGTCGTCGGAGGAAAAGAAGGTCATCTTCGCGTCCTCGCTCGGTACCGTATTTGAGTGGTACGACTTTTATCTGTACGGATCCTTGGCCGCCATCATCGCCAAGCAATTCTTCGGAGGCTTGGACGAGGGCTCGGCTTTCATCTTCGCTTTACTGGCATTTGCCGCCGGTTTCATCGTGCGGCCTTTTGGCGCGCTGATGTTCGGCCGGTTGGGCGACATGATCGGCCGCAAGTACACCTTTTTGGTGACGATTTTGATCATGGGTTTGTCGACGTTCATCGTCGGCGTCCTGCCCTCCTATGCCTCGATCGGCGTGGCCGCCCCGGTCATTTTGATCGCCCTGCGCATGCTGCAAGGTTTGGCCTTGGGGGGTGAATACGGCGGTGCTGCCACCTATGTGGCCGAGCACGCGCCCCACGGCAAGCGCGGTGCGTATACGGCCTGGATCCAGACCACGGCAACGCTGGGCTTGTTCCTGTCATTGATCGTGATCCTGGGTGTGCGCACCTCGATTGGCGAAGAAGCCTTTGCTGAGTGGGGCTGGCGCATTCCTTTCCTGGTCTCGATTTTCCTGCTCGGCGTGTCGGTCTATATCCGCCTCAGCATGAATGAGTCCCCCGCGTTCGCCAAGATGAAGGCGGAAGGCAAGACATCCAAAGCCCCCTTGAGCGAATCCTTCGGTCAGTGGAAAAACCTCAAGATTGTGATTTTGGCGCTGGTCGGCTTGACCGCCGGCCAGGCGGTGGTCTGGTACACCGGCCAGTTTTACGCACTGTTCTTCCTGACCCAGGCGCTGAAAGTAGACGGCCCAACCGCCAACATCATGGTGGCGATTTCGCTGGTGATCGGCACGCCTTTCTTCATCGTATTTGGTGCCTTGTCCGACCGCATCGGTCGCAAGCCCATCATCCTGCTGGGTTGCGCGCTGGCGGTGTTCACCTATTTCCCCGTGTTCACCGCGCTGACCAAAGCGGCCAACCCGGATCTGGCGGCGGCGCAAGCCAGCGCCAAGGTCACGGTCACTGCCGACCCGGCTGAATGTTCATTCCAGTTCAACCCGACCGGCACCAAGAAGTTCACGTCCTCGTGCGACATCGCCAAGCAAAAACTGGCATCCGCATCGGTGAGCTATGACAATATTGCAGGTGCCCCTGGCGTGCCTGCGGTGATCAAAATCGGCGAGACCGAGTTGACTACGGTCATCACGCCCGAAGACTTCGCCGCTGCCAAGGCCGCTGCCGAGAAGAAGCTGGCTGACCTGACAGCTGCGGACCCGCAAGATCCCAAAGCCATCGCGGCAGCCGCTACCAGCCTGAAGGCGCTAAGCGGCGAAAAAACCGCCAAGGACGCAACCCTGACCGGCAAACTCAACGCGGCACTGAAGACCGCAGGCTACCCCGCCAAAGCCGACATGGCCAAGTTCGACAAGCTGACGGTGGTCATCATCCTGACCTACCTGGTCTTGCTAGTGACCATGGTCTACGGCCCGATTGCCGCCATGCTGGTGGAAATGTTCCCCACCCGCATCCGCTACACCTCCATGAGCCTGCCGTACCACATCGGCAATGGCTGGTTTGGCGGTCTGCTGCCCACCACGGCCTTCGCAATCGTGGCGCAGACTGGCAATATGTACAACGGCCTTTGGTATCCCATCATCGTGGCCGGTATCACCGTGGTGATTGGTACGCTGTTTATCCAGGAAACCAAAGACGTGGACATTTACGCAGACGACTGAGCCGCTTGCGGCCAAGGCCCATAGCCCCCGCGCTGGTCAGCCCGGGGGCTTTTTTGCGTCCGAGCGGGCTGACATGGCGCTTGCCTAGAATGCCTGTCCCCACGTTTGAGCACCCCTCCCTATGTCCCACGGCACGATCCGCATCCGCGGCGCACGGCAGCACAACCTGAAGAACCTGGATCTGGACATCCGCACCGGCGAGCTGACGGTGGTCACCGGCCCCAGCGGTTCGGGCAAGTCCAGCCTGGTCTTCGACACGCTGTACGCCGAAGGCCAGCGCCGCTATGTGGAAACGTTTTCGGCCTATGCGCGCCAGTTTCTGGACCGCATGGATAAACCGGCCGTGGACCGGGTCGATGGCGTGCCCCCGGCCATCGCGATCGACCAGACCAACCCGGTCCGTTCCAGCCGGTCCACGGTCGGCACCATGACCGAGTTGAACGACCACCTCAAGCTGCTGTTCTCCCGCGCTGGCCATTTGTTTGACAGTGCTACGGCCTTGCCGGTGCAGCATGACACCCCGGACTCTATTTACGCTGAGCTCTTGCGCCGCGCCGAGGCGGCGCAGGATCCGCGCGTGGTCGTCACCTTTCCCGTGGAGCTTCCCGCAGCCACCAGCGCCGAAGAATTGACGCAATGGCTGAGCGCCAGCGGCTTCACGCGTGTGCATGGCGAGCGCCTCCTGGGTGGGCGCAAATTGCTTGATGTGGTGGCTGACCGCTTCCGCCTGTCCAGCGCGGAGCGTGCCCGCGTACTAGAAGCGCTGGAAATCGCCCTCAAGCGCGGCGGTGGGCGCTTGACCGTCTACCCGGTGGCCGAAACCACCGAAAAACAATTGGAATCTGACCCCGATTTAGCGGCTTGGCGTTTTTCGACCGGGCTGCATTGCCCGGCCAGTGATCTGCGTTACCAGGAGCCGATTGCGTCCATGTTTTCGTTCAACTCGGCGGTGGGGGCGTGCGAGGTGTGTCGCGGCTTCGGGCGGGTGGTGGGGGTGGATTACGGGCTGGTGATTCCGAATGACAAGTTGACGCTGCGCGCCGGTGCCATCAAAACCATTCAAACCCCCGCCTGGAAGGAATGCCAGGACGACCTGATGCGCCACGCCGAGACCGCTGGCATTCCCCGCGACACGCCCTGGTACAAGCTCACACCTTCGCAGCAGGAGTGGGTGATTAAAGGCGCGCCGGGCTGGACGGGCAAATGGAACCAGCAGTGGTACGGCATAGACCGCTTCTTCGAGTATCTGGAGACCAAGGCCTACAAGATGCACATCCGGGTGCTGCTCTCCAAGTACCGCAGCTACACGCCGTGCCAGACCTGCGGTGGCGCGCGTTTGAAGACCGAGAGCCTGCTATGGCGCATCGGCACTAAAGCGCAGGCCGACGCGGTGCTACCCCCCGCCCAACGTTTTCTGCCCCAGGGTGTCCAGTGGAGCCGTGCGCAATTGGAAAGCCTGCCGGGTCTTTGCCTGCACGACATGATGCTGATGCCCTTGGACCGCTTGCGGCGGTTTTTTGATTCTTTGCAGACCAATAGTCCAGGGAGCGCGGACAGGGCGGGCGGCGATTTGTGCCCGCACCATGAAGAGCCCGCCCTGTCCGCGCTCCCGGCCACATCGGAGGCAGAAACCAAAACCCTGAAACTCTTGCTAGAAGAAATCACCACCCGCCTGAAATACCTGTGCGAGGTCGGTATTGGCTACCTCACGCTGGACCGCCAAAGCCGCACGCTCAGCGGCGGCGAGGTGCAGCGTATCAACCTGACTACGGCTTTGGGCACCTCGCTGGTCAACACCTTGTTTGTGCTGGACGAGCCCAGCATCGGCCTGCACCCGCGCGACATGCACCGCATCATCGTGGCCATGCAGCGCCTGCGCGATGCGGGTAACACCCTGGTGGTGGTGGAGCATGACCCTGCGGTGATGCTGGCGGCCGACCGCATGATCGACATGGGCCCGGGCCCTGGCGAAAAAGGCGGGCAGATTGTGTTCGACGGCAGCACCGAAGACCTGAAAAGCGCCGATACCTTGACTGGCGCTTACCTGGGCGGGCGGAAGCAGGTGGGCATGGGTTTCAAGCGCATGGTGGGCGACAACACGCCGCGCTTGGTGCTGGAGGGTGTGAGCGCGCACAACCTCAAAAACGTGGACATCGAGATCCCGCTGCAACGCCTGGTCTGCATTACCGGCGTCAGTGGTTCGGGCAAGTCCACCTTGGTTCAGGACGTGCTGGCCCCGGCGCTTTTGCGCCACTTCGGTAAATCCACCGAAACCCCCGGCGCGCACAGCCGCCTGCTGGGTGCCGAGTTGCTGGGTGAGGTGGTGTTCGTCGACCAGTCACCCATTGGCAAAACCGCGCGCTCCAACCCGGTCAGTTTTGTCGGTGCCTGGGACGCGATCCGCGAACTTTTTGCCAACGCCGCTCTGTCGCGCGAGCGCGGCTACACCGCCTCCAAATTCAGCGCCAATAGTGGCGACGGCCGCTGCCCCACCTGCGGTGGTTCGGGCTTCGAGCACGTTGAAATGCAGTTCTTGAGCGATGTCTACCTGCGCTGCCCCGACTGCGACGGCCAACGCTACCGCCCCGAAATTCTGGAAGTGCGCATCGAGCGCCAACAAAATCAATCGGGGTCAGATTCCCATTCTTTTTTGAACGTGGCTGACGTGCTGGACCTGACCGTCAGCGAAGCCGTGCAGGTGTTCGCGCAGGACCGCGAGGTGCTGCGTGCGCTGCAACCCATCGTCGATGTGGGCCTGGAATACGTCAAGCTCGGTCAGCCCGTGCCCACGCTGTCGGGTGGCGAAGCGCAGCGCTTGAAGCTCGCCGGGTTTCTGGCCGAGGCTGCCAAGTCCGCCACGTCGAGCCGCCAAAGTCTGGCGCGCCGGGGCACGCTGTTCATGTTGGACGAGCCGACCACCGGGCTGCACTTTGACGACATCGCCAAACTCATGCGCGCGCTGCGCAAACTGCTGGACGCCGGGCATTCGCTGCTGGTGATCGAACACAACCTGGACGTGATCCGCGCCAGCGACTGGCTGATTGACCTGGGGCCCGAAGGCGGCGAGGGCGGTGGCCAGGTGGTGGCCTGCGGCACGCCCGAGGAGGTCTTGCTGCACCCCAGCAGCCATACCGGCAAAGCCCTGCGCGACTACGCTGCCGCCATGGGCGTGGTGCACACCGTGCAAGAGGCCAGCCCGGCCTATCTGCGCGCCACCCGCGATGCGGCAGACCAGCGGCTGGCCGCGCGCGAGGCGCTCTCGCAGGACATCCGCATCGTCAACGCCAAAGAGCACAACCTCAAGGCGCTGTCGGTCAATATTCCGCGTGGACGTTTCAGCGTGGTGACCGGCGTGAGCGGTTCGGGCAAATCCACATTGGCCTTTGATATTTTGTTCAACGAAGGCCAGCGCCGTTATCTGGAAAGCCTGAACGCCTACGCCCGCGCCATCGTGCAGCCAGCTGGCCGCCCCGAGGTGGACGCGGTGTACGGCATTCCGCCCACCGTGGCGATTGAGCAGCGTTTGAGCCGGGGCGGGCGCAAGTCCACCGTCGGCACGACTACCGAGGTCTGGCACTTTCTGCGCCTGCTCTACGTCAAGCTCGGCGTGCAGCATTGCACGGCCGACGGCGCTGCGGTCGCGCCGCAAAGTGCGGACAGCATTGCC
Source organism: Comamonas sp. lk (assembly GCA_945860595.1). GTDB lineage: Bacteria > Pseudomonadota > Gammaproteobacteria > Burkholderiales > Burkholderiaceae_C > Allorhodoferax. Next base: position 31,689 of record CAMAQV010000024.1, read on the forward strand.
GCGCAGTTGCTCAAAAACTTTCGTGGCCAGCACATCGGCCTGCTTGCCCCGCTGGTCGTCGGGCGCAAGGGCGTGTACACCGAACTGGCCGACTGGGCGCGCCCGCGCGGCTTCACGCACTTGCGGGTGGACGGCGAGTTTTTGCCGACCACCGGTTTCCCGCGCATTGACCGTTTCAAGGAACATCATATTGAGCTGCCCGTCATCAGCCTGGACGTGGACCCGGCCAACGAGGCTGCACTGCGCGAGGCGCTGTCGCAGGCCCTGACCCACGGCAAAGGCGTGGTCATGGTGATGAGCGAACTCGGCGGCTTGCTGGACGCCATGGAGGCCGGCAGCACCGCGGGCGTGGGCCGCTGTGCGGTGTTTTCCACCAAGCGCGCTTGCCCGGTCTGCTCCACCAGCTACGCCGAGCTCGATCCGCGTCTGTTCAGCTACAACAGCAAACACGGCTGGTGCCCCGATTGCGTGGGCACCGGCCTGGCGCTGACCAAAGAACAGCGCAAAGTCTTTGACGACACGGTGCGCGAAGACAACGGCGGGCGCGAACACACCTTCGCCGAGGCCGACATCGAAGACTTGGTCGATACCGCCTGCCCGCGCTGCCAGGGCAGCCGCTTAAACCCCGTAGCGCGCGCGGTGCGCTTCAACGGTGTGGGCATTGCCGACATCGCGGCCCTGAGCGTGTCCGATGTGCGCATCTGGGTGCAGCAACTGCAAAGCGGCGGAACCTTGAGCCCGCGTGAAGCCGACATCGCGCGCGACCTGATCCCCGAGATCAAAAGCCGTCTGGAGTTTTTGGAAGAGGTGGGTCTGGGTTACCTCACGCTGGACCGGGGCGCGCCCACGCTCAGCGGTGGCGAGGCGCAGCGCATCCGCCTGGCCGCGCAACTGGGCAGCAATTTGCAGGGCGTCTGCTATGTGCTGGACGAGCCCACCATCGGCCTGCACGCACGCGACAACAAAATCCTGCTGGGCGCGCTCAAATCTTTGAGCGACAAAGGAAACACGCTGGTGGTGGTGGAGCACGACGAGGACACCATACGCGCGGCCGACCACATCATCGACATCGGGCCTAGTGCGGGCAAACGCGGCGGGCGTCTGGTGGCCCAGGGCTCGGTGGCCGATGTGCAAAACGCGGCGGATTCGCAGACCGGGCGCTACCTGCTGCACGCCATGCGCCACCCGATGCAAGCCCGGCGCAGCGTGGACGCCACCGCCCATGCTGCGCCAGACGCTGACAGCGGCGCAGGCTGGCTGACCGTACACCAGGCCCATCTGCACAACCTGCAAAAAGTCACCGTGCGCGTGCCCTTGCAGCGCCTGGTGGCCATCACCGGCGTCAGCGGCTCCGGCAAATCCACGCTGGCGCGCGATGTGTTGCTGGCCAATGTGCAGGCGCTGGTGCAACAGCGCAGCACCAAAGCCGGACGCGACGCGCTGGCTGCGGGCAAGACGCCCGCCTTGATCGGTTGCAGCCGCGTCACCGGCTTTGAAGCCATAGACCGCGTACTCGAAGTCGACCAAACCCCGATTGGCAAAACGCCGCGTTCGTGCCCCGCGACCTACATCGGCTTTTGGGACACCATCCGCAAACTGTTTGCCGATACGCTAGAGGCCAAGGCACGCGGCTACGCTGCCAACCGCTTCAGCTTCAACACCGGCGAAGGCCGCTGCCCTGGCTGCGAAGGCCAGGGCATACGCACCATCGGCATGAGCTTCTTGCCCGACGTGAAAGTGCTGTGCGAAACCTGCAAGGGTGCGCGCTTCAACCCCGAAACGCAGGCGGTCAGCTGGCGTGGCAAGAACATCGGCGAAGTGCTGCAAATGGAAGTGGACGAAGCCGTCGACTTCTTCGCCGCCATGCCGGTGATCGCCCATCCGCTGCAACTGCTCAAGGACGTGGGCTTGGGCTACCTCACGCTGGGCCAGCCCTCGCCCACGCTCAGCGGCGGCGAGGCGCAACGTATCAAGCTGGTGACCGAACTCAGCAAGGTGCGCGACGACATCACCCGCCGCGGCCAAAAAGTGCCGCACACCCTGTACGTGCTGGACGAACCCACCGTAGGCTTGCATATGGCTGATGTGGAAAAACTCATCCACGTGCTGCACCGCCTGGTGCGCGGCGGCCACAGCGTGGTCGTCATCGAACACGACCTGGACGTGATCGCCGAAGCCGACTGGGTCATCGACCTCGGCCCCGACGGCGGCAATGGCGGCGGGCGCGTGGTGGCAGCGGCCACGCCGGAAGACGTGGTGCGGCTGGGTACGCATACGGGGGTGGCTTTGGCGGCGGTCTTGGGGCGTTGACAGGTATGTGGCTCTACCTCCTCCAAGGCGCAGCGTTCGGCTTCGCCGCCGCCTCCCAGCCCGGCCCGTTTCAGACCTATTTGATCTCGCAATCCATCAGCCATGGATGGCGGCGCACGCTGCCGTCTGCCCTGGCGCCACTCATTAGCGATGGGCCCATCATCGCGCTGTGTTTGCTGGTGCTGAGCCAGGTGCCGCTCTGGATGGAGCAGGTCCTGTACGGCGTGAGCGGTGTGTTTATTGTGTATTTGGCCTTCGGCTCGTTCCGCGCCTGGCGCGCCATGGACCCGCAGGCGCAAGAGCAGCCGGTGGCGATGCCCACGCGGCATATCGGCAAGGCGGTGGTGATGAATATGCTGAGCCCCGGGCCGTATATTTTTTGGACCTTGGTGACCGGACCGGTGCTGGTGGCCGGTTGGCGCGAGTCGCCCGCGCACGGGCTGGCTTTTTTGGGCGGGTTTTACGCGACCATCGTCTGCGGTCTGGCGGCTATCGTGTTGGTGTTTGGCTTGGCTGCCCGCTTTGGCGCGGGCATCAAGCGCAGCATGCTGGGTGTATCGGCGTTGGCCTTGCTGGTGTTTGGCATCTACCAGCTGAGCAAGGCCTTGGCCTAAACGCCGCGTTGCGCTGTCAGGCGCTGCGCGCTACCCAATCCGGCAGCTTGAGCCGCTGCACTTTGCCCGACGGCCCGCGCGGTAGGTCGCTCACAAAGTGGAACACCTTGGGCGTCTTATAACGGCCCAGGTGCGTGGTGCAAAAGTCGCGCAGCGCGGCCTCGTCGGCCGCTTGTCCTTCGCGCAGAACAACGCACACCATGATGTCCTGCCCGTAATGCGTATCGGGGATGCCGGTGGCCGCAGCGTCCAGCACGGCGGGGTGGCGCAGCAGCACTTCATCAATCTCACGCGGCGCGATGTTCTCGCCGCCCTTGATGATCAGCTCTTTGATGCGCCCGGTGACGAAGAAAAAACCATCCGCGTCGCGGTGCCCCAGGTCACCGGTACGCAGCCAGCCGTCGGGCGTGAAGCTGGCTTGCGTGGCTGCCTCATTTTTGTAATAGCCGCGCATCACCTGCGGGCCCCGGATGGCGATTTCGCCGGTGCCGCCGTCGGGCACGGGCTGCAAGCCCGCGTCGATCACGCAGGCCTCGCATCCTGACGCGCGTCCGACCGAACCCAGCTTGCGCAGCGCTGGCTCCAGTGGGTTAGAGAACGCGGGCGCAACCGTCTCGGTCAGGCCCATGGTTTCGATCACGCCAATACCAAAGCGCGTCTCAAAAGCTTGCAGATGCGCGGGCGGCAAAGCGGCCGATGCGCTACGGCAAAAGCGGATGCCGCGCAACGATTCCTGTGCTGGCGTTGCACCTTCGAGCAGGTACGAGATCATGGTCGGCACCACATTGATCCAGGTGCAGGCGCTGCCAGTGGCCTGCTGCCAGAAACTGCCCGCTGAAAAGCGCGGCGGCATGGCCAGGCTGCCGCCGTGGGCCAGCGGGGCCAGCATGGTTACTGCAAAGGCGTTGATGTGGTAGAGCGGGAGCACGGCCAGCACGCGGTCGTGCGGGGCCAGCCCGTGTTCGCGGCTGATGCTGTGCGCGTTCGCAGCCAGATTGGCTTGGGTGAGCACCACGCCTTTGGGTACGCCCGTGGTGCCCGAGGTGTACATCAGCAAAGCCATGGCATCGGCTGCGGGATCCGGCGTCACCGTGGCGTTTTCCGGCAGCGGGTCGTGCGCAGCGTCGAAGTCGGCGCTGCACACCAGCAGCGCCACCGGCCTCGCCAGCGTGGCAATCACCGCGCGCACGGTGTCCGCCCATTCCGGGCTGGCGATCACCAATTTGCAGTCGCTGTGGTCCAGCACGTAGCGCATCTGCTCGGCGCTGGACAGCAGGTTTACCGGGTTGACGCACCAGCCGCCGTGCAGCGCACCGAGCAGCAAGCGCAGGGTGTTCAGGCCGTTGGGCATGACCAGCGAGACCGTGTCGCCCGGCTGCGTGCCCTGCGCGATCAGCAGTGTGGCCACGCGCTGGCATTGCTGTTCCAAGCCGGCGTAATCCATGCGGTCCGCGCTTTCGGTGGCCAGGGCGTAGAGCGCTTGCGGTTGCGCCTGTGCCTGCTGCGCAATCAGCCAACGCACGCTTGCATGCGGGTTCATGTGCGCCCGTACTTGCTGAAGTAGCCGCCCAGCACATCGTCCTCCGAGGGCATGCGCTCGGGTATCGGGCGGGCCACGCGGGTGATGTTGAGGTAGTGACGGTAGTTCATGTTGTCAGAGAAATTATTTTTGCCCCAGGTGCCGCAACCCATGCTGAGCGAAAACGGCAAACCGTTGTCAAAACTGCCGCCGGTGGCGATGCAATGCGCCTGGTCCACGATCACGCGCGACACCGGCAGGCGCAGGCCCAGATCCAGCGCACGGTGGTGCAGTGCGCTGTGCAAACCCACCGAATGCCCCGCGCCTTGGAAAGCGTAAATCTGCTCGACCCGCTGCATGGCTTGCTCAAAATCCGCCGCTGCGTAAACACTGAGCACCGGGCTGAGCTTCTCGCCTGAGAAGGGGTGTTTCTCGCCCACGCTGTCTTCTTCGACCAGCAGCACGCGGGGTTGCAGCGCGGCAATCCCGGCCAAGCCGGCGCGCTCGGCGATCACCGTGGCGTTCTGCCCGATCACAGCGTTGGACAGCTTGCCTTGCGGCCACATCAGCGCTTGCAACTCGGCTTTTTGATCGGCGCTCAGCAGCACCGCACCGCCGGCTTGCAGTGCCGCCAGCAGCGGCGCACGCACCGCATCCAACACCACGATGCTGTTCTCCGAAGAGCAACTGGTGGCGTTGTCAAAAGTCTTGGAGCGCAGGATGCGCGCCGCCGCCAATTCCAGATCCGCGGTCTCGTCCACGATGCCGGCCACATTGCCCGCGCCCACACCAAAAGCCGGCGTGCCGCTGGCATAGGCGGCGCGGACATTGGCTTGCGATCCGGTGGCCACGACCAGGTCGCAGGCCGCCATCAAGGCCAGCGTGGCGGCTTTGCCAATCGGCTGCGGCAGCACCTGTACCAGATCACGCGGTGCGCCGATGCGGTCAAAGGCGGCGTGGATGTATTCCAGCAATTTGGCGCAGGTGGCCCAGCCCTTGGGTGAGGGCGCGATGACCACGGCGTTGCGCCCCTTGAGCGCGTTGATGATCTTGTTGGCCGGTGTGGCCGCCGGGTTGGTTGATGGCGTGACCGCGCAGACCACGCCCACCGGGCGGGCGATTTCGGTGATGCCCTTGGCGAGGTCCTCGGCAATCACGCCGACTGATGGGGCCCCCTGCAGATCGCGCAACAGACCCAGGGTCTTGCGGTAGTTTTTGCGGACCTTGTCTTCCACATTGCCGACGCCGGTATCCGATACGGCCAACTCGGCCAGGGCACGGTTGCGCTCCGGTTCGATGATGGCCCAGCCAGCGGCGGCGACCAGTTCGTCGACGCGCGCCTGGTCATAGCCATTGGCAATGGTCTGGGCCGCCCGCGCCCGTGCGACCAGTCCAGCAACTTCCGGGTTGGCGGCTAGCGCCGTAGCGTCAGGGGTGTGCGCCATTCAGTCGGCTTTGATGTTGGCGTCTTTGGCCAGCTTGGCCCATTTGGGCAGCTCAGCGGCAATCACCTTGGCCAGCGCCTCGGGCGTGCCACCCACGGCGTCGGCACCTTGCTCGAGCAACTGGTTGCGGGTTGCAGGCTCGGACAGCACGGTATTCAGCGCCTTGTTCAGCTTCTCAACGATGGCGCGTGGCGTTTTGGCCGGCACCAGCATGGCGTACCAGGAGTCGACTTCAAAGTCGGCAACACCGGCTTCCTGCATGGTGGGCACATCCGGGAAAGCGGGGCTGCGTTTGAGCGTGGAGACCGCCAGCGCGCGCAATTTACCGGCCTTGACCTGCTGTGCGGCAGCGGGAATCGAGACCCAGATCAGCGGCACCTGGCCGCCCATCACGTCAGTGACAGCCGGGCCGCCGCCACGGTAGGGGATGTGCACCATCTGCGCGCCGGTGCGGATCACCATCAACTCACCGGCCAAATGGCCGGGCGAGCCGTTGCCCACCGAGGCGAAGGAAAACTTGTCGGGTGCGGCCTTGGCCTGCGCCACCAGATCGGCTACCGTGCGCACCGGCACGCCGGGGTTGGCCGCCAGTAGCTGCGGTAACGAGGCGACCAGTCCAACGGGCTCAAAGTCTTTCAGCGTGTCGTAGGGCAGCTTGGGGAATATCGCCGGGTTGATGGTGTGCGAGCTCAGGGTGAACAGCACGGTGTAGCCGTCGGGTGCCGCTTTGGCAACCACGTCGGTACCCAGCGAACCGCCAGCCCCACCCTTGTTCTCGATCACGATGGACTGGCCCAGCACCGCCTGCAGCCGGGGCTGCACGATGCGCGCGACCACATCGGTGCCGCCGCCGGGCGGGTAGGGCACGACAAATTTGATGGGGCGTTCCGGGTAGCCATCGGCCAGCGCCGCCAGGGGCGTGGCTAGGCTGTATGCCGTGCCTAGCACCAGTAGCGCGCTGCGCAAGACCGTATTCGTTTGCAAAAGCAGTTTCATCGCGACTCCTCATGTAGTGATAGAAGACCAATGTTCCATTGTGCACGGTGATGGTCGGCCTCTGCCTGCCCAGAGACTGGCAGTTGCGGTCGGCGCTGTGCGGTGGCTGAGCACGCGCTTGTGGCGTAGCGTCAGGTGGCGGTCGTCTGGCGCACGGCGCGCTCCCAGCGCTGCATTAGCATGGCGGCGGCGTCGGCGCTGATGGACGGCTCAAAACGGCGTTCGATTTGCCAAAGCTGGGAGATGTCTTCGGTGCTGCGGTAGACGCCGGTGCTCAAGCCAGCCAGATAGGCCGCACCCAGCGCGGTCGTTTCGGTCACCTGCGGGCGCAGTACGGGGATACCGAGCAGATCGGCCTGAAACTGCATCAGCAAATTGTTGACACAGGCGCCGCCGTCCACCCGCAGTTCGCGCAGTGGCGCGGCCCCGGCGGCCTGCGCGTCGCGCGCCATGGCCAGCAGCAGTGCGGCGCTTTGGAAGGCGATGCTCTCCAGAGCCGCACGGGCGATGTGGGCGCGGGTGCTGCCGCGCGTCAGCCCGGTGATAGTGCCGCGCGCCTCCGGGTTCCAGTACGGCGCGCCCAGGCCGGTAAACGCCGGGACCACCATCACGCCGCCGTTATCAGGCACCGACTCGGCCAGCGCCTGCACCTCGGCGCTACTTTGGATCGCGCCCAGGCCGTCGCGCAGCCACTGCACCACCGCCCCGCCGACGAAGACGCTGCCTTCCAGGGCGAATTCGGGCACGGCGCTGGGCTGCGCTGCGCTGGTGGTGATCAGGCCGTTGGCCGATGTCTGGAACTGCGTGCCGGTGTGCATCAGCATGAAGCAGCCGGTACCGTAGGTGTTTTTGGCCATGCCGGCGCTGAAGCAGGCCTGGCCGAACAGCGCGCTTTGCTGGTCACCGGCCATGCCGCCTACCGGCAGGGCGTGGCCTAGGTGCGTGGCCTGCACTTCACCGAACAGGCTGGCGCTGGCCTGGATCTGCGGCATCAGCGCCGCCGGAATCCGCAGCGCGTCCAGCAGCTCGGTGTCCCAGGTGTTGTGGTGCACATTGAAAAGCATGGTGCGCGCGGCGTTGCTGACGTCGGTGGCGTGGACCGCGCCGCCGGTGAGCTGCCACAACAGCCAGCAGTCGACGGTGCCGAACAGCAAGTCACCGGCTGCCGCTTGGGCGCGCGCGCCGTCCACGTTGTCCAGGATCCACTGTAGCTTGGTGCCGGAGAAATAGGCGTCAACCAATAAGCCGGTTTTTTGTTGGATGACCGGGGCCATGCCCTGCGCGCGCAAGGCTGCGCAGGCGGGTTCAGCCCGGCGGTCCTGCCAAACGATGGCGTTGTAGATCGGCTGACCGGTGTGCCGGTTCCACACCACCGTGGTTTCGCGCTGGTTGGTAATGCCCACGGCACGCAGTTGCGCGGCCGTGATGCCGGCTTTGGCCAGGACCTGGCGGGCGGTGGCCAGCTGGCTGGACCAGATTTCCAGCGGCTTATGTTCCACCCAGCCCGGTTGCGGGTAGATCTGCTGGATCTCCTGCTGCGCGATGGCGACGATATGGCCGCGCGCATCGAACACGATGCTGCGCGAGCTGGTGGTACCTTGGTCCAGTGCGAGGATGTAGGTCATGGCGGTTGTGCCTTTGCTGCCGGTTGTTCAGGAAGACGCCAGCTCGAAGCGCACCTGCGAGTCGGCCAGCAGTTGCGGAAAGGGTTCGGGCGGAGTGGCGTCGCTGAACAGGCGGTCAATGGCCGACAGGGGCGCTACTTCGACCATGGCCGAACGCGTGAACTTGCTGCTATCGGCTGCCAGCCAGACTTCTCGGGCGTGGGCGATGATGCTTTGGGAGACCTTGACCTCGCGGAAGTCAAAGTCGCGCAGCGAGCCATCGGGCTCAATCGCCGATATGCCGATCAGGGCGATGTCGACCTTGAACTGGCGGATGAAGTCCATCGCCGCCTCGCCCACGATGCCGCGGTCGCGCGCGCGCACCACGCCGCCTACCACGATGACTTCGCACTGTGGGTTGGCGCTCAAGATGCTGGCCACGTTCAGGTTGTTGGTGATCACCCGCAGCCCGCTGTGGTTGATCAGCTCGCGCGCAATGGCTTCCACTGTGGTGCCGATGTTCAGTATTAGCGAGCACCCATTGGGTACGGCGGCGGCGACGGCGCGGGCAATGCTGGCTTTGCCCGGGGCGTTCAGCACCTCCCGTTGGCGGTAGGCAATGTTCTCCACTGTGGAACTGGGCACCCGCACGCCGCCATGGAAACGCGCCAGCAAGCCCTCGTCGGCCAGGCGCTGCACATCGCGGCGCACGGTTTGCAGGGTCACGCCCAGCGTGTCGGCCAGGTGTTCGACCGTGACCGATCCCTGGGTTTTCACCACGTCCATCAAGGTCAGTTGGCGGGGGTTGGGGTTCATGCTGCGACTTTAAATCGAACAGAAAAGAAAAAACCTAGGGTAAACACCGAATAGAAAAGAACAAATACGAACAATAATTCTGGCGTTGTTGCACCAAAGTGCAGCACAGCAGACACACGCAGGGATATGTGATGGAGTTGGATCTTCGGGGTATCAGCAAAAAAGTAGGGGCGCAAACCTGGCTGTACGGGCTGGATTTGGCCCTGCGCCCGGGCGCGGTCACGATTTTGCTGGGCGCAACGCGGGCGGGCAAAACCAGCTTGATGCGCATCATGGCCGGCCTGGACGCCCCGACCACCGGCAGCGTGCGGGTGGACGGGGTTGACGTGGTGGGCGTGCCGGTACGTCAGCGCAATGTGTCCATGGTCTACCAGCAGTTCATCAATTACCCCTCCATGACGGTGTTCGACAACATTGCCTCGCCACTGAAGCTGCGCGGCGACGCCGACATCGCCCAGCGCGTCCAGACGTTGGCGCAGAAGCTGCATATCGAGATGTTTCTGGACCGCTACCCTGCGGCACTATCCGGAGGCCAGCAGCAGCGCGTAGCCTTGGCGCGCGCCCTGGCCAAGGACGCACCCCTGCTGCTGCTTGACGAACCCTTGGTTAATCTGGATTACAAGCTGCGCGAAGAATTGCGCGACGAGCTCACCGCCTTGTTTGCGGCATCTAATTCCACCGTGGTCTATGCCACTACCGAGCCGGGCGAGGCCTTGCTGCTAGGCGGCTACACGGCGGTGATGGACGCGGGCGAATTGCTGCAATACGGCCCCACGGCGGAGGTCTTCCAGCGCCCACAGTCCATCCGCGTGGCGCGCGCGTTCAGTGATCCGCCTATGAATTTGCTGGCGGCCCGTGCCGTGGACCATGGTTTACAGTTGGGCAGCAGCGTGACCCTGCCCTGGGAAGGCCCGCTGGCGGCAGGTGCCTTGACGGCCGGTTTGCGCGCCAGCGCCCTGCACGTGCAGGCGCGCCCCGGCGACGTGGCGCTGGCCGGAGTGGCTGAGCTGGCCGAGATTTCAGGCTCTGACACTTTTGTCCACCTCAGTACGCCATTGGGCGCGGTGGTGGCGCAACTGGTGGGCGTGCATTACTTTGAATTGGGTGCCGCAGTGACCATGCATTTCAGTCCGCAGGACGTGTACCTGTTTGACGCGCAGGGTGCGCTCCTGCGCGCGCCGGTGGATCTGCAGCGCGGCGCGGCGCGGGGAGGGGCTTGAGATGGCACGCATTGAGCTGGATCTGGCCCATTCCTACAAAGCCAATCCCCGGCAGGACGAGGATTACGCGCTGCTGCCGCTGAAGATGACGTTTGAGGACGGCGGTGCGTACGCCTTGCTCGGCCCTTCGGGTTGCGGCAAGACCACCATGCTCAACATCATGTCGGGGCTGGTGGTGCCCTCGCAGGGCACCGTGCGTTTTGACGGTCAGGACGTGACCCGCGCTACGCCGCAGGCCCGCAACATTGCACAGGTGTTCCAGTTCCCGGTGATTTACGACACCATGACGGTGGCCGAGAACCTGGGTTTTCCGCTGCGCAACCGGCGCGTGCCCGCCGACCAGATCAAAAAGCGGGTTGGTGAAATTGCCGAGATGCTGGACATGAGCGGCCAGCTCAACCAGCGCGCATCGGGTTTGAGCGCCGACGCCAAGCAAAAAATTTCGCTGGGACGCGGGCTGGTGCGCTCGGATGTGTCGGCGGTGCTCTTCGATGAACCGCTGACCGTGATTGACCCGCATCTGAAATGGCAGCTGCGGCGCAAGCTCAAGCAAATCCACAACGAACTCAAGCTGACCCTGATTTATGTCACCCATGACCAAGTCGAGGCCTTGACTTTTGCCCAGCAGGTGGTGGTGATGACGCGTGGGCGTGCGGTGCAGATGGGCCCCGCTGCCGAATTGTTCGAGCGGCCCAGCCACAGCTTTGTGGGTTATTTCATCGGCTCGCCGGGGATGAATTTTTTGCCGGTCACATCCGACGGCAACAGCCTGAAATGCTGCGGCGTACCGCTGGGCCAAGCGCGTGCGGGTCAGAGCCTGCCTGCAGGCAATTTGAAGCTGGGCGTGCGCCCCGAATTTGTCGAGCGTGTGGAGCCCCACATCCCTGGTGCTTTGCCGATGGTGCTGAAACAGGTGCAGGACGTGGGCACCCATTTCATCTGGAGTGCCAGCATCGACGGGCATGTCGTGAAAGCCCGCCTGGCAGTGGGGGCCGGTGCCACGGCTTTGGGTGAAACGGTCTGGTTCAGAGTGCTGGGGGATAAAAGCTGCATCTACCAGAATGAGGAGATCGTGGCATGAGCGATACCACCAAACCCGTCAACCAGAAAGCCTGGTTTTTGATTCTGCCGGTGCTGGTGTGCGTGGCCTTCTCGGCCATCTTGCCGCTGATGACCGTGGTCAATTACTCGGTGCAGGACATCATTTCACCGGAGCGGCGCATTTTTGTCGGCACCGAATGGTTTGCGGCCATCATGCGCGACGAAGAATTGCATGGCGCTTTGTGGCGGCAGATGCAGTTTTCCCTGGCGGTGCTGCTGATCGAGATTCCGTTGGGTATTCTGCTGGCGCTGTCCATGCCGGCCACGGGTTGGAAATCGTCGGCTACGTTGGTGCTGGTTTCGCTCTCGCTGCTCATCCCCTGGAACGTGGTGGGAACGATATGGCAAATTTTCGGGCGCGCCGACATCGGTCTGATGGGGGCGGCGCTGCAAGGCATGGGCATTGATTACAGCTACACCGGCAACGCCACCCACGCCTGGCTGACGGTGCTGCTGATGGACGTGTGGCACTGGACACCGCTGGTGGGTTTGCTGGGCTATGCCGGGCTGCGGGCTATTCCCGACGCGTACTACCAGGCGGCGCGGATTGACGGGGCCAGCAAGTGGGCGGTTTTCTGGTACGTGCAACTGCCCAAGATGCGCGGGGTGCTGGTGATTGCGGTGCTGCTGCGTTTCATGGACAGCTTCATGATTTATACCGAGCCCTTTGTGCTCACGGGCGGTGGGCCGGGCAATTCGACCACCTTCCTGTCCCAGTTCCTGACGCAAAAAGCGGTGGGCCAGTTTGACCTGGGGCCGGCGGCTGCGTTCTCGCTGATTTACTTCCTGATTATTTTGCTGCTGTGCTTTGTGCTGTTTAACTGGATGCAGCGCGTGGGCACCCAGCCCAAGGAGGGTGGCAATGGCTGAAACCCGTTTCCAGAAGCGGTCGATTTTTCTGATCGTCTACATCATCTTTGCACTGCTGCCGGTGTATTGGATGGTGAACATGTCGTTCAAGACCAATGGCGAAATTGTGGCCAGCTTCAGCCTGTTCCCGCAGCACTTCACCTGGGAAAACTACCACACCATCCTGACCGACGAGTCCTGGTATTCCGGCTACATCAACAGCATGATTTATGTGGCCATCAACACCGTGATCTCGGTACTGGTGGCGCTGCCGGCGGCCTACGCGTTTGCGCGCTACCGTTTTCTGGGCGATAAGCATGTGTTCTTCTGGCTGCTGACCAACCGCATGACCCCGCCAGCGGTGTTTCTCTTGCCCTTTTTTCAGCTGTACACCACGGTGGGGTTGATGGACACGCATATTGCCGTCGCCATGGCGCATCTGCTCTTCAACGTGCCGCTGGCGGTGTGGATTCTGGAGGGCTTTATGAGCGGTATTCCACGTGAGATTGATGAGACCGCCTACATCGACGGCTACACCTTCCCGCGCTTTTTTATCCGCATCTTCATTCCGCTCATCAAGGCTGGTATTGGTGTGGCAGCCTTCTTCTGCTTTATGTTCAGCTGGGTTGAGCTGTTGCTGGCGCGCACGCTGACCAGCGTGAATGCCAAACCCATTGTGGCGACCATGACGCGCACAGTGTCGGCCGCGGGTATGGACTGGGCCACTCTGGCGGCGGCTGGGGTTTTGACCATCGTGCCCGGTGCCATCGTGATCTGGTTTGTGCGCAACTACATTGCCAAGGGCTTTGCCATGGGGCGCGTATGAACGTAGTCTTTGTCTGGACAAGGAGTCGCCATGTTTGAGTGGATGGCCTGGACGCTGCCGGTGACCGTGTTTTTTTGCAGCATCGGCCTGATGCTGGTGGGCATGACCGTGTGGGAGATACGCTCCCCCACTGAGCCGCGCAAAGGATTTTTGCCCATGGAAACC
>CAMAQV010000025.1 GCA_945860595.1 Comamonas sp. lk
TGATCAGGTTTGAGCACGGACATGCCCATAGGCCTGGCTATCAGATCGGCCAACTGCAAGCCCGAAGAGTTCGACTGCTTATCGGCAAAGATCAACTCAAAAGCGAACAACTCCTGATTGAAATTGCCACGATCACAAATGCGGCGAAATTCCAGCTCAAGTTCATCGTCTTCATTTCGCCCACGACGCTCAACCACCAAATGCACTTTGGGGTTGCTGATAGACCCCGTTTGCCATTCACCTTGCGTGTGCAGAAAAGCACTGATGCGCTCCAGACCATATTGCAATGCCAAGTGGTACGGATTTTCTGGCTGGGTATAGCGCTTTTGCAGCGCATCCTTTCGGATCACCACTGACACCAGGTGAAATGGCACTTTTTCAACAATGGCCGTCAATTCATCCAAAAAAGCTTGCTTGAGCGCACGGGTCTTGAGAAATGAAAACGGCCCCAGATCGCGGCGAATTTCTCGCTCATGCAAGATGACCTGATCGTGTCCAAAGTGTTGAAACTTGAACGCCTGAACCGCTGGCACCACTTGCTGTGTGTATTCATCCTTTCGAACAATCATGAAAGCCAACACCAGCAATGGAAAGTCGGGGTCAATCCGACCCATGGACGGACTGCCGCTTTCATCAACGAATACCAGATAGTCACTGAATGGTTTGGCGGTCATATCACACGCTTTCCATTTCAGTCCGCGTCACGGGAATACGCAATTGGCCAGAAATCAGGCGGGGAAGCAGAGCGACACGTATATCTACAAGCGTTTGGATTTGCTTTTCATTCACTCGACAACGCTTATGAATTTGTGACGCGATTACCTCAAACGTATCCACACACTCTCGCGCTGGCAGTAAATAAGGCAAGCTGTGAATGTGGTTACGGTTGAGGCTAGGTACAGCGGAACCCGCATTGAAAGATTTGAAATCGAGTAACCGCAAAACTTCATACGCATAGCAAGGCGTTGCCGCTTTGAATTGCTTTACCCAAAGTGTGGTGTTCAGTGGCCAGAAGTCTTCTAACTCAAAAAAAACCTTTCCCAATACACCTGATCGCCCCGTTACAACACCTGGTCCCTTCACCATCGATTTGTGATGCGTCCCGCTCGGACCACTTGCCGCAATGATTGGAAAATCACCCACTGTTCTGTCTTGGGCTGGCAAATCAAAACCTCTTTGCAGTACGAGCAAATCATCCAATCGACCAATGTGCCACCCCTTCGGCACAGCCCCCAACTCCGACTCTTCAAAGCTTTCGGGGAACAGGGCGGCGGTGGCTTCGTCCATGCCTTCGGGGGTGCGGCCTTGCATCTTGGCGTGGACGGGGTCGAAGTCCTCGAACCAGGACTTGAACAGGGCTTGGGCGATGGCTTCGAGGGTGGTGTTGGTTTCGCGCAGGATAGTGATGCGGTCGTCAAAAGTAGCACCAAGGCTTCCGATTACAAGTTCCTGAGACGGCCGAAATCGTGGAATTTGCAAAGCTTTGATTGCCTTTAAGCTCAAAGTCTTTTGCGTGCTGCCAACGACACTGGACTCAATTTGCGACTTAACAAAATCCGAATTCAGAACTGCGTATAGATAGTCAGGCGCAATTGTTTTCGGAATAATTGCGGCTGTGTTTTGTCCAAGGCAAAAATTTGTATCAAGCACCTTGCCGAATACACCGTACGTCCCAACACGAGTGATGATGATGTCGCCTCGGCTCGGCTTGTAGCGTCGAGAAAACTCCGCAAAAACCTCCGCATCCACCCGGAAAGTTTTAGACAAATCTAACTCGCCATATTTAACGTCGGTCACTCGGACCATCGATTGACCAAATTCCGAGTAATGCGGAGTCTTATGTAACGAATCCACTACCTCTGCAACATCCTGAAGAAAGCATGCCTCAGAACTCATACCCCAGCCCCCCAGCTTCTTGCGAATCCGCGCCATTCCCCCGCCCCAATTCCTGCTCCAACTGTTCAATGCTCGGCAGCTTGCCACGCAAGGCTTCGGGCAGGGTGTGCGAGAGGGTGTAGGTGGACAGGCCCATGGGTTTTTGAATGTCGCTGAGCGCGTATTCGGCCACCAGCCGGTCTTTGCTTTTGCACAGCAGCAGGCCGATGGTGGGGGCGTCGCCATCTTGGCGCATTTGCGCGTCCACTGCTTTGAGGTAGAAGTTGAGCTTGCCTGCAAACTCGGGTTCAAAGTCCACGGTTTTCAGCTCCACCACCACGTAACAGTGCAGGTGCACATGGTAGAAAAGCAGGTCGATGAAGAAATCTCGTTCGCCCACTTGCAGCGGTACTTGCCGCCCAAGGTAGGCAAAGCCTGCCCCCAGCTCCAGCAAGAACTGGGTGACGTGTTCAATCAGCGCGCTTTCCAGCTCACGCTCGGTGTGCTCGGGCGTCAGGCTCAGAAAGTCGAACACATAGGGGTCTTTAAGCACTTGCCGGGCCAGGTCTGAATGGGGCGCGGGCAGGGTTTGTGCAAAGTTTGTGATGGCGCGGCCTTCGCGCTGCCACAGGCCGCTTTCAATCTGGTGCGTGAGCACGCTGCGGCTCCAACCGTTCTGGAGGGTGGCTTGCACGTAGAAGGTGGCCTCCTCGTGCTGCTTGCACTTGGACAGGATGGCCAGGTTGTGCCCCCAGGGAATGGCGGTCAATTGGGCAACAAGCTGTTGCCCAATTGGCGCGGCTTGCCAAAACTCACGCCACTGCCGGATGTATTTCAGATTGCGTTCGGAAAAACCTTTCATCTCGGGGAACTCACGCATCAGGTCCGCACTGAGCTGGGTCACAAAGCCGTGCCCCCATGCCGTGTTGCTCTGGCGGGCCACGATGTCTGCCCCCAAGTCCCAATAAAACTCGAGTACTGCGGTATTGACGACCACGGCCGCCTTGAGCTGCACCTGCCGGAAGCGGCCCTTGAGGTCAGCCAGCCACTGGCGGTACTCGGGGCTTGTGGCTGAAAGCTCAGAACTCATACCCCAGCCCCCCCAGCTTCTGGCGGATCAGCGCGTCCAGCTCTGCGCCTTTGGCCATTTGCTCGCCCAGTTTGGCGGTGAGCATTTGCATCTTGTCGGCAAAGGCTTCGTCGTCGTCTTCCACTTCTTCGGCGCCCACATAGCGGCCGGGGGTAAGCACATGGCCGTGCTGGGCAATCTCGGCCAGCGGCACGCTGCGGCAAAAGCCTGCAATGTCTTGGTAGTCGTCATTGCCCGATCGCCATGCGGCCACGGTCTGGCTGATGCGGGCTATCACTTCGTCGGTCAACTCGCTTTGCACCCTGGAGATCATCGTGGCAAGTTTCCGGGCGTCGATGAACAGTACTTCGCCTTTGCGCTTTTTCTGCTTGGCCAAGAACCATAAACAACATGGAATTTGAACGTTAAAAAACAATTGCCCTGGCAGTGCAATCATTACTTCCACCATATCGGCGTCTACCATTGCAGCGCGGATTTGTCCTTCGCTGTTTTGGCTGGAACTCATGGAGCCGTTGGCCAGCACAATGCCGGCTCTGCCCGTGGGCTTGAGGTGGTGCAGAATGTGTTGCAGCCAGGCGTAGTTGGCGTTGCCTTGCGGCGGCGTGCCGTAGACCCAGCGGGCGTCGCCGTCTAGGCTGGCGTGCCACCAGTCGCTGATGTTGAAAGGCGGGTTGGCCAAACAAAAGTCGGCCCGCAGGTCGGGGTGCTGGTTGCGGGTGAAGGTGTCGGCGGGTTCTTTGCCCAGGTTGTAGTCCATGCCCCGAATGACGAGGTTCATGGCCGCCAAGCGCCAGGTGGTGGGGTTGGCCTCTTGGCCGTAGATGGACACATCGCCCAGCTTGCCGCCGTGGTCTTCGATGAACTTTTCACTCTGCACAAACATGCCGCTCGACCCGCAGCAGGGGTCGTAGATTTGCCCTTTGCTGGGCTGGAGCACGGCTACAAGTGTTTTGACAATGCTGGCGGGCGTGTAGAACTGCCCGCCGCGCTTGCCTTCGGCGCTGGCAAACATGCCGAGGAAATATTCGTACACCTGCCCCAAGATGTCGCGGGCCTTGGAGGGGTCGTCACCAAAGCCGATGGTGGAAATCAGGTTGACCAACTCGCCCAGCTTGCCGTCGGGCAATTGGGCGCGGGCAAAGCGTTTGTCGAGGATGCCTTTGAGCTTGGGGTTGTCCAACTCGATCAGGCTCAGGGCGTCGTCAATGCGCTTGCCAATGTCTGGCTGCGGTGCGGCGGCGCGCAGGGCTTCCCAGCGCGCACCTTCGGGCACCCAAAACACGTTTTCGCTGGTGTAGTAGTCGCGGTCTTCCAGCTCGGCGGCGATGTCTTGCGCAGTGGCTTGGCCGAAGTACAACTCGTCTTGGGGATTTTGCAGGCGCTGGGTCAGCTCGGTTTGCCGCGCCACAAAGGCGTCAGAGATGTATTTGACGAAGATGAGGCCGAGCACCAAATGCTTGTATTCGGCGGCGTCCATGTTGGCGCGCAGTTTGTCGGCCGATGCCCAGAGGGTCTTTTTGATGTCTTCGATCATGCAGGGTATGGACGCGAGGCGACAGATTTTGTTGGTGGATCGCATTGTTGCATTCCAAGGGCATCACCGACAATCAATCTTTGTTCCCCCGCACTCGCTATGACCGAAACCAACTCAGCCCCCACTCCCCCAGACGCCGACCTCACCGCCATGGAGGACCTGCTCGACGACCTGCGCACCCGCAGCGAAGAGGTGCCGCAATGGGAATTCTGCGAGGGCTTTCTGGCGGCGCTGGTATGTTGCCGCCGGGCCATTGGCGTAGATGAATTCTTGGAGTTGCTGCTCGACCCCGAAGGCTTTGCCGATGCGGTCCAACGCGAGGCGTTTCTCGCCCTGTGGCAGCGCCGCCATGACGCGGTCAGCGCGGCCTTGGCGGCGGACGTGCAAGAGCTGAGCGACGAAGCGGCCTACCACCCCGATCTGGTAGACGTGCGCGGCGCGGTGCTGGCTTTGAGCGAGGCCGAGCGCGCCGGCATGGGCGAGGACGCGCAGGACGTTCCGGCGTTTGCGCAGGTCTGGGCGCTGGGGTTCATGTACGCCGTAGAAAACTGGCCGCAGGAGTGGGTGGCGCCGCGTGACAAAGAGGCGGCACGCGCGGTGGAAGCCGCCATGGCCGCCATCGTTGCCCTCACGGAGGACGATCCGGGCCCTTGGGAGTTGGCCCCGTTTTCAGACGACGACGCGCCGACCATGAGCCAGGCGCGCATGGATGCTTTTGCGCAGGCGATCTGGGCGGTCTACGACCTGTTCGATGTCTGGCGCAGCCTGGGGCCGCAGGTGGAAACCGTGCGCAAGGACAGCAGCGTGGGCCGTAACGACGCTTGCCCCTGCGGCAGCGGACAGAAGTACAAAAAATGCCACGGGGCCTAGCCCGGCGCACGCAGATTGCTCAGGTAATTTAAGCCGTTAGCGGCGCAAAGCTGTGCGCTTGGGCGCGCGGCCAGTGGCGTTGGTAGGCGTGGGGTAGACCGCTCAAATCACCGCTGAGCAAGGCGCCCTCAGGTAATTCTGCATTCAGAGAATGCGCCAAACTGGCGACCGTGTTGTCGCTGCCGCGGCGCACGATATGGTGTGGCGTGATGTCACGTGGATGCTGCAGCCCGGCGGCTTGCAACAATTCGCGCAGTGCCTCCAGCGTTTCCATGTGGAAGTGGTAGACGCGCTGGGCTTTGTCGCCCACGACCAGCGCGTGCTGGCGCATCGGGTCTTGCGTGGTGACGCCGGTGGGACAGTTGCCGGTGTGGCAAGTCTGGGCTTGCAGGCAGCCCAGGGCGAACATGAAGCCGCGCGCGCTGTTGCACCAGTCGGCGCCCAAGGCCAGCATGCGGGCTACGTCAAAGGCGGTGATCACCTTGCCCGCGCAACCGATCTTGATGCGGTCGCGCAGGCCCGCACCGCGCAGCGTGTTGTGGACCAGCGTCAGCCCCTCTTGCAGCGGCGCGCCCACATGGTCGGTGAACTCCACCGGCGCGGCACCGGTTCCGCCCTCGGTGCCGTCGACCACAATGAAGTCCGGTGTGATGCCGGATTCAAGCATGGCTTTGACGATGCCAAACCATTCCCAGTTTTGGCCTATGCACAGCTTGAAGCCGGTCGGCTTGCCACCGGACAGCGTGCGCAAGCGCTCGACAAATTGCAGCAATTCCAGCGGTGTGGAAAACGCGCTGTGCGCTGCAGGCGACACACAGTCCACGCCGACCGGCACGCCGCGCGCGTCGGCAATTTCCACGGTGACCTTGGGGCCGGGCAGCACGCCGCCGTGGCCGGGTTTGGCGCCCTGGCTGAGTTTGATTTCAATCATCTTCACCTGCGCTTCGGTGGCGTGTTCGGTGAAGCGTTCGGCGCTGAAGCTGCCGTCCGTGTTGCGGCAGCCAAAGTAGCCCGAGCCGATTTCCCAGATGAGGTCGCCGCCGTTTTTGCGGTGGTGTACCGAGATCGAGCCCTCGCCCGTATCGTGCGCAAAACCGCCGCGCTTGGCCCCGGCGTTCAGGGCCATGATGGCGTTGGCGCTCAGCGCGCCGAAGCTCATCGCCGAGATGTTGAAGACGCTAGCCTCATAGGGTTGGGCGCGCCCGGCCCCGATGGTGATGCGGAAGTCGTGGCTGGCAATCGTGCTGGGTGCGATGGAGTGCACCATCCACTCAAAGCCCCTGGCGTGAACGTCGAGCTGCGTGCCGAAGGGCCGCTTGTCGGAATCGCCCTTGGAGCGCTGGTACACCAGCGAGCGCTGCGCCCGCGAGAAGGGCATGGCCTCGGTATCGTTTTCGATGAAATACTGGCGGATCTCGGGGCGGATGAACTCCAGCAGAAAGCGCAAATGGGCGATGACCGGGTAGTTGCGCAGAATCGAGCTGTGGTCCTGGCTGACATCGCGCACCCCCACGATCACCAGCGCGCCGCTCACCACCAGCAGCACGACGCCGCCACCCAAAACCAACTGCGCCGCCCCCAACAAGACACCCACGCAGCACAGCGCAAAAGCCAGGTAGCGCACGGGGAAAACTGCATCAAGACGAGCAAGCATGGTGACAACCTTCTCAAAACAAGCAGCGACAAACCCGCTGCTCGGGGCCGCCCGCCCGGTCAGGCCCGGGGTGGCTTTGCATTGTGCAGTGTGAATATTGCAGGGCGGCCAGGGGGCGCCAAGGGAAAACCCGCGCTACGCGGCGGCGCAATGTGCGCCCAAACGCAAGAGTGCATGCAGCGCTGCGGCCTGGCGCACCGCCGCGCGGTCGCCGCCAAAGTGCTGCACTTCGCTGTGCGCGCCCCAGGGCCCGGCAAACGCAAACCACACCGTGCCCACCGGCTTGGCATCGGAGCCGCCGCCCGGGCCGGCCACTCCGGTAATGGCCAGCGCGACCTGTGCCGCCGAATGGAGTACCGCGCCCTGCGCCATAGCGCGGGCCACCGCCTCGCTGACCGCGCCATGGCTGGCGATGAGCTGCGCGTCCACGCCCAGCATCTGCGTCTTAGCGGCGTTGGAGTAGGTCACAAAACCGCGCTCGAACCAGCCGCTGGAGCCCGCCAGATCGGTACAGCCCGCAGCCACCATGCCGCCGGTGCAGCTTTCGGCCGTGCTCAGCATCCATTGCTTGGCTCTCAGCGTGTGCGCTAGCGCCTGCACCGCATCGATCAGTTGCCCGTCCATCACCAGGCCCGCCAGAGTGCGATCACCAGCAGCGTGCAGGCGGCGGCCACCAGATCGTCGAACATGATGGCCCAGCCCGCACGCGTCCAACCCCAGGGTGTGGTGGCCGGGTTCTCGCCGTGGAACAAGCCGTCAGCCCAACCCACCGGGCCGGGTTTGGCAATATCGAAAAAGCGAAACAGGGCGAAAGCGGCCAGCTGCCCCTGCCAGCCGGTGGGCATCACCAGCCAGAGCACCAGCCAGAACGCCACGACTTCGTCCCAGACCACGGCGCTGGGGTCGGCCACGCCCATATCGCGCGCGGTGACCGCGCAGGCCCAGACACCCAAGGGGATACCGATGCCTATCACCCAGCCCCAGGTGGCTTCATCCAGCCATGGGTGCAGTGCCACAAAAGCCGCCCAGGCCCACAAGGTGCCGGAAGTGCCCGGTCCTTTGGGGCTCAGGCCCGAGCCCAAACCGAGCGCCAGTAGATGCGCCGGATGCCGCCACATGAACCGGGCGCTGGCGCGAACCTGGACGGGAAAAGGGTCGTTGTTCATTTCAGGGCTTCTGCGGTCTGCGGGCTGGTGCTGGCAAAGTGGTCAAAACCCTGCATGGTATGCACAGCAAGTTGCCCGTGCGCGTCCACCAGGCGCAGGCCGGTTTGCGTTTCGATGCGCCCGATACGCCGTACTGGTGTGCCACTGGCCTGTGCGGCGGCAGCGACTGCGGCGGCCTGGGCGGGTGCGGCGGTGAAGACCAGCTCGTAGTCGTCGCCGCCGGACAGCACGCATTGGCGCAGCAGCGGCGCGTCGATCGGGTGCGCGGACCAGGGGCAGCATGCCAGCACCGCGTCGGTGTCGAGACGCGCGCCCACGCCGGAGCGTTTCAGGATGTGGCCCAGATCGCCCAGCAGTCCATCGCTGACATCGGCGCATGCGCTGGCGATGCCACGCAGCGCCAAGCCCAAAGCGACGCGCGGAGTCGGACGCTCCAGCCGGGCACGGCATGCTGCTGCTGCCGGTGCGTCCAGTTTTAATTGGCCCAGATGCTGTTGCAGACCCAGTGCGGCTTCACCCAAGGTCCCGCTGACATACACGTCGTCCCCGGCCTTCGCCCCGCTGCGCAGCAAGGCTTGGGTGCGCGTGGGTCCCGCTATGTCACCCGGCACTTCGCCAAAAACCGTGATGCACAGGTTCAACGGACCGCGCGTGGTGTCGCCGCCAATCAGTTCGCAGCCATGGGCATCGGCCAGCGCCCACAGACCCTTGGCAAAGGGTGCCAGCCACCCCTCGTCCGCTGCGGGGAGCGCCAGCGCCAGGGTGAAGGCCATTGGGCGGGCACCGCAAGCAGCCAGGTCGCTCAGATTGACGGCCAGCGCTTTGTGGCCCAGCGCATGGGGCTCTACGTCAGGGAAAAAATGGCGGCCAGCCACCAGCATGTCGGTGGAAATAGCCAGTTGCATGCCGGGTGCGGTGTGCAGGATGGCGCAGTCGTCGCCCACGCCCAGTACCGCACCCGGGCTGGGGCGGGTGAAGTAGCGCTGTATCAGTTCGAATTCGCCCATGGTTGCGCCGCGCGTCGCAGGACTCAGTGCAGCGTGCGGTCGCTGCCGCTCAGGGCGTCGAGTACGAAGATGGGAATGTCGGCGTCAAATTTCTCACCGTCTTCGGCCACGCAAAAATAGCTCCCGTGCATCGTGCCCGTAGGTGTGCGCAGGCGGGTGCCGCTGGTGTATTCAAAGGCTTCGCCCGGCTTGAGCAGTGGCTGGTGTCCAACCACACCCAGGCCCTTTATGCGCTCGGTGTGGCCCTTGGCGTCGTTGACGCTCCAGGTGCGTGAGATCAGCTGCGCTGCCACCTGGCCCGTGTTCCGGATGGTGATGGTGTAAGCAAACACATAGAGGTTGTCGTGCGGCAGGCTTTGCTCGGGCAGGTACTGCGGGCGCACGTCGACCGAAAACTGGTAGCGGGGGGCGGTTTTTGACATGGGCCGATGCTACGGCGAAAATGCCCGCATGACCTACCGCATCGCCCCCTCCATACTTTCCGCTGACTTCGCCCGCCTGGGCCAGGAGGTCCAGAGCGTTATCGCCGCCGGTGCCGACTGGATCCACTTTGACGTGATGGATAACCATTACGTGCCCAATCTGACCTTCGGCCCCATGGTCTGCCAGGCGCTCAAGCCGCATGCCAAAACGGCGGCGGGTCAGGCGGTTCCCATTGATGTGCATTTAATGGTGCAGCCGGTTGACGCCCTGGCGGCTGCTTTTGCGCAAGCGGGGGCTGACCTCATCAGCTTTCACCCCGACGCCAGTGGCCATGTGCACCGCAGTATTCAAGCGATCAAGGCGCAGGGCGTGCAAGCCGGGCTGGTGTTCAACCCGGCCCAGCCGCTGGACGCGCTGGACTGGGTCATCGAAGACATTGATCTGATTCTGATCATGAGCGTTAACCCCGGCTTTGGCGGCCAGGGCTTTATTGATTCGGCGCTGCGCAAGGTGGAAGACGCGCGCCGCCGCATACGCGCCAGCGGCAAAGACATCCGACTGGAGGTGGACGGCGGCATCAAAGTCGACAATATCCGCCGCGTGGCCGATGCCGGGGCCGATACTTTTGTGGCGGGGAGCGCCATCTTCGGCAAGCCCGATTACAAGGCGGTGGTGGACCAGATGCGGGCGGCGCTGGCCGCTTGAGGCGGCTCTCGAATCAGGCGTCCGCGTTGGTGGTGAACACCGTCAGCACGCCGGTGAAAGCGTAGAGGTGTTCATAGGCTACTTCGCCACTGGCAAAAAATCCCACCAGCGGCACATCGCCCAGCGCCTGGCGCACGATGTGCATCTCGGCATGCGGCCAGCCAAAGTGTGCGCCACCACGGCCTACACAGCTCACGTACACCGCGCCAACGATGCGTTTGCGCCCGCCCGCAGGCACGCTGGGCGGTGCATCAGAAGGGGCGTACTCCAGTTCGCTGGGTTCCAGCTCCTCGCGGATTTCGGCGCAAATGCGCGTCAGATCAGCCCGGGCAGTCTCGGCGTTGCGGCGGCAAAAAGCCAGCTGCAAGCCCGGGCGCACCGCGTCGCCCACGGCAATCGCACGGCGTCCCGGGTCCAGCCCGATGATCTGGCGCACCTGGGCTTCGTTGCCCAGATTGCCGGTCAGGCGTACAGCGGCGTTGGCCGCGCCCGTGCGGGGTTCGGCAAGTGCCACCAGGGTGGCGCGCACGGCGCTCAGCGCCGCCTCCGGCTGGCCCAGGCTGACCTTCAAATCTGCCAGCAGCGTGTCCAGGGCGGGCTGGTCGTCCAGTGCAATCACCACGTTGTCGCGCGCTTCGGTTACGACCCGGACCTTGGATACCGGCTTGCAGCCCTGGGTCACCCGGGAAATCAAATCCACCTGCGGCCCGAAGGCCACGCCGCTCATGCCGCCGCTGAAAACGCCGGTGCTGCGTCCCTGCCCGGGCAGCGTGCCGTCGCCTGACAGCGCAAACTGCACGCTCCTGCCACGGCTGCTGGACAGCCCACCAAACAGATAGCCGCTTTCGGTGCGCCGGGCCATGTCGCCCAGCAGCTCCGTGACCTCGGGCATGGACGGGTCGACATGGACCAGCGCGGTTTGCGACTCGAACGCCAGATTCAGCGGCGAGACACCGGAGAACACCCGGAACTGGTCGCTGGGGATTTCCAGCAGCATGACTGCCAGCGCGGGCTCGTCGAAATACTCCACGTTGGTCGCGGCAATGCCAATGCCCACCGTTCCGGACCAATCGGTGACGGTGGGCAACTCGGCACCCAGGTAGTCCAGGATGTCCTGGGCCACGTCGACATACTCGTCGGTGATGTAGAGCAGCCCCAGGCTCGGCGCACTGGCGTGATTGCCTCCTGCCATCTGCGCACGCAGTTGCGCCAGCACCAGCGCCGCCGCGCCGTGCCACTGCGGATGGGTAGCGTGGGCGAATGGGAAATTTTTCATCCGCTGGAGCGTGCTCACGCACGCTTGCGCGTGCGGGGAGCTCCGGTTTTCTTGGCCGCCGGGCGGGTTGCGGCGCGCGGCGCGGCGGCTTTGGGGGTGGCTTTTTTTGCGGCTGGGGCTGCTTGGGCAGCCGCCTGACTGGCTGCGTTACCCACGTCTTTCAGCGCGGTGGTGGCGATGTTCTGGAACTGTTGGGTCAGCGCCCCCCACAACTGCATGGGGTCCACGGCGGGGCCCGCAGGTTTGGGCTCGGTGGCTGATCGATTTTCAGGTGGAGCGGCTTTGGCTGCTGGCGCTGTATCCTGGCTTGCGCCTGCGCCGGTAAACGCGCTGGGCATGGGAAAGTTCATACTATTCAGAGTGGCCAGGGTCATTTTCTGCACTTCCAGCGCCTGAATGGTGGCCGCCAGCGCCCGGGTGTTTTGTTCCAGCCAGAACTGCACGGTTTTGAGCTCACCGATCCGTTTGTCCAAATCTTCAGCGCTCATGGTGGGGGTGAACCACTGGTTGAACGCGGCGCTGGCGGGGTTAGAGCCGCTGCCTGCCTGCGCGGCACCTTTGCTCAGGCCCTGCAAAAAGTCAAAACCGGGAACAAATTTGCCAAAACCCAGCGGGTCGGTGGCGTTAGACGAGGTCATGGCAGCTCCAAAAAGTCGTGAGCCTCGGTTGTAACAGTTTGCGGGCACCCGCGCGGCCCGTCGCCAATCGGGCCGCGCAATTTTTCAGTTGCCGTGTTGGTGCTCACCATGGCCGCTTGGCGCAGACACCAGCACCGGAACCCGCAGTTCCTGGGTGCTTTGCACGCCTTTGCTGTCCCTGAGGCTGAGCGTGATGGGAATAGTGCTGTCTTTTTGCAGCGGCACTTTCAAGTCCATCAGCATCAGGTGGTACCCCCCCGGTTTGAGCTGAACCGCTTTGCCCGCTGGCAGCTCGAGGCCTTGGGTCAGCGGGCGCATGCGCATCACATCGCCGTCCATCTTCATCTCATGGACTTCTGCCACGCCCGCTGCCGGAGTGCTCACGCCCACAAGAGTGGTCGTGGCCGGGGCGGTGATTTGCATAAATGCGCCGGTGGCCTTCTGGCCCTGTACGGTGGCCCGCACCCAGGCGCTTTGTACCTTCAGTTCTTGCGCCTGCGCCTGTCCCGTGGCGGCCGTTAACAGCGCGAGCAAAAGCCCTAGATAGCGAAAAAATAGTGTCATGTTGGTTCCTTATGGGTCTGAGGGATTCGATCAATGGCTGTGGGCATTGCCGCTTTGGACGTCCAGCACCTCCAGCAAGGCTGCTGGCGATGCCAAGCCCTGGGTCGTGGTGCCGCTGATCGGTACTTCGCTCCAGTCCAGACGGCCGTTGGCGCACAGCTGCTGCACCTTGAACCACAGCGGCCCTGGCTGCTTGGGGGTCATGCCGCGCAGAATGAACTCATCGTAGTAAGCCGAGGGCAAAGCGTCCTGTGCGCTGTTGGCCGTCCAGGTGATGGACACCACGCCTTCTGTAAAGGTCGTCCCGTGCAGGGTGTAGGGCTGGGCCAGCGGGCCGGTCTGCGTGCGCAGGGTCCAGCCTGGCTTGGGCATGGGTTGCGCGGCGTTAAAGCCCGCTGGAATAAGCACTCGCAGCACGGTGGTGGCCTCAGTGCCGCAGCCGTGGCCCACGCGCAAGGCGGCGCGGTAGCTGCTGCCTGCCGCCGCCGCCGGGTCTTGCAGTACCACATGCGCCTGAGCCTGGTTATACAAAAGTAGCAGGCCGGCGGTATATGCGGCAAGCGGAGGCAGAGGGAAAGTGAAAAATCGTTTTTGCATAGTCTTTATCCATGAATGGGTGTTTGGAGGTACCGCGCCATGCCGCAAGCGCAATCCAGTGCGGCGCGCGAGGCCAGCTGGTCTGCCCTATCAGGGCGCTGTTGTTTGGGCCCCGTGCACGCGAGCCTCTTGGTTCTAAGCTGTGCTTAGGCGCCAGGCGGGCCGCGTGCCGGGGCGGGTCCGGCATGGCGGCTGTACAGCGCCGGGGTGGCGCAAGCACGGGCAAACGGGCTGGCGGTGTTGCTGGTCAGCAGCGCTGCGGTTGCAGGGGCCAAGGGGGCTGTGCCGCCCAAGCACAGCACGCAATGCCAGCCGCTCCCAGATGGCTGGCTGGGCGCCGTGTGGTTCTGGTCCAGAGACTGCTGGACGCCGAGCGCCGAACACAGTTGGTGCAATGGGGCATCGGCAGGGCTGGCCGACACAGCGGGCGCAATGACGGCTGCCGCCAGAGACAGCGTCCACCAGGCTAACGCCAACGCTGCCAGCGCGCGGGCGCGGCGCAGCTGATGGAAGAGCGCGTGGGACAGGGAGGGTGTGCAGGGCATGGTGACGTTGCAGGCGACTGCTATCCTACCCCGATGATGCAGTACACCTTTTTGTCGGCAACGATTCTGCTGATCCTGATCACCGATCCTGTGGGCAATATTCCGATTTTTGCCAGTGCGCTCAAGCACGTGACACCGCAGCGCCGCCCCTGGGTCATCCTGCGCGAAATCTCGATTGCCTTTGGCCTGCTCCTGCTCTTTATGTTTGTGGGTGAGAGTTTTTTGCGGGTGATGAATCTGAGCGAGCTGGCTCTGCAAATCGGCGGTGGCGTCATACTTTTTTTGATCGCATTACGCATGGTGTTTCCGCCTCCGCCCGGCGCTGAGGTGGAGATGCTGGTAGAGCCCCTGATCGTGCCCTTGGCGGTACCGTCGATCGCGGGGCCATCCGCCTTGGCTACGGTCTTGATGCTGGTGTCCCAGCAACCTGAGCGGCGGTGGGAGTGGATCGGCGCGTTGTGCCTGACTATGCTGGTGAGCGCCTCGGTGCTCATGCTGTCGCAGCGCATTCTGGCTTTCACCGGCACCCGGTTGGTCACGGCGGTGGAGCGGCTCATGGGCTTGGTGCTGGTGTCGGTGGCAATTGAGATGATGCTGCGCGGGGCCCGCACCTTTGCCACGCAAATCGGTACGCCGTAACACGGTTTATGGCAGACGCAGGCGCATCGTCATCATCTGAAAATACCCGCACGGGTCGTGCATCAGCGCGTCAGGTTTGGAGTACGGCGCTGCTTATCGTGGTGCTGGTTCTGCTGGGGCATGGCTGGGCGCTGCACGGTGTCGCGGGCTTGATGGGGCAACTCAGCGATCCGCCGCAGCCGGCTTCGCAGATCAGCAGCCCATTGCTCACACGCACCATCGTCGAAGCAGCACCCACTCCGACCCCCCAGCCGCCCCAGCCACTTGCTGCACCCGCCCGATCTCCACCCCCGGCACCGCCGCCGTCCCTGGCCGCGGTGCCCACTGGCGCGTCGGCATTGATGGCGTCAGTGACGCCCGCCCCATCCCCGGCACAGGAGGAGCCGCTGGCGCGCAAGGGGCCGGAACCGCTCGCCGCCCCACCTTCGTCCGCCGTGCCCATGGCCCCGGCTTCGCGCCCCGATACACCGCCTGTGGAGCAGCCCGCCACGCCCGCGCTTTCAGCGGTGGCGGAGCAGCCGGTGCCTGCACGGGAACCGGTGACGCAAGTGCCAGCGCCGACGCCTGCTCCACAGGCAGCGCTGCCTGTGCCGGTTCCCCTGCCAGCCTCTGTGCCGGTTGCTGCTGCGCTGGATGAGCCTCCAAAAACCCATGCCGCTGCATCGCCTACGTCTGCTGCGCCGCCACTGCGGCCCCTGGTGTGGCCGGGCTCGGTGGGGCTGGCTTACCAATTGGAGATCAATTCGTTTCCGCTGCCCGCGCGCGCCGAGCTGCGCTGGCGCCACGACGGAGCGCAGTACGAGGCGAGTCTGTCCCTGCTGTCCTTGTTGTCCATATCGCGTACCAGCAAGGGCGCCATCACCCCGCAGGGTTTGGAGCCGCTGCGCTACGGCGAAAAAATCACGGCGCGCGGTGAAACCGCTGTGCATTTTCAGCGCGACAAGGGCATGGTCAGTTTCAGCAACAACAAGCCCAGCGTCCCCTTGCTGGCGGGCATGCAGGACGAGGTCAGCGCTTTTTTCCAGCTTGCAGCCCTGCTGGGTGGGGATCCGCGCCGCTACCCGGCAGGCACCGAATTACCCTTGCAAACCGTTGACAGCCGTGCCCTGAGGTCGATAGTCTTCGTGGTCGGAGCCGCTCAGACGCTGGACCTGCCCGGTGGACGGCTCCAGACTCTGTATCTAAGTCATAGCGAGGGACCTGCGTTTGAGGGATCGCGGGGATCTAAAGGGGAGATCTGGGTCGCCCCCGCTTTGGACTATGTGCCGGTGCGTATCCGCATCACCGAGCCTTCCGGGACCACCTACGACTTGCGCTGGTCCCAAACCCTCGCCCCCTGAGGCCGGGCCCGCGCGGTTTTGGCGCTAAGATGTGCCTATGAACCTGCTGTACGACTCCGATACCTTCACGGTGACACACATGCTTGCCAATATGCAGGCGCAGGCGCAGCCAGAGGGCGAAATCCGTATCGGCGGGCCCAGCGATACGGTGCTCAGCCCAGAAACCTCAGAGCGTTTCCCGGCCGGTATTCCCACCCTGGCGCGCCACGGCTTTGAAATTGTGGACAAGCGCTCCGGCAAAGAGGTGTACCTGGACGGCTCCTGGGCCGAGTTGTTTCAACAGCACATCATGGCCTGGCAGGTCAACACACCCACGCAGGAAGAGGTCGAAGAGACCTTGGCGCAGTACGCTGAATTGGCCCAAAACCCGGTGGTTATGCACTGAGAGTCTGGCGGGCTCTCGCCCATTTTTTGCACAGCCTATTGCGCGCACATCAGGGGGCTATCAGTCCCTTGAACCTCACATCTTTTGTCCCATCTCCTGGCCCATGCACACTGGGCTGGCGGCTTTCCAATCAGGATTGAACCGGATCGTGTCCTGTGGCCACAGCAGCACAACAGTGGAGCCGAGCAAAAAGCGCCCCATTTCCGCCCCCCGGCGCAAAAACGGTGCCGGTATCTTCTCGCTGCCGTAGCCCCATACGGTAACTTGCGGGCGGCGCGGTGGGTTGACCAGACCGTGCCAGACCGTGGCCATGCTGCCCACAATCGTAGCCCCCACCAGCACCAGTGCCATGGGCCCGTGCGGGGTGGAGAAATAGCAGACCACCCGCTCGTTGCGGGCGAACAAGCCGGGCACGCCATGCGCAGTGGTCGGATTGACCGAGAACAAGTCGCCGGGCACATAGACCATGCGCTGCAGCGTTCCGTCACAGGGCATGTGGATGCGGTGGTAGTCGCGCGGGCTGAGGTAGACCGTGGCAAAGCTGCCATCCTGGAATTGCGCCGCAGCGGCGCTGTCGCCACCCAGCAAGGCAGTGCAGGTGTAGTCATGGCCCTTGGCCTGGAAGATCCGGTCTTTGTCAATGGCCCCGAGCTGGCTGATTGCGCCGTCTACCGGGCAGACAAAATCCGCTGCTGCCAGGGGGCGGGCGTCGGCGCGCAGGGCGCGGGTAAAAAAAGCGTTGAAGCTGGGGTACGCGGCGATATTCGGTTCGGCCGCTTCGGCCATGTTGACCCCATAGCGGCCTACGAACCAGGCGATCAAGCGTGTGGTGTAGCGACCCCATTGGCGCGTGGCCACCCAACCGGCAAAGGCCGTGAGGGCTTTTTGGGGGAAGAGATACTGGGGCAGGACGGCCAAACGATCAGACACGAAAGCTCCAGTAAAGGGGAAGGTCCAGGGGAGAGACGCTGGCCGGGGCAGCCGGGCAGCCAGGTCACAGCGTGGGCCACGCATGAGCCCTAGTACGGGGTCGGGAATTATAGTAAGCGGTGTTTGAAAGGCTGTCCCGTGAGTATTGCCCGCATCCCCCCCATCCAATGCCTGTTGACCTTCGAGACCCTGGCCCGCCTGCGCAGCGTGACGCAGGCCGCCGAAGAACTGTGTGTAACACCCAGCGCCGTGAGCCACCGGGCACGCCAGCTAGAGCAAATCATCGGCACCAAGCTATTTGGCCGCGCCGACTTCTCACTCACCACCGAGGGCAGCGAGTACCTGGCTTACGTGCGAGAGGGCCTGGCCATTTTGCAAAAGTTCCCTAACACGGGTGCGGCGCCGGGCAAACGCAAGCTGCGCCTGGCGGTGACGCCCACCTTTGCGCGCTCGGTGGTGATTCCGCGCCTGCGTGAATTCACCGAGGCCTACCCCGAGATCGATGTGACCATGCAGGTCTCTATTCCGCTGTTGGATGTGATTGCCGAAGACGCCGACCTGATGGTGCGCTTTGGCGCAGGGCGCTACGCCGACCTGGAGCATGTGTGCATCACCCATGATGTAGTCACGCCCATGGCCTCGCCCGAATTCGTGCGCCTGCACGGGCCGTTTGAGGCCGCCCAAAGCGTCCACCACCAGCCGCTGTTACGCAGCCCGCTGGAGCCCTGGCGCACCTGGTTCGCCGCCATGCACCTCGATTGGCCCGAGCCGACCGAAGGCTCGCAGTTCAACGACATCGGCCTGATGTGCGACGCCGCCGCCGCGGGCATGGGGATTGCGCTGGTGCGCCACAAGCTGGGCGCGCCCTGGCTCAACAGCGGAACCCTGGTGCCGCTGGGCAATAGCGCGGCCTTTTCCACGCCGGTGGCCAGCCCGCACGCCCACTACCTGTGCTGGCGCACCGGCACCTTGGACCGTTGGGAGTGCGCGGCCTTTGCCGAGTGGCTCAAGCAGGTTGGTGCCTGATTTCACGCAGGGTTTCAAGAATCTTCACCCAGCGGGCCGTGCCAAGCCCTACAGTTCAGGCATGAATGCGCCCCAATCCCTTTTCTCCCACGAGTTGTTGCAAGCCTCCGAGGCCCAGGCTTTGAAAAATCTGCAGGCGCGGGTGGTCGCGGCCTTGTCGGTGGATTTGCCATCGCACGCTTTGCTCTACCAGAGCGAAGACACCGTGCCCTACGAGTGCGATGGCCTCACCGCGTACCGCCAGCGTCCGTTATTGGTGGCCTTGCCCGAGACCGAGGCGCAGGTGCAAGCCGTTTTGCGCAGCTGCCACGCGCTGGGCGTGCCGGTGGTGGCGCGCGGAGCCGGTACCGGCCTGTCCGGCGGGGCCATGCCCAACCCCGGCGGCGTCACTTTGAGCCTGGCCAAGTTCAACAAAATTCTGAATCTGGACCCGATCAGCCGCACCGCGCGCGTGCAATGCGGCGTGCGCAACCTGGCCATCAGCGAGGCCGCCGCGCCCCTTGGCCTGTACTACGCGCCCGACCCCAGCAGCCAGATTGCCTGCACCATCGGCGGCAATGTGGCCGAGAACTCGGGTGGCGTGCACTGCCTCAAATACGGTTTGACTCTGCACAACGTGCTGCGGGTGCGTGGCTTCAGCGCCGAGGGCGAGCCCATTGAGTTCGGCAGCGCCGCGCTGGACGCGCCCGGTTACGACCTGCTGAGCCTCGTGATCGGCAGCGAAGGCATGCTGGCAGTGACGATTGAGGTCACCGTCAAGCTGGTGCCCAAACCGCAAATCGCCCGCTGCATCATGGCCAGCTTTGACGATATGCGCAAAGCCGGTGACGCGGTGGCGGCAGTGATTGCCGCAGGCATCATTCCGGCGGGCCTGGAGATGATGGACAAGCCCATGATTGCTGCCGTGGAAGACTTTGTCCACGCCGGCTACGACCTGAGCGCCGAAGCGATATTGCTGTGCGAGAGCGACGGCACGGTTGAGGAGGTGGAGGAAGAAATCGGCCGCATGAGCGAAGTCCTGCGCGGCCACGGCGCCACGGCCATTGCGGTCAGCCGTGACGAGGCCGAGCGCCTGCGCTTTTGGAGCGGACGCAAGAACGCCTTCCCCGCATCGGGCCGCATCAGCCCGGACTACATGTGCATGGACAGCACCATTCCGCGCAAGCGTCTGGCCGACATGCTGCTGGCCATCGGCGAGATGGAAAAAAAATACGGCTTGCGCTGTGCCAATGTGTTCCACGCGGGCGACGGCAATTTGCACCCGCTCATCCTGTTTGATGCGAGCGACCCCGATCAGCTGCACCGCTGCGAACTCTTTGGCGCCGACATCCTGGAAACCAGCGTGGCCATGGGCGGCACCGTGACCGGTGAACACGGCGTGGGCGTGGAAAAACTCAACAGCATGTGCGTGCAGTTTTCCGCTGCCGAAAACGAGCAGATGTTCGGCGTCAAACGCGCTTTTGACCCGGCGGGTTTGCTCAACCCCGGCAAGGTGATTCCTACGCTGCACCGCTGCGCCGAGTACGGCAAGATGCTGGTGCGCGCCGGGGCGATCAAGCATCCGGATTTGCCGCGGTTTTAAAGATACTGCGAGGGCTGATGCTGCCCTCCGACCGGGAGATACCCATGTCTAGACCCACTGTTTTCGTCACCAATTGCACCCAGGCCGTAAGCCTCCCTTCAGACGTCTGCCTGCCCGAGGGAAGCCAAAAGGTTGAAATACGCGCCATAGGCAACGAGGGCGTCATTGCGCCCCTCGGGCAAACCTGGGATAGCTTCTTTTTGGGCGGCCCGCCAGTCAGCGATGACTTCCTGCCTGAGCGCGGCCGCACACCCTAATTGCCGAAGAGCTCTGCGTGTCTGACAGCCTTTGCAGAATTGATCACGCCCGCCAATTTCAGTCGCACCAGATCCAAATTACCGTAATGCGATAAGCGCAGCGAAATCCTGGTGTTCATTTACCGTTGGTTTTTTCAAGGTCAGCAAACCGTTCGTCAGCAGATGCAAAGCGGGCGCGATGCTTCGACATCATTGCGTTCGTCCGAGAGCTTAAGCCGCCCTGGGAAGTTCAGCCAAGGCCTCAAGTGTTTGTAGACAGGCTTGGGCAACCTCGACGCCCTTTTTAACGAAGTGAGCCGCAAAGAACGCTTGATGTTCCTCATGCTCGTGAAAGTCTCTTGGCGTCAGCACCGCCGAAAAAGTTGGTATGTCGGTGTCCAACTGCACTCTCATTAGTCCGTCGACAACTGCTGAGGCGACGAATTCATGCCTGTAAATGCCACCGTTCACAACAAGGCCACACGCAATGATGGCGTCATACTTAGCAGTGCGCGCTAGCCGCATTGCATAGAGTGGAATCTCAAAGGCGCCTGGCACTTGACGAAGTTCCAAGCTGTCGGGTGGGAACCCTTGACGATCAAACTCTTGCCGGATGGCATTTGTGCTGGAAGAAACTATTTCCTGGTGCCAGGACGCGGCAATTACAGCCACTTTGATAGGCTTTAGTCCTGTAACTGCAGCTGGTGGCAGTGGAACTGGGTTGGTTTGTGAGGTTTGATTCATGGGTGCTCTCCAAATGAGTTGCGACAAGAATCAGGGCGAACGCATCAACGGCGTGCATATTTCAGATGCACACCTTTGCAAGCGGTTTCTTTCATCCGGACTGTGACCGTCGGCTCTGGCATCGCACCAGATCTGCTGACCCCGTTACCTGCAAGGGCTGGTATCGGGCGCTCGCGGGCTCCTGGGATTGCTCACAGATACCGCCGGTGGGGAATCTCACCCCGCCCTGAAAACGCTACCAGCAATAATGCTGGCCAGATTAGTCTAGCGCACCGAATAGGGCACTCTCGCGGAGGGTCGGACCACATTGGACCGAGACCAGCCATTGCCGCTATGTCCACACCTGCCCTAAGCGAATCGGCTCACCTCCCCGACTTCACATCGCCCAAATCCGCGACACCCCCGCCCCTAGCTGCCACATTTCCGCCCGCCATGCGACGCGAATAGCGCGTAGCAGTTCCATCGCCGCCTCCACCTGCGGGGCGAGCACGCGCACCACCACCACTTGCGGGTTGGGGCTGGTGGCCCCGGCGCTGGCGGCCAGCGGGTGGGCATCGATGCAGGCGCGGGCTGCGTCCAGTGCGGCGTTTTGGCGCGCGCGGCCCAGCGGGCTGCCGGTGCAGAAAAACAGCGTCGCGATGCAGTTGTGGCCGGCCAGGCCCAATCGGCTGTGCAGCAGCCGGGTGTCTGCGGCATGAATGCGGCCGCGCTCCAGCCAGACGCCGGGGATTTCGATGTGCTGCAGCACGGTGCCGCTGGCAAAGGGCAGGCCGGCGTGGGGCAGGCCCAGCGCGGCGACGTCCCAGCCCATCAGGCTGGCGTCGGGTGCGAGTTCGATGCGCAGGCGGTTTTCAGCCTGGCAGGCGTCGTAATAAATCGCCTCGGCGGGCAGCCATTCCAGCCGCGCTGCATCGCGTAGCCGGATGTGCGTGTCTTGCAGCGCCAGCTCACCCGCGCTGCGGTAGAAGCGGCTGGCGCCGGGCGTGGTGATCAGGCCGTGGGCATTGCCGCTGGCTTGCACGTCCAGCTCCAGCACGTCGCCGCCGACCAGCCCGCCGGGCGGGTGCACCAGCACGTTGTGGCACACGGCGTCGCCCTCGGGATACAGGCTTTGCAAGATGCGCAGCGGGCCGGTATGCGTGTGCCGCGCCACGGTGCGCAGCGGGTCGCTGGGCCTTGCTTCAGCGCCGGTCTGCGTGTAGTCGAGGTGGAGCTTTGCGTGCCAGGCCATGGGCCATCAACAGGTGCGCTTGTGTGGCTTCAGTTGTCTGCTTCGGTTGCTTGTGTTGCGTTCTCACGGCTGGCGTGTGCGCCCAGCACGGCAGCGCCCACAACCATCAGCGCGGCCAGCAGAATGGACATGCCCGGCCACTGTCCGCGTTGCATCAGCAAGCCCAGCGTCGAGAGCAGCGGCGTGAGAAAGGACAACAGCCCGATCTGCCGTGCGTCGCCCCGTTTGAGTGCCGCGTCCCACAAATAGAACGCGCCGCCCAAAGGCCCGAGACCGAGGGCGGCGATCAGCAGCAGCGCGTGGGTGTCCAAATCAACCGCCGGTTCCAAGAGCGCGTGGCAGGCTAGCGACAAGAGGCCAGATGCCAGCCCGAACACGCCTACCGCCGCCGTGGGGAAAGCCGCCACCCGCTGGGTCAGCAGCGAATAGGTGGCCCATACGCAGGCCGAGGCCGCAGCGGCCACATAGCCCCATTGAAAACCGCCCGCATCAGACTGCGCGCCTGCATCGGATGCACCATCCAGAATCGCCAGCGCTGCGCCGCCAAAGCCGATGCCTGCGGCGACTACATGCAGAGGCCGCAGCCGCGCGCCGGGCAGCAGTACCGGCGCCAGCAGCACGATGCCCAATGGCCATAGGTAATTGACCAAATTGGCTTGCACCGGTGGCGCGTGGCGCAGCGCGATGAAGAGCAAAAAATGAAAACCAAACAGCCCGTACACGCCCAGGGCCAGTGTGCGCCAGGGCAGCACCAGCGAAACCCGCCCCCACAGCGCAAAGCCCAGGCCCAGCACGCTGCCCGCCAGCAGCCCCAGCCCGGTCAGCAAAAACGGCGGCACCTGCGCCAGCGAGACGCCCAGCGGTGCCAGCGAGCCCCACAAGGCGATGGCACCCAGCGCCATGGTGCTTGCGCGGGTGGAGGCACGGGTCGTGGCAGACGCAGCGGGCATGACGTGGGCGGGAGGGCGTAAAGGGGTACGACGACGGGGAGCGGGGGCGGGCAGTTTCAGTGCGCCGCAGGCAAGCGTTTGGCGCAACCCCACAGCGGTCGCCCATCTTAGCGGCGCGGGGCACAATCCGCGCACATGCCCAAGACCCCGCCTGCCACCCGGGCGCCATCCGCACCGCTGAGCGCGCCGCAAAAAGCCCTGCACAAGCTGGGCCTGGTGCGCGACATCGACCTGGCTTTGCACCTGCCCCTGCGTTACGAGGACGCGACCCGCATCGTCAAGCTGCGCGATGCGCGGGAGGGCGACGTGGTGCAGATCGAGGCGACGGTGTTGTCCTGCGAGGTGACTTACCGGCCCCGGCGGCAGTTGCTGGTGGAGGTAGACGACGGCTCGGATCGCTGCACGCTGCGGTTTTTTAGTTTTTACCCTTCGCAGATCAAGGCCTTGGAGCTTGGCAAGCGTCTGCGTGTTCGGGGCGAAGTGCGTGGCGGTTTTCTAGGTCGCACCATGATGCACCCCACTTTTGAGAGCGCGGGCGGGCCGCTGCCCGCGGCGCTCACACCGGTCTATCCCACAGTAGCCGGTCTGCCGCAGGCCTATTTGCGCAAGGCGGTGCTGTCGGGTCTGGCGCGCGCCGAGTTGGGCGACACCTTTCCCCCCGAAGACTTTGCCCCGCTGAATGGTCCGGGCCAAGGCGGCATCTGGACGCTGCGCGAAGCACTGGCGTTTCTGCACCATCCCACGCCCGATGTGTCGTTGGACACGCTGGAAGACCACAGCCACCCGGCCTGGCAGCGGCTCAAGGCCGAGGAATTGCTGGCGCAGCAGTTGTCGCAACTGCAAAGCCGGCGTGAACGTGCGGCGCTGCGTGCGCCGGTGCTGGCGCCGGTGTCGGGCCCGGCGTCGCTGTACCACCGGCTGCAAGCGGCTTTGCCCTTTGCGCTGACCGGCGCGCAGCAGCGGGTGGTGGGCGAAATCGGCACGGACCTCGCGCTGCACAAACCCATGCACCGTCTTTTGCAGGGCGACGTGGGCGCAGGCAAAACCGTGGTGGCGGCGCTGGCAGCGGCGCTGTGCATCGACGCGGGTTGGCAATGCGCGCTGATGGCCCCGACCGAAATATTGGCCGAGCAGCACTTTCGCAAGTTGCTGGGCTGGCTGGAGCCATTGGGCGTGACCACGGCCTGGCTGACCGGCACCCAAAAAACCAAAGAGCGGCGCACCATGCTGGCCTTGATCGCCTCGGGTGAGGCGCGGCTGGTGATCGGTACGCACGCCATCATCCAAAGCAAGGTCGAATTCCACCAGCTGGCGTTGGCCATCATCGACGAGCAGCACCGCTTTGGCGTGGCACAGCGGCTGGCTTTGCGCAACAAGCTGCTCACCGACGGCCTCGAGCCGCACATGCTGATGATGACGGCCACACCGATCCCGCGCACGCTGGCCATGAGCTACTACGCCGACCTGGACGTCTCCACCATCGACGAGTTGCCGCCCGGGCGCACGCCCATCGTGACCAAGGTCGTGCAGGAAGCGCGCCGCCACGAGGTCATAGACCGCATCCGCAGCCAGGTGGCGCAGGGGCGGCAGGTGTATTGGGTCTGCCCGCTGATTGAAGAAAGCGAAATGCTGGATCTGAGCAACGCCACCGAAACGCACGCAGAGTTGAGCGCTGCGCTCAACGAAGGCGGCGCCAGCGTGGCCGTGGGCTTGCTGCATTCACGCATGCCGCCGGAGGAGAAAAAGGCCGTGATGGCGGCTTTTGTGCAGGGCAGCCTGTCGGTGCTGGTGAGCACGACCGTCATCGAGGTCGGTGTGGACGTGCCGAACGCCTCGCTGATGGTGATTGAGAACGCGCAGCGCTTCGGCCTGAGCCAGTTGCACCAGTTGCGCGGGCGGGTGGGGCGGGGTGCTGCGGCCTCCGCGTGCGTGCTGTTGTATTCCACCGGCGATGCGCCGCGCCTGGGCGAGGCCGCGCGCGAGCGCCTCAAGGCCATGGCACAGACCAACGACGGTTTTGAGATCGCCCGCCGCGATCTGGAAATCCGCGGCCCTGGCGAGTTGCTGGGCGCGCGCCAGTCGGGCGACGCCATGCTGCGTTTTGCCGACTTGGCCACCGACGGCCACATCCTCGACTGGGCCCGCCGCGAAGCCCCGCGCCTGCTTGATCATTACCCGGCGCTTGCGCATAAGCACGTGCAGCGCTGGTTGGGCGGAAAGGGCGAGTATCTGAAGGCCTGAACGCGCCCCGTCGGTGCGCTGGGGCCGGATGGTAGTATTACCCAGTCTTACTTTTCACTTTCTGTCACCATGCAACCCACACTCACCACCAAGGGACAGGTCACGATTCCGCGCGCCATGCGCCAGCATTTCGGTTTGCAGGCCGGCGTTGCGGTGCAATTTGCGATCGAAGGCGACCACATCGCCCTGCGGCCTGCGCCGTCTTTGCGAGACGCTCCCGCCAGCGGATTCGGACTGATCCGCAGCCGCCGCAAGAGCGTGCCTGCCGACTTTGACGTGGCGTCCCTGGCCGAGCAGCCGTGATTGGTTTGGACACCAATGTGCTGGCGCGCTATTACGTCGCCAGCGTGGATGCAGCAGGCCAGCGTCAGAGCGTGGCGGCCCGGCAGTTGATCGAAAGCGGCAAGCGCTTGTTCGTGTCCAAGACGGTGGTGCTGGAGTTGGAGTGGGTTTTGCGCGGCTATTACAAAAGCGCACCCGCCGAGGTGCAGGCGGTGTATACGCATTTGCTGTCGCTGCCCAACCTGGAAGTGGAAGACCGCCCCGGCGTGGAATTGGCAGTCGCCGCATTGGCCCAGGGATTTGATTTCGCCGACGCTTTGCACCATGCGTCCTACCGCCAGTGCGCCAGCGTCGCCACCTTTGATGCGCGCAGCTTTGCCCGCCGCGCCCAGGCAGCCAGCTGGAAGCCCCGTGTCAACCTTCTCAAAGACAGCGCGCCATGACCCTCACCGAACTCAAATACATCGTCGCCGTGGCGCGCGAGAAGCACTTTGGCCGCGCGGCAGATGCCTGCTTTGTGTCGCAACCCACGTTGTCGGTGGCGATCAAAAAGTTGGAGGAGGAGCTGGACGTCAAGCTCTTTGAGCGCAGCGCCAACGAGGTGGCGGTCACGCCACTGGGCGAAGACATCGTGCGCCAGGCGCAGGGTGTGTTGGAGCAGGCGGCGCACATCAAAGAGATTGCCAAGCGCGGCAAGAACCCGCTGACCGGCCCGCTCAAGCTGGGCGTGATTTACACCATTGCGCCCTATCTGCTGCCCGAACTGGTGCGCAAGGTCATCCAAAAATCGCCTGAGATGCCGCTGATGCTGCAAGAAAACTTCACGGTCAAGCTGCTGGAGATGCTGCGCACCGGCGAGATCGATTGCGCCATCCTGGCCGAGCCCTTCCCCGACGCGGGCCTGGCGACTGCGGCCTTGTATGACGAGCCCTTTTTGGCTGCCGTGCCCAGCACGCATCCGCTGGCGGCGCAATCTTCGGTGACTGCGCAGACGCTCAAAGACGAGACCATGCTGCTGCTGGGCAATGGCCACTGCTTTCGCGACCATGTGCTGGAGGTCTGCCCCGAGTTCGCGCGCTTTTCCAGCAACGCGGCGGGCATGCAAAAAAGCTTCGAGGGCTCGTCGCTGGAGACCATCAAGCACATGGTCGCGGCCGGCATGGGCGTGACCTTGGTGCCACGTTTGAGCGTGCCCAAAGCAGAGCTGAGTGCCTTGCCTAAACGCAAGAAAAGCGAAGAAAACTATGTGCGTTACCTGAATATCGTCGATGCCAATGGCGCAGCCCCGCCCACCCGCCGGGTGGTTCTGGCCTGGCGGCGCAGCTTCACCCGCTACGAAGCCATCGCCGCGCTGCGCAACGCGGTGTACGCCTGTGAGCTGGCGGGCGTGAAGCGGCTGTCCTGACGCGTCTGCCGGAGAACCGATGCCATTGCGCGTGCCTCAGCGTCTGAGTCTGTACCTCGACCTGATCCGCTGGAACCGTCCGGCGGGGTGGCTGCTCTTGCTGTGGCCCACGCTGAGCGCCCTGTGGTTGGCGGCCGGTGGCTTTCCGGGCTGGCACCTGCTGCTGGTGTTCACGCTGGGTACGGTGCTCATGCGCAGCGCCGGGTGCTGTATCAACGACGTGGCGGACCGCGACTTTGACCGCCATGTGCGGCGAACGGCGCAGCGGCCGGTGACCAGCGGCCGGCTGTCGGTGCGCGAGGCGCTTGCGGTGGGTGCGGCGCTGGCACTGCTGGCTTTTGCGCTGGTGCTCACCACCAACACACTGACGATTGCCCTGTCCTTTGCCGCGCTGGCGGTGGCGGTGGCCTATCCGTTTGCCAAGCGTGTGCTATCTATGCCGCAGGCGGTTCTGGGCGTGGCCTTCAGCTTTGGCATACCGATGGCGTTTGCGGCGCTGCGCGGTGAGATACCTGCGCTGGCCTGGGCGTTGCTGGCGGCCAATATGGCCTGGGTGCTGGCTTATGACACGGAATACGCCATGGTGGACCGCGAGGACGATTTGCGCATCGGCATCCAGACCTCGGCGATCACCTTGGGGCGCTGGGACGTGGCGGCCATCATGGGTTTTTATGCGCTGTATCTGGGCCTGTGGACCTGGGCTACGTGGCAATTGCTGCCGCCGGGTACCTGGCTATGGCCATTGGCCTTGGGTCTGCTGGTGGCAGCAGGGCAGGCGCTGTGGCATTACGGCCTGATCCGTGGGCGTGAGCGCGAAGGGTGTTTCCGCGCATTCCGGCTCAACCACTGGATGGGTTGCGCGCTGTTTGCCGGGCTTGCGCTGGCGACATCCCTTTCTTGAACCAGGCGTGAAAAAGCCCGCCAGCGCTTGGCGTGGCGGGCTGTTGCGGCTATGTGGGCAGGTTTACTTCGCCTTCAGGCACTCGCTCATGAACTTTTTGCGCTCATCGCCTTTGAGGTCCTTGGTCTTGGCGTCGGCGTTACAGGTCTTCATTTTGTTTTGCTGGGGCGTTCCGGTTTCTGCTGCAGGTTCGGGGGCTGGCTTGGCGCTCAGGCACTCTTTCATAAAGGCTTTGCGCTCATCGCCTTTGAGCTCTTTGGTTTTGGCCTCGGCGTTGCAGGTTCCCATCTTGTTTTGCTGCTCTGTGGCGGCGTGCGCGCCGCCCAGAGTCAGGCTCAGGGCGAGAGCGGTCAGGGCGAAAAATCGGGTCATGTATTTCCTTCAGGGGTTGAAACAGCAGGTTCGGGGCAAGGCGGCGAAATGCCCGCCCCGCAAGCTTACAACGCCGCATACCCCGTCGGCGCTGACGCCTTTGCTGCGCTTGAACGCAGCAGCACCCGCCTAAAATGGCACGATGCTTGCAGTAAACAACGAACTTCTCCCGGCGTTGGCGGCCGCGCTGGCCCAGCTGGCCCCCGAACCTTACGCCAATGGCACGGTTCGCGCCGTGCTGGAGTCGCCCAAGGTGGCGGCCCATGGCGACTTTGCCACCACGGCGGCCATGCAATTGGCCAAACCCTTGCAACGCAACCCCCGTGAGGTGGCGCAAGCGCTGCGGGAATTGCTGCTGGCCCAGCCTGCATTTGTGCGTTGGGTCGAGGCAGTGGATATTGCCGGGCCGGGGTTTATCAACATCCGCCTCTCGGCTGCGGCCAAACAAAACACGGTTCGAGAGGTTTTGCAGGCCGGTGCGGCTTTCGGTGTGCGGCCCTCCAACGGGCAGCGTGTGCTGGTGGAGTTTGTCTCGGCCAATCCGACGGGGCCGCTGCATGTGGGCCACGGGCGACAGGCCGCACTGGGCGACGCCTTGTGCAACTTGCTGGCCACGCAGGGCTGGGAGGTCTACCGCGAGTTTTATTACAACGATGCGGGTGTGCAGATCAATACCCTGGCGACCAGCACACAGCTGCGCGCCACCGGCTGCAAGCCCGGCGACCCCGCCTGGCCCGAGGCCTCCTATGCGGGCGACTACATCCAGGACATTGCCGACGACTTTCTGGCTGGTAAAACCGTCAGCGCCGACGACCGCAGCTTTACCGCCAGCGGTGACGTGACCGACCTGGAGGGCATACGCGAATTTGCGGTGGCCTACTTGCGCCGGGAGCAAGACCTGGATTTGCGAGCCTTTGGGGTGCGCTTTGACAACTATTACCTGGAGTCCAGCCTGTACACCAGCGGTCGGGTGGAAGCCGCAGTGCAGGCCTTGCAGGCGTCGGGGACCACTTTCGAGAAAGATGGTGCGCTGTGGCTGCGCTCCACTGACTACGGCGACGACAAAGATCGGGTGATGCGCAAAAGCGACGGCAGCTATACCTATTTCGTGCCCGATGTGGCTTACCACCTGGCCAAATGGGAGCGGGGCTTTACCAAGGTTGTGAATATCCAGGGCACCGACCACCACGGCACCATCGCCCGGGTGCGGGCAGGTTTGCAGGCGGCCTCGGTGCAAAAGGGCCTGGAAATTCCCGCTGGTTATCCCGACTACGTCCTGCACACCATGGTGCGGGTGGTGCGGGGAGGGCAGGAAGTGAAGATTTCCAAGCGCGCGGGCAGCTACGTGACGCTGCGTGACCTGGTCGAGTGGACGAGCGCCGACGCAGTGCGCTTTTTTCTGCTCAGCCGCAAGCCCGATACCGAATACACCTTTGACGTCGACCTGGCCGTGGCGAAAAACAACGACAACCCGGTCTATTACGTGCAGTACGCGCACGCCCGGATTTGCTCGGTGTTGGCGGCCTGGGGCGGCGATGCGGCCGATTTACCCCCGGTCGATT
Organism: Comamonas sp. lk; assembly: GCA_945860595.1. Lineage (GTDB taxonomy): Bacteria > Pseudomonadota > Gammaproteobacteria > Burkholderiales > Burkholderiaceae_C > Allorhodoferax. Next base: position 29,771 of record CAMAQV010000025.1, read on the forward strand.
TGAGCCCGCTGGACACCGCGCCGGCCCTGGCCCTGATGCTGCTGCTGGGCAAATACCCTGACATGCTCAGGGCTGCGGCTACCGACTGTGCTGCCCATGACGTGACTTTTTACCTCCGCGAGCTTGCCGGGCAGTACCACAGCTACTACGACAGCGAACGGGTTTTGGTGGAGGAGCAGCCCACCCGCCTGGCCCGTCTGGCGCTGATCGCCGCGACCGCGCAGGTCCTGCACAATGGCCTGGCCGTGCTGGGCGTCGGCGCGCCGCGCAAAATGTAGCAACTTGCGCGCCACTGTCGTCATAATTCCCAGTCCTAACCCGAAGCAAAATGCAGACCATGAGTAATCACGAGCCCCTTTACAGCCAGCGCGGTGGAACTGTTTTGGGCTTGATCATCGGACTGGTGCTGGGTCTGGCTATCTCGCTCGGCGTGGCGGTATACGTGACCAAGGTGCCGCTGCCCTTTATGAACAAGGCGCAGACCCGCAACGCTGACCAGGACGCGGCCGAGGTGCAGAAGAACAAAGATTGGGACCCTAACGCGTTGTTGCCGGGCCGTATGGCCAGTAAGGCTGCGCCTGCCGCGCCCGTGCCGTCGAGCGAAACCGGCACGGTGCCAGAGCCTCCCGCAACCGTGCTGGTGCCCAAGCCCGACCCCAAAGTCGACGCCGCATTGGGCACGGTACCGGGGGCGGACAAAGCCAGGTCCAGCGACCCGGTCACGCAGTATTTTGTACAGGTCGGTGCCTTTCGCACCCTGGAAGACGCGGAAAGCCACCGCGCCAAACTGCTGCTTAGCGGGATTGAGACCAAAATTTCCGAGCGCGAGCAATCCGGGCGCACGGTGTACCGGGTGCGTGTTGGGCCATTTGAAAAACTCGAAGAAGGCGAGCGCGCCAAAGATAAGTTGGATAAAGCCGGCATTGAGACCGCGCTGGTGCGGGTGCAAAACTGATCCCGCTTCCCTTTTTGAGTCTGGAGCTTTGATATGGATCGTCGACAATTTTCTCTAGCCGCCAGCGGCGCGCTTGCCGGGACCGGACTGACTTGGGGTGCGGTTGCGCAGGCGCAAGTCAAAAAGCCCGAGTTGGGTGTCCACTACCTTTCTATCGGTACGCCTGCTCCCACCGAAGCCCCGCCGGGTAAGGTGGAAGTGCTGGAGTTCTTTTGGTACAACTGCCCGCACTGCAACGCTTTTGAGCCCGAGTTGGCCGCGTGGCTCAAACGCATGCCCAAGCATGTCGCTTTCCGGCGCGTGCCGGTGGCTTTTAACGCCAGCTTCGTGCCGCAGCAGCGCTTGTATTTCTCGTTGGAGGCTTTGGGCCTGGTCGAGAAGCTGCACGGCAGGGTGTTTGATGCCATCCACAACCAGAAAAACAAGCTCGATGATGGCCAGGCGATCACCGCCTGGGTGGTGCAAAACGGTGTGGACCAGGCCAAGTTTCTGGCCGCCTACAACTCGTTTTCGGTCGAGACCAAAACCAAAAAGTCTGTGCAGTTGCAGGAGGCCTACAAGGTGGAAGGCGTTCCTGCATTGGGTATAGCTGGGCGGTTCTATACCGACGCAGGCTTGGCCGGCGGTATGACCCGGGCCTTGCAAATCGTTGAGATCCTGGCAGCGGAAAAAAAGGGTACCACATGATCAAACATATCGTTCATTTCCAGTGCGCGCTGGCTGTTGTATTGGGTTTTCTGGGAGCCGGTGCGGCGCAGGCCGAGCGGGCTGACAACGCCAAACCCATGCACATCACCGCCGATGCGATGCGCTACGACGACGTCAAACAGACAAGCGTGTGGACTGGCAATGTCATCGCGATCAAAGGCACGATCATCATCCGGGGTGACAAGATTGAGGTCCGCGAGGACGCTGAGGGGTACCAGCATGGCACCGTGACCGGTAGCGCGCAAAAGCGGGCGTTTTTTCGGCAAAAGCGCGACAGCGTGGACGAGTTCATGGAAGGCGAGAGCGAGTCCATCCTGTATGACGGCAAGAAAGACATCATCCAGTTTGTCAAGACTGCGGAGGTGCGCCGCTACCGTGGATCCACCTTGGCCGACGACATCAAGGGTGCGCTCATCATTTACGAAAACCTCAACGACCGCTTCAGCGCCGATGGCAGCAGCCCGGTAACTGGCGGCGGCAGCGGTCGCGTCAGCGCAACCATTGCGCCCAAACCCTCTGCGCTGTCCGCAGCCAAGGCCGGCAGCGCTGCTGAGGCGATGGCTCCTAACAGCGGTGCGAAGTCGGAAAGTCCGTCGAAGTGAATGCAACCCCAGGGCCAGAGCCGCTGCCCCAGCCGGGTTTGCTCGAAGCGCACCATCTGCAAAAGTCCTTTGGCAAGCGCCAGGTCGTTAAAGACGTGTCGCTTGCACTGCGCACCGGCGAGGTAGTCGGTTTGCTGGGGCCTAACGGGGCCGGTAAGACCACCTCGTTTTACATGTTGGTTGGCTTGGTGCGTTCCAGCGGAGGTGACATTGCGATTGACGGCCAGAGTATCGAAAACCTGCCCATCCACCGCCGCGCCCGTCTGGGCTTGGGCTATCTGCCGCAGGAAGCGTCTATTTTTCGCAAGCTCAATGTTGAAGACAACGTGCGTGCGGTGCTGGAATTGCAGACCGGTCCCGACGGCCGGCCCCTGAGCCGGGATGAGCGCGAGTCCCGGTTGACCCACTTGCTGCAAGACCTGCATGTCGAGCATTTGCGCAAATCTCCCGCGTTGGCCTTGTCCGGCGGCGAGCGGCGGAGGGTCGAGATTGCCCGCGCGCTGGCAACCCGCCCGCGCTTTATCTTGCTGGACGAGCCATTTGCTGGCATAGACCCCATCGCGGTTGGCGAGATCCGCACCATCATTGGTTTTCTGAAAGAACGCCAGATCGGGGTTCTCATCACCGACCACAATGTGCGCGAAACGCTGGGCAGTTGTGACCATGCCTACATCATCAATGAGGGTACGGTGTTGGCGCAGGGTACGCCCGATGAGATTGTGAAAAACCCGGATGTGCGCCGGGTGTATTTGGGCGAAAACTTCCGCATGTGAGCCCGCATGAAGCAAGGCCTTTCCCTCCGGATTTCGCAGCACCTGGCGCTTACGCCCCAGCTGCAGCAGTCGATTCGCCTGTTGCAGCTCTCCACCCTGGAGCTGAGCCAGGAAATCGAGCAGATGCTGGAGGCCAATCCTTTTCTGGAGGTGGACCACGAGGCTGCTGAGCGCGAAGATTTCGGCATCGCGCAAGTCGACTCCCAGGTCAGCTTGGGCGACCGCGTAGCTGAAATGGCGCCCGCCAGCGCCGTTGAGCAGTCCAGCAGCGCCTCCGATGTCGCCGACGACACGACCACGCCGCTGGGCGCGGATGACGAGGTCAGCTGGGACGGCGATGGCACGCATGAGATGGCGCCCGATGACAGCGAGTGGGGCGGCGACGCAAAGGCGCGTGCCAACAACCTCGGCGATGACGAGCAAAAGGACGCTACCGAATTGGCGCGCAGCCAGGAGTCGCTCACGGCCTTTCTGCACCGCCAGGCTCTGGGCATGCGCTTATCGGACACCGACCGTGCCGCTCTGCGCTTTTTGATCGAGTCGCTCAACGACGAGGGCTATCTGGAAGACCGCCTGGACGATCTGGCGCGCGGACTCGCCGGGAGTGATGACGAGACCGAAATTGAAGACCTGGTGCACCACTTCACCGTGGCCCTGCATTTGCTGCAAAGCTTGGAGCCCGTCGGCGTTGGCGCGCGCGATCTGGGGGAATGCCTGCGCCTGCAAATCCAGGCCCTGATCCGCCATGCCGAAAGCGCGGAATCCACCGAAGAGGAATACGCGCAGCTGGAGGTCTTGGAAGTGGCCCTGCGCATCTGCCGCCAGCCTATGGACATGCTGGCGCGGCGCGATATCAAGCGCCTGGTCAATCTGGGTGTGGGCAGCGACGCACAGGTGCGCGAAGCCATTGGCCTGATCGGCAGCCTGGAGCCCAAGCCGGGCCGGCGCTTTGCCGATGTGGAGCGCAACATCGTGGTGCCCGATGTGCTGGTTGTATCGGTTGCCAAGCCCGGTATGCCGCCGCGTTTTCGGGTGCAGCTCAACCCCGATGTGATGCCGCGCCTGCGCGTACACGATATTTACGCCAACGTTTTGCGCAACCACCGCTCCAGCTCCAACCATGCCGGACTGCAACAGCGCTTGCAGGAGGCGCGCTGGTTCATCAAAAACATCCAGCAACGCTTTGACACGATTCTGCGGGTCAGCACCGCTGTGGTTGAGCGGCAGAAAAACTTTTTCACCCACGGCGAGCTGGCCATGCGCCCGCTGGTTCTGCGCGAGATCGCCGACGAGCTGGGCCTGCATGAATCCACCATCAGCCGCGTCACCACGGCCAAATACATGGCCACGCCTTTCGGCACCTTCGAGCTGAAGTATTTCTTCGGCTCCGGCTTGGGTACCGAGACTGGCGGCAGCGCCTCCAGCACGGCAGTGCGCGCCATCATCAAGCAGTTCATCAGCGCCGAGAGCCCCAAGAAGCCGCTGAGCGACAACCAGCTCTCCGAGATGCTCAAAGAGCAGGGCATCGAGTGCGCGCGGCGCACGGTGGCCAAGTACCGCGAAGGCCTGAAGATCGCCCCCGCCACGTTGCGCAAGGCGCTCTGACCCCGCATGAACCAGCTCACCCTGTTCCTGCCCTGTGCCGCCGGGGTGGAGGATTACCTTGCCCCCGAAGTGCAAACCATCACCGGCTTGTCGGGCACGGATGTGGTCAAGCGCCGTGGCGGTGTGTGGGTCAACGGGTCCTGGCGCGCGGTGCAATTGCTCAATCTGCATTGCCGCCTGGCGCAGCGGGTTTTGGTGGAACTGTCTTACATCGAATACCGCAACGAGCGTGACCTGTACCAGGCCGCCAGCGCCGTAGCCTGGGAGATTTGGTTCACCCCGCGCCAAAGCATCAAGGTCGAGGTCACGGCCCAGCACAGTCCACTGACCTCGCTCAACTTTGCGGCCTTGAAAATCAAGGATGCGGTGTGCGACCGTTTCCGTGACAAAGCCCAGGGCGTGCGACCCGACGTGGACACGCGCAACCCGGATGTGCGCATCTACGCCCACCTGACCACTGACAGCTGCACGCTGTACATCGACACGTCGGGCGAGCCCCTGTTCAAGCGCGGCTGGCGCGAAGACACGGGTGATGCCCCGCTCAAGGAAACCCTGGCTGCGGCCATGCTCGCAGCCAGCGGTTGGGCCGATGGTGAGGGCGACCTGCCCATGCTCTACGACCCCTGCTGCGGCAGCGGGACCGTGGTGATTGAGGCCGCGCAAATCGCCTGCAACATCGCGCCGGGCAGCCTGCGCCATTTCGCTTTTGAGAAATACCTGCCCTTTCAAGCCCATGTGTGGGCGGCCATCCGCGAGGAAGCGCAGTCGCGCGTTGTGCATCCCGAGCCCGGCCAGCCTGCTTTGATTTACGGCAGCGACGTGGCTTTCCGCATGGTGGACTTCGCGCGGCGCAACGCCGAGCGCGCCGGTGTGGCCGATGTGATCGCGTTTCGCGGTGGCGATGCGCTGCAGCGCATGCCGCCGGTACCTCAGGGCGGCGTGATGCTGCTCAACCCGCCCTATGGCGAGCGTATCGAGGTAGCTGGCGTAGCCGGTCGGGGTGCGGGTCGCGAGGCGGCCTGGATGGACAACGGGGGCGATTTTTTTGCCCAGTTGGCCAGTCACTGGAAGAAAAATTACGCCGGTTGGAGCGCTTGGATTTTGACCCCGGACCTCAAACTGCCCGGAAAAATGCACCTCAAAGAATCGCGCCGTGTGCCCCTGTGGAATGGCCCGCTGGAGTGCCGCTTGTTCCGCTTTGATCTGGTGGCAGGCCGTTTACCCAAGGCCGCAGCCGAAGCGGCAGCCTAGCGACCCGCAACCCCCACGGCGACCGTGGTGCCGTGCGGGCCCGGTTCATGCAGAGCGAACACGCGCTCCGGTTGGCTCCGCAGTTGGCGCACGGCATTCGCGCGAACTTTCCAGTGCGAACCTTAACCCATCTCAGTTGGCTGCAATATGCTGAAAGCCGGGCGGGCAAACCACCGGCAATCCCTGCCCGGCTCTAGAACGGAATGTCGTCGTCCATGTCATCAAAGCCGCTGGCCGGGCGCTGGGCCGGAGCTTGGCGACTGGCAGCTGGCGGGGCCGCTGCGGCCACCGGGGCACGGCGCGGGGCGCTACCGCCCTCAGACGGTGGCTCGCCCCGTCCTTCGCGGCCGCCCAGCAGCTGCAGTTCGCTCACGATGATGTCGGTGGTGTATTTTTCGACCCCTGCCTGGTCGGTGTATTTGCCGTATTTCAGGCGGCCTTCCACGTACAGCGGCGTGCCTTTTTTGACGTATTCGCCCACGATCTCGGCGAGCCGGTCGTAAAACGTGACGCGATGCCACTGCGTGTCTTCGACTGATTCGCCGGTGTTTTTGTCCTTACGGCGGGTGCTGGTGGCAATGCTCAGGCTGGCGATCGCCTGGCCCGAGGGCAGATAACGGATTTCGGGGTCGCGCCCGCAGTTGCCCAGCAGAATGACTTTGTTGACGGATGCCATGGTTTTCTCCAAATTGGAAATCGATTATGCAACCTCGCCCGTTGCGACTTGGGCCGACGTGGACCAGGCGACCGGCAGCGACAGGGGATTGTGCGGCACCCGCCCTTGTCTTTATCATTGCCGGTTGGCCTGCGCCCGCAGGCTTGTGACTTTGGAACGGTACCCCATCTTGAACGCACCCACTGACCGCATCGACCTGGACGGGAACTACCTCGGTACGGTGGCGCGCCAGCAGCGCATCAGCATCCGCGGTGCGCGTACACACAACCTGAAAAATATTGACCTGGACATTCCCCGCAACCAGTTGGTGGTGATCACCGGTTTAAGCGGCTCCGGCAAGTCCAGCCTGGCCTTTGACACCTTGTATGCCGAAGGCCAGCGCCGCTATGTGGAAAGCCTGTCCACCTACGCGCGGCAGTTTTTGCAGCTCATGGACAAGCCCGATGTGGACCTGATCGAGGGTCTGTCGCCAGCTCTGTCTATTGAACAAAAAGCTGCGTCGCACAACCCGCGTTCCACGGTCGGCACGGTGACCGAAATCCACGATTACCTGCGCCTGCTCTTCGCCCGTGCCGGTACGCCGTACTGCCCCGTCCACGGACTGACACTGCAAGCCCAAAGCGTGAGCCAGATGGTGGATACCGTGCTGGCCTGGCCGGCCGATACCCGCTTGATGGTGTTGGCCCCGGTGGCGCGTGAGAAGAAGGGCGAGTTCACCGAGCTGTTTGCCCAGATGCAGGCGCAGGGTTTTGTCCGTTTCCGGCTGAATGGCACGGTGCACGAAGGCCATGACCTGCCGGTGCTCAAAAAGACCGAGAAGCACGATCTGGATGTGGTCATCGACCGCCTCAAGGTGCGCCCCGCGCCGCAGGAAGCTGCTGAGCAGGCCGAATATGACGCCTTCAAGCAGCGCTTGGCCGAGAGCTTTGAAGCTGCCTTGCGTCTGGCCGATGGGCGGGCGATTGTTGTGGAGATGGGCCCGGATGCGCCGGTCGAACACATCTTCAACGCGCGCTTTGCCTGCCCGCAGTGCAGCTACGCGGTCGGCGAGTTGGAGCCCAAGCTGTTCTCCTTCAACTCACCCGCCGGTGCCTGCCCCAGCTGCGATGGCCTGGGCGCGCAGGACCATTTCGACCCGGCGCGGGTGGTGGGCTTTCCGAGCCTGAGCTTGGCCAGCGGCGCCATCAAAGGTTGGGACCGGCGCAACGGCTATTACTTCGCCATGCTGGAGAGCCTGGCGCGGCATTACCGCTTTGACGTGGACACGCCGTTTGAGGCGCTGGACGCGCGTGTGCGCCACGTCATCTTGTTTGGCTCGGGAGCCGAAGACGTGAAGTTCAGCTACGTGCTGGATTCGGGCGACAACAAGGGCAAGCGGGTGAGCAAAAAACACCCGTTTGAGGGAATCATCCCGAGCATGCAGCGGCGCTACCACGAGACCGATTCGGCCCTGGTGCGCGAAGAGCTGGGCCGCATGCGCGCGGTGCAGTTGTGCCCCGATTGCGGCGGCAGCCGCCTTCGCGCCGAAGCCCGCCATGTGCGCCTGGGCGAGGGCGCGCAGGCGCGGGCGATTTTTGAGATCAGCCACGCCACGCTGGCCGAGGCGCAAGCATATTTCGAGGGCTTGCAGTTGCACGGTGCCAAGGCCGAGATTGCCGCCAAGGTGGTACGCGAAATCGGATTGCGCTTGAAGTTTCTGAACGACGTGGGCCTCAATTACCTGAGCCTGGACCGCAGCGCCGAGACGCTGAGCGGCGGCGAGTCGCAGCGCATCCGCTTGGCCAGCCAGATCGGCTCGGGCCTGACCGGCGTGATGTACGTGCTCGATGAGCCCAGCATCGGCCTGCATCAGCGCGACAACGAACGCTTGATCGGCACGCTGCAACACCTGCGCGACATCGGCAACAGCGTGCTGGTGGTCGAGCACGACGAAGACATGATCCGCGCCGCCGACCACGTCATCGACATGGG
>CAMAQV010000026.1 GCA_945860595.1 Comamonas sp. lk
CAAAGACCCCACGCAAAACATCGTTTGGGTCACGCCCGAAGGCGGAGGCGGCCCCAACTACGCGGGCATGTGACGCTGGCTGCCAACCCAGCCATGCACCCGGCAGTCTCCGGGCTGCGGGTGTTGAGCGTCATCCCGCCGATGACGCAGCTCAACACCCCCTACCCGTCCACCGCCTACATCACCGGCTTCTTGCGCTCGCAGGGCGTGGACGCCGTGCAAGAAGACCTGGCGCTGGCGCTGATCCTGGCGCTTTTCACCCCTGAAGGCCTGACGCGCGTTCGCGCTGTTGCGCTGCGATTAGCCGACAAGAAACGCAGCCCCACCGTGCAGGGCTTCGTCGAGCACTTTGACCGCTACGCTGCCACCATCGCCCCCGTGATCGCGTTTTTGCAAGGGCGCGACTCCACGCTAAGCCACCGCATCGCCGGGCGCGGCTTTCTGCCTGAGGGCCCGCGCTTCGCAGGGCTGGATGTTTACGGCGACGCCGAGGCCGCCGACCCGCTGGCCTGGGCCTTTGGTGCGCTGGGCCAAAACGACCGTGCACGCCATCTGGCCACGCTCTACCTGAACGACCTGGCCGATATGTTGCGCGACGCGGTTGACCCGCGCTTTGAATTTGTGCGCTACGGCGAATCCCTGGCGGGCAGCCAGCCGACCTTCGAACCTCTGGCGCAAGCCCTGGCCGCGGCACCCACGCTGGTCGACACCGTGCTGCACACGCTCACGCTGGACTGCATTGCGCGGCACCAGCCCGATCTGGTGCTACTCTCCGTGCCCTTCCCCGGCGCCGTCTACGCGGCCTTGCGGATTGCGCAAAGCATCAAAGCGCATCACCCGACCATCCGCATCGCCATGGGCGGCGGCTATGTCAACACCGAGTTGCGCGCGCTCACCGAGTCACGCATTTTTGATTTCGTGGACTTCATCAGCCTGGACGCGGGCGAGCGCCCGCTGCTGGCGCTGCTGGCGCACCTGCAAGGCCAGCGCGCCGCCAGCCGTCTGGTGCGCACCTATGTCCGCGATGCGGCGAGCGCACAGGTCACATACATGAACTGGCTCGAGCCGGATGTGGCGTTTGAAGACGTGGGCACCCCCACATGGGATGGCCTGCCACTGAACCGCTACCTGTCACTGCTGGACATGCTCAACCCCATGCACCGGCTGTGGAGCGACGGGCGCTGGAACAAGCTGACCGTGGCCCAAGGCTGCTACTGGAAAAAATGCAGTTTTTGCGACGTGACGCTGGACTACATCTCCCGCTACGAGACCGCCACCGCCGCCACGCTGGCCGACCGCATTGAACGCATCGTGGATGAAACCGGGCAAACCGGCTTCCACTTTGTCGACGAGGCCGCGCCGCCCAAGGCGCTCAAAGCCCTGGCGCAGGAGCTGCTGCGCCGCAAGCTGTCCATCTCATGGTGGGGCAACATCCGGTTCGAAAAAACCTTTACGCCTGCACTGGCCGAATTGCTGGCGGAAAGCGGATGCATCGCGCTCTCCGGCGGCTTGGAAGTCGCCTCTGACCGCTTGCTGGCGCTGATGCAAAAAGGCGTCACCGTCGAGCAAGTGGCGCGCGTCACCAAAAGTTTTTCCGAGGCCGGCATTTTGGTGCACGCCTACCTGATGTACGGCTTTCCGACCCAGACCGTGCAGGACACCGTGGACGCGCTGGAATACGTCCGCCAGTTGTTTGAGAACGGCTGCATCCAAAGCGGGTTTTTCCACCGCTTCACCTGCACCACGCATTCGCCGGTGGGTCAAAACCCGGCGGCCTATGGCGTGGAGCTGCTGCCCATGCCGGAGGTCCGCTTCGCCCACAACGACATCCTATTCCACGACCCCAGCGGGGTGGACCACGACCAGCTGGGTCTGGGTCTGAAAAAAGCGATTTACAACTACATGCACGGGCTTGGGCTGGAGGAAGACGTGCGCAGCTGGTTCGATCTGCCGCAGGGCCCTTGCCCCAAGCCCAAGGTGCCGCGCAGTTTTATTGCCCGGGCACTGGAAACGCGCTAAGGCGCTGAGGGGCCACACCCTGACAGCGCCTTGCCGCTTGCGCCTCACCAGGGAATCGTCCCGCCCCGGTAATCCACAAACTGCGCCCGCCCTGTGGGCTGCAAAGCGTCCAGCGCGGCCAGCAGGCCCGCCGCCGACGCGTCCGGTGTGAGCGCATCGGCCGCCGGAACAAAAGGGCCGCTCAATTTGGAGGCCACGGTGCCCGGCTGCAGTGCGGCAAATACCGCCAGCGGACGGGTGCGGGCCGCCTCAATCGCTGCGGTTTGCAGCAGCATATTCAGTGCGGCTTTAGATGCGCGGTAACCGTACCAGCCACCGCTGCGGTTGTCTTCGATGCTGCCCACGCGCGCGCTCAGCGTGGCGAACACCACCGGGGCATCCAGAGCCAGCACGGGCACAAAGTGCTTCAGCAGCAGCGCCGGACCAATAGCGTTCACCGCAAAGGCGCGGGCCAGGCGCTGCGGGTCGAGCGCAGCCAGGCGCTTTTCAGGACCGTGACCGTCGATGTGCAGCGCACCCGTTGCATCAAGCACCAGGTGCACAGGGCCGTGGGACGCGGCATGCGCGGCGCACCGCGCGATGCGGGTTTCATCTTCCAGCGCAAAGCCGGGATCGCTGTTGCGGGAATAGGCCAGGAGCTGCGCACAGCGCGCATCCGATTGCACAGCGGCAACCAGCGCCGAGCCGATCGCCCCGCTGGCACCCAGCACCACCGCACGGTAGCCGTCTGGCAGGCGCTGCATGCGCTTGAACGGGAGGCCGGTTGTCAGTGCGCCTGCGCTGGCAGCGCGGCGATCTCGCGCAGCGCGCGCTCAAACACCTCGGCCGGCTGTCCGCCTGAGATCAGGTGTTTGTCATTGATGATCACGGCGGGCACGGCGTTAATGCCAGCGCGTTGGTAAAAGCCCTCTAGCGCGCGCACCTCGTTCTTGAATTCGCCGCTCTCCAAAATCACCCGCGCCTGGGCCACATCCAGCCCGGCCTCGGCCACCGCCGCCAGAAGCACCTCCTGGGATTCAATATTCTCGGCCCGGCCTTGGTAGGCCTGGAGCAGCGCTTTTTTCAGAGCGTACTGCGCGCCGCGCGGACCGGCGTAGCCAGACCAGTGCAGCAGCCGGTGCGCGTCCAGCGTGTTGTAAATGCGCTTGCGGCCCTCGGGACTGAAGGTGAAGCCCACGTCCTCACCCCGCTGGCGTATGGTTTCGTAAATCTGCGTGCGCTGCTCGGGCGTGGAGCCGTATTTCTCCGTCAGATGTTCACCCAGATCCTGGCCGCCGGGCGGCATCTGGGGATTGAGCTCAAAGGGCTGAAAGTGCATATCCACTTCTACCGTGTCACCGAGGCGGGCAATCGCCTGCTCCAGCGCACCCAGCCCCACGGCGCACCAGGGGCAGGCTACGTCGGAGATGAAATCGATTTTGAGTTGAGCAGTCACAGAATTAAACCTTTTGTTTATCGAAAAAATCAGGCGGCCTGCATGCCCGCCAGCCCGGCCACTGCCAGGGCATAGCCGTTCACGCCAAAACCGCACATCACGGCTTTGGCCACCGGCGAAATATAGGAATGGTGGCGGAACTCTTCGCGGGCGTGGACGTTGCTGATATGCAGCTCGATCAACGTCACGCCCGTGCCTTTGATGGCATCGTGCAGCGCCACGCTGGTGTGGGTGTAGGCCCCGGCGTTCAGGATCACACCGGCCAGCTTGCCCTTGGCGTGCAGGCGACCGGCTTCATGCAGCGCGTCCACCAGTTCACCCTCGTGGTTGCTTTGGCGGAAATCCAGCGCAAAACCGTTGGCTGCGCAGGCGCGCTCGCACAAGGCCTGCACGTCAGCCAAGGTCTGGCTGCCGTAGACCTGCGGCTCGCGGGTGCCCAGCAGGTTGAGGTTGGGGCCGTTCAGGATCAGCACGGTTTTCATAAGCGCTCCGGGGACAGGGTTGGCAGTTTCAGCCGGGAATCTGCAGCGCGGGCTGCACGTCGCCGCATTGGGCGCGGTGCTGCAGCGCATGCTCCATCACCACCAGCGCCAGCATGGCCTCGGCAATGGGCGTGGCGCGTATGCCCACGCAGGGGTCGTGGCGGCCCTTGGTCACCACCTGCGTGGCCTGCCCGGCGCGGTCTACTGAATCGCGCGGCGTCAGGATTGAGCTGGTCGGCTTGATGGCGATGCTGACCTCCAGATCCTGCCCGGTGCTGATACCGCCCAGCACGCCACCCGCGTTGTTGCTGGCAAAACCGGCTGGGGTGAGCGAGTCGCCATGCACGCTGCCGCGCTGCGCCACGCTGGCAAACCCAGCACCGATTTCCACGCCTTTGACCGCGTTAATGCCCATCATGGCGTAGGCAATATCGGCGTCGAGCTTGTCGTACAGCGGCTGACCCAGGCCCACCGGCATCGTGGACGCTGTCACGCGGATGCGCGCGCCGCAGGAGTCGCCGGACTTGCGCAGCGCGTCCATATAAGCTTCCAAGGTATCCACGTTGGCCACCGGCGCGAAGAAGGGGTTATTGGGCACATGCTCCCAGCCCTCAAAAGCCACCGGCATCTCGCCCAGCTGCGTCATGCAGCCGCGAAACACCGTGCCGTATTGGGCCAACAACCACTTCTTGGCCACCGCACCGGCGGCCACCATGGGCGCGGTCATGCGCGCCGAGGAGCGCCCGCCACCGCGCGGATCGCGCAGGCCGTACTTTTGGAAATAGGTGAAATCCGCATGCCCTGGGCGGAAGGTATCGAGCAGGTTGCCGTAGTCCTTGCTGCGCTGGTCGGTGTTGTGGATCAGCAGAGCAATCGGCGTCCCGGTGGTACGGCCCTCAAACACGCCGCTCAGAATCTGCACCGCGTCAGGCTCGTTGCGCTGGGTGACGTGGCGGCTGGTGCCCGGACGGCGGCGGTCCAGGTCGCCCTGGATGTCCGCCTCAGATAGCTCCATGCCCGGCGGGCAGCCGTCAATCACACACCCGATGGCCGGGCCGTGGGATTCGCCAAAGTTGGTGACCGCAAAAAGTTGTCCAAAGGTGTTTCCGCTCATGCGGGGGATTATCCCTGAGCGTCTTTGTCGGCTTCGGGCCAATCCCGTATGTAGGCCTTGAGCATCTTGTTCTCAAAATTCTGGCTGTCGACCACGGCCTTGGCGACGTCGTAAAAGCTGATTACGCCCATGAGCATGCCGTGGTCCATGACCGGCATGTAGCGGGCATGGCGCTCCAGCATCATGCGGCGCACTTCGTCCATCTCGGTCTCCAAGGTGCAGGTCAGCGGGGCGTCATCCATGGCGCTGCGCACCAGCGTGCTGCCCAAGCTGCCGCCATTCTTGACGATGGCCTGAATGACCTCACGGAATGTCAGCATGCCGACCAGATCGCCGTGCGACATCACCACCAATGAGCCCATGTCGCGCTCGGCCATCATGCTGGCGGCTTCGAACAGAGGCTCATCCGGGCGGGCGGTGAAAAGGGTGCCGCCCTTGAGGCGCAGGATATCGCTGACTTTCATGGTGTCTCCCTTGGAGCGTGGAGTGCGCGCGTGCGCGGCGCTGGTGAATCGTGCTTCCAATATAGCCCACAATAGTCTTCCGAACACCCTGCCCTGCGCCGATGCCGGGCCCCCACGACCCGGAGTTTCAACAATGGCTGGCTATTCAGACCCCCACTTTGACACCCTGGCGCTGCACGCCGGGGCCAGCGTTGACGCCACCGGCGCGCGTGCGGTGCCGATTCACCTGACCACCTCCTTCGTCTTCGAGTCCAGCGACCACGCCGCCTCGCTCTTCAACCTCGAGCGCGCCGGCCACGTCTACAGCCGCATCAGCAACCCCACCAACGCGGTGCTGGAGCAGCGTGTCTCGGCGCTCGAAGGCGGCATCGGCGCCATCGCCACATCCAGCGGACAGGCCGCGCTGCACCTGGCCATTTGCACGCTGATGGGCGCTGGTTCGCACATCGTGGCCTCAACCGCGCTGTACGGCGGCTCCCACAACCTGCTGCACTACACGCTCAAGCGCTTTGGCATCGACACCACCTTTGTGAACCCCAGCGACATGGACGCCTGGCGCGCCGCCGTACGGCCCAATACCAAACTGTTTTTCGGCGAGACGGTGGGAAACCCCGGCCTGGACGTGCTGGATATTGCGCAGGTCAGCGCCATCGCCCACGACAACGGCGTGCCGCTGCTGGTCGACTCCACGCTCACCTCGCCCTGGCTGATCAAGCCGTTTGAGCACGGTGCCGATTTGATTTACCACTCGGCCACCAAATTCCTCTCCGGCCACGGCACGGTGGTCGGCGGCGTGGTGGTGGACGGGGGCAGCTTCGATTGGGAGCGCTCCGGCAAATTTGAAGAGCTGTCGCAGGTCTACGCGGGATTTCACAACATGGTGTTCAGCGAAGAAAGCACCGTGGGCGCATTCCTGCTGCGGGCGCGACGCGAGGGTCTGCGCGACTTTGGCGCGTGCATGAGCCCACACACCGCATGGCTGATCTTGCAGGGGATTGAGACCCTGCCCCTGCGCATGGCACGGCACATGGGCAATACCGAAAAAGTGGTCGAATTTCTGGCCGCCCACCCCCTGGTCGCGCGCGTGGGCCATCCCATGTTGGAGAGCCACCCTGGCCACGCGCTGGCAAAAAAACTGCTGCCGCGCGGCGCGGGTTCGGTGTTCAGCTTTGACCTCGCGGGCAGCCGCGCCCAGGGCCAGAAGTTCATCGAAACCCTCCAAGTCTTCAGCCACCTCGCCAACGTGGGCGACTGCCGCAGCCTGGTCATCCACCCGGCCAGCACCACCCATTTCCGGATGGATGACGCGGCCCTGCGCAACTCCGGCATCGGCCCCGGCACCATCCGCCTGTCCATCGGCCTGGAAGACCCGGACGATTTGATCGAGGACTTGAAACGTGCGCTCAAAGCAGCTGAAAAAGCAGGAGCCGCTGCATGAAATACGAGGTTCTCGGCGCAAGCCTGTACGCATACACCGGCGGCAAAACCTTCAACCCGGCGCAACCGACTGCAGTCTTCATCCACGGCGTGCTCAACGACCACAGCGTGTGGATTTTGCAGACCCGGTTTTTCGCGCACCACGGCTGGAACGTGCTGGCCATCGATTTGCCGGGGCATTGCAAGAGCACGGGCGCGCCACCCGTCAGCGTGGAAGCCGCCGCCGATGTGGTGCTGGCTTTGCTGGACGCTGCAGGGCTGGAGCGGGCCGCGCTGATCGGCCACAGCTTCGGGGCGCTGATCGCGCTCGAAGCCGCTGCCCGCGCACCGCAGCGGGTCAGCCACCTGGGGCTGCTGGGCGTGGCCTATCCGCTGCGGGTGTCTGCGGCGCTGCTGGACGCATCCGTGAGCGCGCCGGAGAAAGCCATCGCCATGGTCAATGTGTTTTCGCACTCCATGCTCGCGCCGCCGCCCTCTGCTCTGGGGCCGGGCACCTGGATTTATGGCGCATCCCGCGCGCTGATGCGCCGGGTGCTGGCCAGCAACACAGAGACCAATGTGTTCTACACCGGCTTCAAGGCCTGCGACAGCTATACCGGCGGGGAAGCGGCGATGGCCCGCGTGCAGTGCCCGGTGCTGTTCGTGCTGGGCAGCGCCGACCAGATGGCACCGCCCAAGGGTGCGCAAAGCCTGATTAAGCTGGCCCCCACGGCCCGCACCGCCATGGTCCCGGCGGGTCACCAGATGATGGTCGAAGCACCGGAAGAGGTGCTCGCCGCGCTGAAACAACTGCTGCTGGGCTAAGCCGCGGCGCTGCGCCGGACCAGGCAAAACATGCCGTCCGGCTCGGGCGAGTTGGCGTACAACCGGCCGGGCGAGATGCTGTCGGCCCGAGCCGCGCCCGTTGTCTGCAGGCGCTCCAAGGCCGCCTGAAAACCCAGGCGTTCCCACTCGCTGGTTTTGACCGTGAACGCAAAGGGCGCGCCCGGTCGCAGCACCCGGAAAATCTCGTCCAGACAACCCGCGTCCACATGCCCGGTGGTGAAGGTTCCGCAGCACACTGCCGCGTCATACGCCGCATCGGCAAGGGGCAATACGGCAAGCAAATCCGCCTGCAAGCACTGCCGGTAAGCCCCCCGCGCCATGGCCACGGCCATCATTTCGGGCGAGATGTCCAACCCGTCGACCACCGCAAAACCCAGTGCAGCAAGGGCTGCACCCGCCAGTCCGGTGCCGCATCCCACATCCAGCACAGCGGCTTGCGCCCACGCTGCGGAGTGGGGCAAGGCCTGCGCCAGCATCTGCGCCACCAGTGTGGGCGACTGGTATTGCAAGCCATCCAACATGGTCTGGTCGTAGGTCGTGGCCCAGTCACGGTACAGCGCCTGCGAATCAGCCTGGGTCTGCAGCCCGTAGGCGCGCGCCAGCAAAGCGCGGGCGTCGGCATCCAGTTCGGGGTGGCTGTGCGGGTCGGGTGCAGGGTGGCTCATGGGCAACAGTTTAGAGTCCGCCTTCCAACAGGTGAACAAGGGGCGTTCCGTATGGCAAAGGTGGCGGTAATCGGCGGCGGTTTTGTCGGCCTGTCCAGCGCCTATTGGCTGCTGCGCGACGGGCACCAGGTCACCCTGTTTGACGCAGCGGGCGTGGGCCACCGCGCGGGCGGTGCGTCCTTTGGCAACGCGGGCACTTTTGCCACCTACGCCTGCATACCGGTCAACAACCCCTCGGTTTTCCGCGACCTGCCCCGCTATCTGCTCGCAGCCGACAGCCCGTTTCGCGTGCGCTGGCGGCATCTGCCGGAACTCTCGCCCTGGCTGCTGCGGTTTTTGTTGCATTCCACCCGGCAGCGTTCCACCGCTACGGCCACCGCCTTGTCGCATCTGCTGGGCCGGGCTTACAGCGGCTATGCCGATCTGATCACCCAAGCCGGTCTGGAGCCCCTGGTTCAGCGGCAGGCCTGCCTGTATTTGTATTCGGGCGAAGCCGCGCTCCAAGCCTCGCAGCCCACGTTAGCCCTGCGCCAGCACTTGGGCGTGCAAACCCAGGTGCTGAGCGCGCGCGAAGTCGCAGCCTTGGAGCCCGCGCTGGCCCCGCTTTTCGCGCGCGGCGTGCTGTTTCCGGATTCCTGGTTTTTGTCCGACCCCGGTGCTTTTGTGACGCAACTCGCGCAATGGTTGGTCGGCAAGGGCACGACGCTGCACACCGAGGCCGTCACCCGCATCAGCCCCCTGCCAGCAGGCGTGGTGCTGGAGGCGCAAGGGCAGACCGCCGCCTTTGACCACGTGGTGCTGGCCGCCGGAGCGCACGCCCGCCAACTCGCGGCGCAATGCGGCGACGCCGTGCCGCTGGGCGCGGAGCGCGGTTACCACCTGCTTTTTGAGGGCAGCCGCGCACTGATCTCGCGCCCGGTGGGCTGGGCCGAGCGGGGCTTTTACATGACGCCTATGGCACGCGGCGTGCGCGTGGCGGGTACCGTGGAGCTGGCCGGTCTGGGGCGCGAGCAGCACCCCGGCCTACTCGATTTGCTGCGCTTCGCCTCCAAGCGAGCGCTACCCGGCTTGGGCGAACCGAGCGAGCCCTGGCTGGGCTTTCGCCCCACCCTGCCCGACGGCTTGCCGGTTATGGGACACGCCAGCGGATCGCGCCGCGTGGTCTATGCCTTTGGGCACCAGCACATCGGGCTGACGCTGGGCGGGATCAGCGGCGCCATCGTGGCTGACCTGGTTGCCGGGCGTAGCCCTGCGCTGGACTTGGCACCCTATTCGCCGCGCCGTTTTTGATCATTTGGGGCCTCCCCAGGTCGTCCGTTACTTGAAATCGAATGGAGCCGCAGATGCGACCGGATTGAGCGACCAGTTAAAGCCTACCCAACCAATACCCAGGCCGACGGCGATGCGGTGCAACGACCAGAACTTCAATGTCTGAACCCACAATCCGATAGAGGATGTTGTAAGGAAAACCGGGTAATCGGTACTTACGACTAGCAGGCGGGAACTCAATTCGCTACCGACCCGGAGCTTCGCACACGGCGCCCATTGCCGCATCGAAAGCCATTAGGTACCGTGCGCCGAGCCCTATTTGGCAGGACTCGTAGTAGGCAACGTGCTCAAGGTGCTCGACGCGCGCGGCTTCATTAAAGAAGTAACTCACTTCAGCAGAGCATTAGCTTGCCGTCGCACTTCCTCCGCAGAAATGCGTTTGGACACGCCTTGATCCATTTCCGCAGCCCGGTGCGCCGCTTCTTGAAACCAAAGCGGTTCAATTTCGGCTTCGGACAGCGCATCAAGACTGGACAACAACTGCGCGGCTAATTCCGCGCGTTGTTGAACGGGGAGGGACAGGGCCTCGCTGGTAATGATTGCAGCATTCATGCGCAAATCCTAGCACTAAGCTGCAAAGGTTTTCACGTTGGAGCTAAGCGGAGCGCCGCTGATCGGGGTGCGTGCCCTCGCCAGCACTTCCTCGCCATCGACCGCTTGAATTTCGCCTCGTTCATAAGCCGCCAAGCGGCGTTCCGCTTCCGCATCCCAAGCCGCTTCCACTTCCCCGATAGGCGCTTCATGCAGAGACTCTAGAAGCAGGTCCACAAGGCGTGAGCGGTCTTCCGGGGCAAGTGCTTTGCCCCGCTCAGCGAGTTCAACCAGTTGATCGTTCATGGTGGGCTCCTTG
Source organism: Comamonas sp. lk (assembly GCA_945860595.1). Taxonomy (GTDB): domain Bacteria; phylum Pseudomonadota; class Gammaproteobacteria; order Burkholderiales; family Burkholderiaceae_C; genus Allorhodoferax. The sequence continues at coordinate 10,621 of CAMAQV010000026.1, forward strand.
GAAGGGATTTCAGTTTACCGCGAGGGCGCAGCGCGCGTAGTCATGTCCGCAGATTGGACTTGCCCGAAAAGTGCCGCCTTGGCTCAATCTTTTTCTCGGCGCATACCTCTAGAAAAACTGCAAGCGAGCGCTTGAACTATGCCCGTAGCTCCTTTGGGTTCTTGCCGTAAAAATCTGCACCGCCGTTGAGGCCGAGAATTTCTCCCCGAAACATGTCAAGTTCTGGGTCAAATTCAATCGTTGCGTGGTAGTCGTCAACTGTCATTACGTTCATGATGGGCGCAAGCTTAGGCTCCGCTGCGAGCAGGTACCCGCGCGGGAGCTTTTCGAGCCGCTTTACCAAGGGCCCTTTCCGCCCACTTGTTGAGGCTGGTTCCACTTCGCGCTGCGGCCTTGAGAGCAGCAGCGTGAATCTCGGGGGCAATGCGCAGCATGACCTTGCCGCTGGCTGGCTTCTCCGGGGGTGACCCTAATTCTTCGGCCGCCGCCAGATAGTCGTCAATGGCCAAGTGAAAGTTGGACTCAAACTCTGCCACCGACTCACCGTGGAATGAAATGATGTCATCGACATCTTGGACGCGACCGACAATGATCTTGTCCTCCATGTCGTAGACCATGCTCGTCGTGTAGCCCTTGTAGGACATGAAATTGCTCATGGCTTTATCCCCATCCGTTCAATGAACTCCCGTACAGCTAAGACTCGGTAGCGCAATGCTTCCTTGCCTGGGTGTGGCCGATGAAGCGTCATCTTCCGGCCGCTGAACTCAAACGTGACGGATGAACCCGGTCCTTCAACAGCCCTGCAGCCCGCTGCCTTGAGCAGGGATTCGATCCGCGACCAGTCGATGTTTCCATTTACCGGATCGGTGAGCACCTTTTCTAGTGTCTTGCGTTGGGTTCCGTTCACGATTAAATGATAGCATTATCTTTTAAAATGCTATCAGATTTCCAATAACCCAGCTAAAGCCCCCCCACCTCCACCAAAATCTCACTCCGCCGCCAAAACGGCAGCGTCCACGGCGGGTCGTAGCGGGCCAGCTGCGGTGCGGCTACGGGGGTCCAGCCTTTGGCCTTGATCCAGGCCTGCAGTTCGGCGGTTTTGTCTTCCACCTTGGACTGCGTGTTGATGCCGGGGTAGCGCACCACGGCGTACCACTTGGCAGGCACTTCGCGCAGGGTGACGGCCGGGTTCTTGGGCTTGGGGATGGTTTGCAGCGTGTACTGCGAGGGCATCACAAACTGCACGCGCCAGTCTTGCGCCTCGCGCATGGGCGTGTCCGCCGCGCGGGGCTCCACGGTCACCGGCGCGGTCATGGCGATCTTGGCGGAGCCACTTTGGCCGGGTGCCTGGTTGTTGCCAAAAATAAAGTCGGCAATGGCGCGAAAGCCCTGGCTGGACGCCGCGTCCATATCGCCCGCAACCGCCGTTTCGGCAACCAAAAAAGGCGCGTACTGGCGCAACTCGAATGCCCCCTCGGTGAGATGCGCGGTGAACTTCGGTTCTTCAGTGGCCATGGCAGGAGCTCCGTAGCTTGCGCAGGTCAGAGCCAGCGCCGCAACAAATGAGAAAAGGCCTTGAGGCCGGCTGGTGATGGGCATATGCAATTTTTGATTCCTCAGCTGGTGATGCTCTGCATGCTAAGCCCTAGCGGGGCACGGCGAAAATGCGCGCATGAAAGCCACACGACCCATGCCCTTGCGGAACACTCGTTTGCTGCCGTGTGCACAGAGCTGGAACTTTATACGAGCGGGCTTGTTTTTACTGTTGTGTGCCGCACTCAGCCCAACGCGCGCGCATTTGATGTCCGCAGGCCACGGCGTGATCACGCTGCAGGAGCGCTCGGCGCTGGTGATGCTGGCTATTCCGGTGGACGCCATTCCCGCACTGGCGTCCGATTCCAAAAGTCACAATGACCGCGCACTGCAAGCCAGCGACATCCAGGGGCGCAGGGCCCAGGTCTTGGCCGAATTGCGCAAGGGTCTGGTCTTGCAGGCCGACGGCCAAGACGCGCAGATTACCGTTGAAGACCTCATCGTCTCATCCCAGCCCGACCCGGCGGGCCACGGCATCAGCCAGGTGGAATGGCTCATCCAAGTCCAATGGCCGCAGGCCTCCAGTCCGGTGCAGCGCCTGTACCTGGCCTTGTCCATTTTTCCGCCCCAAGCGCCTGCCGACTTTGCGTACACCGTGCAAATCAGCCACCCGGCGCAGGCTTACAGCGAAGCGGTGCTGGTCAGCCCGGCCCAACCCGGCTACACCTTTCTGACCGAAAGGCCACCGCAAACTTGGACGGTATTCGCGCAAGGCTGGGCCGGTTTCTGGAACCACACGGCTTTGGCCCTGCTGGTGCTGGTTGTGCTGGCCACGCAGGCAACGCTGCGACAGGCAGGCATCCACGCGGTGGCTTTGCTGGCCGGGTCCTGCGCGGCGGCGTGGGCGCTTCAGCGCAGCGGCTGGGGCATCTCCGACGCCTGGGGCCAGATGGCTGCGGCCGGTGCGCTGGTGGTTTTGTGTGGGGCTTGGTTCACCCAGGCGGCCCGGCTGGGCCCGATACGCGCCGTGGCGCTTGGCCTGTCTGTGGCCTTGTTGGGCGCTGCCCTGCCGCCGCTCGGTTTCGACGCGCATTCCCTCAGCTGGGCGGCGCTGGGGCAGGCCGCCGCCGCATGCGCCCTGCTGCTGCCGGCCGGGGTACTGCTGCGCTTGCAGTATTCTTGGCGACGGAAAGTCGCAGCCCTTGGGTTTGCTGCAGGCTGGTTTGTATTGGTCACACACGCTTTGGCTGTGGCCGCATGAGACACAAAGAGGGCACATGATCCACACACGCGACGCAGCCATATTGGGGCTGATGCTGGCCATTGGCGCAGGCACAGCGGTATTCAACTGGCAACCGGTGCAGGCCCAATCGGGCGGCGACAAGCCGGTCAACACCAGCGCAGTAGATTGCAATGTGCAAAGCAATGTGCCCAGCCCCAGCCTGCCGGGCATGAACAGCGAGGTCCGCATGGAATGCAGCGGCAGCCAGCGCAGCATGACGGCCAACAGCATTCCCAACCACATCGTGGGTAACTTCCCCGGCCCGGGCAACCCCAACCGCATCAGCGCGCAAAACAGCCGCTTTTCTATGCCCCTGAGCGCGCGGGTGGTGCGCGACAAAGGCATGGCGGTGCACGTACCCGGCTTTGCCCGCAACGGCATCATGCTGGAGCCGCAGACTGAAGAAGTTTTCGGTGGCGTCGGCATGGGCCGCGAAGGCTGGCGCTATGAAGCCATTCAGACGGTTTACAACCTGGGGCTGGACATGAACCTGGCCCATGTGCAACCGACCGGCAATTATCACTACCACGGGCTGCCGTCCGAATACATCAAGCTACTCAACCAGGGCGAGCAAATGACGCTGATGGCCTGGGCCTCCGATGGCTTTCCGATTTACGCGCGCTACGGCTACAACAACGCCATGAACGCGGCCAGTGGCATCAAGGTGGTGCGCCCCAACTTCCGCCTGAAGACGCCCGAGGAATTGCAAGCCACCCGGGTCAGCGGCCAGCCACGCCCCGGTTTCGATAGTGGCGAGACCCGCCGCAAAAGCCAGATCAACAGCCTGCCACAGGGTGTCTTTGTGCAGGACTGGGTCTATGACAGCAGCCTGGGCGGCGATCTGGACGAGTGCAACGGCCGTTTTGGCGTGACGCCGGAGTTCCCCCAGGGCGTCTACCACTACTACGTCACCGAGGCCTACCCTTATATGCAACGCTGCATCAAAGGCGACGGCAAAGAGCTCCGGACCGGCGGCGGAGGCCCAGGCGGCGGTCCGGGCGGTGGTGGTGGTCGCCCGCCCAAGGGTGAGTGATAGAGCGGCACGCCGGAAGACAGCACACAGCTATGGACATCCTCTACCTCCTCATCCCCCTCTCCGTGGTGCTGGTTTTCTGCACCCTCGCGGGGCTCTGGTGGGCGATTGACCGGGGGCAGTTCGACGAACTCGAAGGCGAAGCGGCGCGCATTCTGGACGAGTCCTAGAGGGATGAAAACCGGCCTATTCGGCCATTCATTGACTTAAGTCAACAAGGCTTCGCGCCACCCAATTGATACTGCAAACAGCCATTTTTTGGGGGTTTGCGTGTGATTTTTTCCAACCAGAATGCGCCTGTCTACAACGACACGGTGGTGCGCCAATTTGCGTTCATGACGGTGGTGTGGGGGGTGGTCGGCATGCTGGTCGGCCTGATCATCGCCGCCGAGTTGACCTGGCCCGAGATCAGCATGGGCATCCCCTGGCTCAGTTACGGGCGGCTGCGGCCGCTGCACACCAACGCGGTGATTTTTGCGTTTGGCGGCTGCGGCCTGTTCACCTCGGCCTACTACGTCGCCCAGCGCACCTGCCAGGTGCGCCTGTTCAGCGACAAACTGGCCGCGTTCACCTTCTGGGGCTGGCAGGCGGTCATTCTGGCCGCTGCGATTTCGCTGCCTTTAGGCTACACCCAAGGCAAGGAATACGCGGAGCTGGAGTGGCCGATTGACATCCTGATCACCCTGGTCTGGGTCAGTTTCGCAGTGGTATTTTTCGGCACCCTGGGCACGCGCAAGGTGCGCCATATTTACGTGGCCAACTGGTTTTTCGGGGCTTTCATCCTCGCGGTCGCCCTGTTGCACCTGGTCAACAGCGCCGCCATCCCCGCAGGTTGGATGAAGTCGTACTCGGCCTATGCGGGCGTGCAAGACGCCATGGTGCAGTGGTGGTACGGGCACAACGCCGTGGGCTTTTTCCTGACCGCCGGTTTTCTGGGAATGATGTATTACTTCATTCCCAAGCAGGCCGGACGACCGGTCTACAGCTACCGCCTGTCCATCGTCCACTTCTGGGCGCTGATATTCACCTATATGTGGGCCGGCCCCCACCATTTGCACTACACCGCGCTGCCCGACTGGACCCAGTCGCTGGGCATGGTGTTCTCGCTGATTCTGCTCGCGCCCAGCTGGGGCGGAATGATCAACGGCGTGATGACGCTCTCCGGCGCCTGGCACAAGCTGCGCGACGACCCCATACTGCGCTTTCTGATCGTATCGCTCTCCTTTTACGGCATGAGTACCTTTGAAGGTCCGATGATGGCGATCAAAACCGTCAATGCGCTCAGCCATTACACCGATTGGACCGTGGGCCACGTGCATTCCGGCGCGCTGGGTTGGGTGGGCTTGGTGACCATGGGTTCGATGTACCACCTGATTCCCAAACTCTGGGGCAAGACGCAGATGCACAGCGTCAAAGCCATTGAGCTGCATTTTTGGATTGCGACGGTGGGCATCGTGATCTATATCGCGGCCATGTGGATTGCCGGTGTGATGCAAGGCCTGATGTGGCGCGCCATGAATGCCGACGGCACGCTGACCTACACCTTTGTCGAATCGGTCAAGGCCACCTACCCGTTTTATGTGCTGCGCTTTATCGGCGGCCTGCTTTACTTCATCGGCATGTTGATCATGTTGTGGAACACGCTGCGCACCATGGGCGGCGGGCATTCGGTGCGCGTCGCCATCCCCGGACAACTCCAAGGAGCTGCAGCATGAGCGCCCCCCACACACCCGCTGATAGCGCAAAAAAAGGTTTCAGCCACGAGCGCATCGAGACCAGCAACGGTTTAATGATTGTGTTGATTTTGCTGGTGCTACTAGCCGGTGGCCTGGTGGAAATCGTGCCCCTGTACTTCCAGAAGTCGACCACCGCGCCCATACCCGGCGTGCTGCCCTACACGCCGCTGCAATTGGCCGGGCGCGACATCTATGTGCGTGAGGGTTGCTACGGCTGCCATTCGCAAATGATCCGCCCCTTCCGCGCCGAGACCTTGCGCTATGGCCACTACTCGGTGGCGGGCGAATCGGTGTATGACCACCCCTTCCAATGGGGCAGCAAGCGCACCGGTCCGGACCTGGCCCGCGTGGGTGGCCGCTACAGCGACGAGTGGCACCGCCAGCATCTGACCAATCCGCGTGACCTGGTACCCGAATCCAATATGCCCGCCTACCCGTGGCTGGCCGCAACGGCCGTGGACGCGGAGTCTATGCCGGCGCACATGCGCGCACTGCGCGCCGTGGGCGTGCCGTATACCGATGCGCAGATCGCTGCGGCGGGTGTAGAACTGAAAGACAAAACCGAGCTGGACGCCACGATTGCGTACCTGCAAATGCTGGGGCTGGCACTCAAATGAACACCATCAACCTGATCCGCACCGTGGTCACCGTGGCCAGCTTTGTGCTTTTTCTGGGTCTCATGGCCTGGGCCTGGTCGGCGCGGCGCAAGAGCGACTTTGAACAAGCCGCCCTCCTTCCTTTTGCCGACGATGCATCCCCCACGGGAGCCCACCATGTCTGACTTCACCAGCAACTTCTGGCCCATCTTCATCACCGCGACGACCCTGCTGGGTATCGCCGCCTGCCTGGTGCTGCTCTATGTCACCAGCAAAACCCGCGCCCATGGAGAGGGCACTGACGATGGCAGCACCGGCCATGTGTGGGACGGTGACTTGCGCGAGATGAACAACCCGCTGCCGCTGTGGTGGGTCGGGCTTTTTGTCATCAGTATCGTTTTTTCACTGGCCTATCTGGTGCTGTATCCAGGCCTGGGGCGCTATGCAGGCAGCCTGGGTTGGACGCAAACCGGGCAGTACACCGCCGAGGTCCAAGCCATCGACACGGCCACCGCGCCGGTGTATGCGGCCTTTGCCGCTATGCCGTTTGCAGCCCTGTCGCGCAATCCCCAAGCGCAGGCGATTGGCGAGCGGCTATACATGAACAACTGCGCACAGTGCCACGCTTCGGACGCACGTGGCTCCAAGGGCTTTCCCAACCTCAGCGATGGCGACTGGCTGCACGGCGGTACGCCTGAGAAGATCATCGAAACCCTCACCTTGGGTCGCATCGGACAAATGCCCACTATGGCCGCTGCGGTGGGTTCGCCACAAGACGTCAAGAACGTGGCCAACTATGTGATGAGCCTATCCGGCAGTCCGAACGACACCGTCAGCGCCGCACTGGGCAAGCCGAAGTTCGCCGTGTGCGCGGCCTGCCACGGTGCCGACGGCAAAGGCAACACGGCGCTGGGCGCACCCAACCTCGCGGACAACATATGGCTGCACGGCTATGGTGTCAACGCCATCACCGAGATGGTCAACAAGGGCAAAGTCAACCAGATGCCGGCCCACGGGAACCGCCTCACTGAGGCGCAAATCCGAGTGCTCGCCTCCTACGTCTGGGCTTTTTCCAACCACCCGGATCCGGCAAGCCCCACCAAGTAAGCGTTTCAAGGCATTGAGAAGGCGTTCGTGACGCAAGAGATTTTTCTTTACCGGGCCCAGCAGAAGATTTACCCCCGCAGCGTAGGCGGCGTATTCGCCCGCTGGCGCTGGGGCTTTGTGTGGCTCACGCAGCTGGTGTTTTACGGCCTGCCCTGGCTGCCATGGGGTGACCGGCAGGCGGTGCTATTCGACATCGCGCAGCGGCGCTTCTACATCTTCAAGCTGGTTCTGTATCCGCAGGATTTCATCTACCTCGCAGCGCTGCTGGTCATCTCAGCGCTGTCGCTGTTTTTGTTCACGGCCGTGGCTGGGCGTCTGTGGTGCGGCTACACCTGTCCGCAAACCGTGTACACCGAAATGTTCATGTGGCTGGAGCGCCGTATCGAGGGCGACCGCATGGCACGCATGCGCCGCGACGCGGCCGGTTGGACCCGGGGCAATGTGGCACGCAAGGGCGGCAAACACACCGCTTGGTTGCTGCTGGCCTTTTGGACGGGCTTCAGCTTCGTAGGTTACTTCACCCCAATCCATATCCTATGGCATGAATTGGCGCAATTCGGCCTGGGCTCCTACGAGTCTTTCTGGGTGGTGTTCTACGGTTTCGCCACCTACGGCAATGCCGGCTACATGCGCGAGCAGGTGTGCAAACACATGTGCCCCTATGCGCGCTTCCAAAGCGCCATGTTTGACCGCGACACGCTGATCGTCAGCTACGACCAGGCCCGTGGCGAGCCGCGCGGCGCGCCCACCCACAAAGTGGGCGTGGACAACGCGGCGCTGGGCGACTGTGTGGACTGCGATTTGTGCGTACACGTCTGCCCAACCGGCATCGACATCCGCAAAGGCCTGCAATACGAATGCATAGGCTGCGGCGCCTGCGCCGACGTCTGCGACACGGTGATGGACAAAGTCCAGCGGCCGCGCGGGTTGGTGCGCTATGCGACTGAGAACGCCATGGAGGGCGGTTGGACATCGAAGCAGATGCTGCGCCGTGTATTCCGCCCGCGGGTGCTGATTTACACCGCGCTGTTGTGGAGCCTGATCGGCGTGGTGGGTTTGAGCCTGTGGCTGCGCACGCCCCTGCACGTGGATGTGGAGCGCGACCGCAGCAGCCTGGCGCGCATCGTCGAAGGCGGCCGCATCGAAAACGTTTACCGGCTCCAGGTCATGAATGCCTCCGAGGCCGTCGACCATGTGCACATCCGCGTCAGCGGCATCCAAGGCCTGACCCTTGCGTCGAGCGCCGACTTTGTCGTCGACAAAGCCCAATCGCGCTGGGTCCCGGTGCGGGTGCAACTGCCCTACGATGGGGCGGCACCCGGATCGCATCCGATCACTTTTGAAATCACCGAACCCGACAGCGGCGCGCGGGTGGTCGAAAAAGCCGTTTTTCTGGTTCCCCGCTGAGTTTCTTGGAGTGTTGATGACCCCACGCCCCTGCCCTGTCAACGCCGCGCCTGCCGCCACCCCCGCATGGTGGACCTACGGCTACGTCTGGCTGGTGCTTTCCGGTCCGCTGCTGGTCGTGATTGCCAGCTTCGTGACCATGTACATCGCCTACACCCGCGTCGATCCGGTGGTCGATGACAACTACTACCAAAAGGGTCTGGCCTTGTCCCCATACGTCCAGAGCCGCGACCATGTGGAGGCGGCGCATGCCCCGGCATCGCTGTCGACCCCGCCGGTCAAACCCTGAACATGGCGCTCATCGGCACACTGGCCTGCTGCTACGGCTCGACTACCAGCTTGCAGGGCGAATTGACTTTCAGCAGCGCGGCGCGTTCGCCGCACAGCTTCATCGCCAGGCGCTTGCCCTGCGCTGACAGGCGCACGTAAATCGCGCAACTCCAGGCCATCTTGGCGCCGTCAATCTGGCTGTCAAAAGCGGCCGCGCAATGGCCGTAGCGACCCAAATCCGGGCGATCACGGACCCACTGGGCCTGCAAGGCCGAGGGCAACTGCTGCGGGGAAATCGTTGGAAAATCCTCGGCATAGGCCGGTCGGACCACTGCCAGCGCGAGCAGTACAACACTGGAAGGGAAACGGTATCGACGCATAGATTGATCTCCAACGAAAAGTACAGTGCGGTTACGAACCCAGGCCCCTAGCTTCTCACAAGCGCCAGCGCGACCGGTTGACCCGTGTCAAATGGCCATGCTCTGTCCGCACTGACAATGTCCACATCCCTTGTGGCCTGCGCGGCATTGCCGCGGTCGACATATCGCTAATGCGCGTCTTCGCCGCTGACCACGGCACGCAGAGCGGCCATGTCCAGTATGTGGATTTCGCGGCCAGCAACCGACAAGATACCCCGCCCGGCCAGCTTGGTCAGGGTGCGGCTGACGGTTTCAATTTTCAGGCCGAGGTAGTTACCCAGATCCTGGCGGGTCATGCGCAGCACCAGTTCAGTGGCGGAAAAGCCGCGTGCCTGCAAGCGCTGGCCCCAGTTCACCAGAAAGGCCGCGAGGCGCTCTTCGGCCTGCGCGTTGCCCAGCAGCAGCATGACCGAGTTTTCGCGGACGATTTCGCGGCTCATGATGCGGTGTACATGGTGCTGAACTGCGGGGATTTCGCGCGACATGTTTTCTACGCTGTCAAAAGGAATCACACAGACTTCTGCGTCTTCCAGCGCAACCGAGTCGCAGCGGTGTTTGTCTTCGACGATGCCGTCCAACCCGATGATCTCGCCCGACATCTGAAAACCGGTGACTTGCTCACGTCCGTCTTCGTGCAGGATGATGGTTTTGAACACGCCGGAACGGATGGCAAAAAGGCTCTCAAAGGGGCTTCCGTTGCGAAAAAGAGTCTGCCCTTTCGCAATCTTGCGCCGCCCATCGACCAGGTTATCAACCCGCAAGCTCTCTGCCGCATCCAGGCCGATGGGCATACATAACTCCCGCAAATTGCAATTGGAACAGGCTACTTTCAGGACATCGGTTTTCATGCCGACATTGAAGCACAGTTACGCACCTAGCTGATCAATTTGGCATGTTAAACCGCTGCTCACTAATTTTTTGCAGATATCTCGGGTAATGCGTCTACCGTCATCTTCATGCGTCGCAAGCGCAGTCCTAATGCCTTCTCCAAGGCGTCGGCGCTGATCTGCCGCGGGTCATAGGGAACGGCCAGCGTGGGCGGCTCCAAGGCCACCCGCACATCAGCGGCCCTGACCCCGGCAACCCCGGCAGCGGCGGCGGCCATGGCACGCCCTAGAGCGGCATCGCGCACCACCGGGCCGTCCCAGCGCAGGTACATGATGGTGCGGCCCTGCCGATGGCTGCGTTCCACTAGTGCATGGTCGTACACGGAGGCAATGCGGTCCTCCAGGCAGTGACCACAGGCCCAGGTCGAACCCGTAAAGCTGAGGATCGCCAAGCCCGCCAGGCACCAAAGGGCAGCGCGTTGGTGCGGGCGGCGGGTGTGGGTCAATGCCATGTGGGACTCATTTCTTGGTCGCCGCAGCGTCGATCCAATGGAAGTACGCAATGGTGCGCGCAACCTCTTCCTTGCTCAAACCCTGGTCGGGCATGAGCAGGTTGTTGAATTCCTTGAGCAGTGCCTTGGCCTGCGAATCGGTCTTCAGCATCTTGGACGGCGATGTCAGCCAACGCGCCAGCCAGGCGTCGGTGCGCCGGGTCGTCACACCGGCCAGATCAGGCCCAAGTTTTTTGCCCTGGCCCATGGTGTGGCAGGCCATACATTTGCTCTCGAAATCCTGTTTGGCCTGCGCCACTGTCGGGTCTTTGGGCGTGGCGCTGGCTTCCATATTGTTGTGTTCCACGTCCACTGACTGCTTGGGCGGGAGTGTGGAAATCAAGCCGATCGCGCCCTGGGAGGCGTTGGCGAAATGGTGATCCACCATGATGTAGGAGCCATCCTCCGGGATCATCATTTCCATGATCGCGCTGTTGCTCGAGCCCAGCAGCACCGTTTGCATACCCAGCATCTGGTTGGCTGGATTGCCCTCCAGCCAGACTTTGTCAAAAATCGTCCCCACCACGTGGAAGCTTGACGTTTTGCTCGGCCCCACGTTCAAAACAAATAGGCGCACCCGTTCACCTGCCTTGGCTGGCAAAGGTTTTTTGACCATTCCATTGTGGGCACCGTTGAACACCGTGTAATTGGGTTGCGCCGCGCGCAGGCGCTCGGTATCGAGCACATACAGTGGCGCACCACCCACCTTACGACCGGTGGCATCAGGTTTGACGTAAAACTCGCTTTGCACCACCAGGTATTCGCGGTCGACCTTGGTCGGATAGCCCTCACGCGGCTCGACGATGAGCGCACCGTACATACCCGAAGCGATGTGCTCCAGAATCATCGGTGTGCCACAGTGGTACATAAAGATTCCGGGGTAATTGAGCTTGAAGTCGAACTCAATCGTCTGTCCCGGTGCAATGGAACGGTACTTGTCCTGCGGTGACACCATGGCGGCGTGGAAGTCCATGGAATGCATCATGGGCGCGGCCATCATCATCAATCCGCCAGGCATCGCCTCGTCGCTGCGGTTGGTCATGCTGAAGTGAATCGTGTCGCCCACCCGGGCGCGGATGGCGGGGCCGGGCACTTGGTCGCCGAAGGTCCAGGCACTGAACTGCACGCCCGGCGCGAGCTCAATAATTTTGTGGGTGGTATCGAGTTGCACGCGCTTGACCGGGCTGGGATCGAGCGGCTTGAGCTCGGCCACCAGGTTCAAAGAATCACCTTGCGCAAATGGGCCCGTGTGCCGCGCCGTCCCTACGATCGCCGGGGGCGAACGCAATTCAAGCACATGGGTATCGGCGGGCACTGTCTGCGCATTGGCCAGCGCGTGTCCCAAGGACACACCAAGAAGGGCGCAGGTGAGCACAGCAATAGAAACATGGGAGAGTCGCATGGGGTGGTCCTCTGAAGTGGATGAAGAAGCGCCGCATCTTGCGCGTCAAACTCCACCAAAAGGACGTATTGGTCGGTCTTATGCCGAGATACGCCGCTTAACCGCCCGAAGCTTGATGCAAGTCAAGCGCGGATTGGTCCCAGACACCTGGGCAGGCTCAGTGAACCTCCATGCACACCGTCGATTGCGGCCGAAGCATCTCTCGCTAAGCTGCCCCCAGGCCTGCCGGAGGCGCGGAATTGGGAGGGTACCAACGGGCTAGCGGGACGCACGCGTGAGGTCCGGCGCCGCCTCGCGCACCAGCCAGTCTTTTAAGGCCATCACATCGTTGCGCGCGCGCCCAGCGCGGGAGGCCACGATGTACATAGGCTGGTTCGTGGTCACGCTGTGGGGCACGGGGCGCACCAGGCGACCTTGGGCAATCAGTGGCTCCACGATGTGCCGCCAACCCAGGGCGAGTCCCTGGCCTTCAAGCGCAGCCTGCAGCACGATGGAATAGTCGTTAAAGGTCAGCGCCTTGCCTGCGCGCGCGGCGCTGACTCCAAAGCGCGCCAGCCAGAGCGACCAATCCAGCCGTGGTCTGTAGCGTTCTTCCAGATGCAGCAGGGTGCTGTTGGCCAGGTCTTGCGGGCTTTGCAGCTGTGGATTGGCGCTCAGAAAAGCGGGACTACAGACGGCAAACACTTCCTCGTCCACAAAGCGCCAGCGCCCATGCTGGGCAAACTCGCCACTGCCCAGGGTGATGGCCAAGTCAATGCGCTCGCGCTCCAAGTCCAGGTCAATGTCGGTGGTGATACAGCGCAGCTCAATGTCGGGGTGTTGTTGTTTGAAGCGCGCAATGCGCGGCATCAGCCACCAGGTGGCTGTGGCGGTGGAAACGGCCAGCGTAACCTGGTGGCCAGGTGTCATGCTGCGTACCTCGCGCAGGGCCTGGTCCATCAGCGTCAGGCCCAAACTGACCTGTTCGAGCAGGTAGCGGCCTGCCTCGGTCAGTTCTACGCCTTTGTGGCGCCGGGCGAAAAGAACCACGCCAAGCTCGTCCTCCAGCAGGCGAATGGCGTGGCTTACGGCCGGCTGACCCACCGCGAGTTCGAGCGCCGCCTTGGTAAAGCTGCCGGTGCGCGCGGCCGCCTCAAAGGTAATCAGGTTGCCCATGGCGGGCTGGTCAAAACGCTTTAACATGCATTGAATTGATGGCTTGGATGAATACACCGGCAGATCACAAACTGCTACATACGACCTATTATCCAGAAAGGTATTCCCCCAACCTGGAGAAATATGGCATGAGCGAATCTGATACCCAAAACCTTGCAGCCGGCACCGTCGCCCCCGAGGTCAAGCGCACGGCACGCCGCGCGGGCGGGCGCGAACGGCGTGATCCCAAAGCCAAGGTCTACGGCCCGGCCTACATCACCCGCGCCATCCCTACCTACGACGTGATGGGTGAGGAAAACCTGCAAAAAATTGAGGCGACGGCCGAGCGCATCCTGTGTGAGATCGGAATTGACGTGCGGGACGACGACGAGGCGCTGGACCTGTTCCGCAAATCCGGAGCCCGCGTGGACGGGATGCGGGTGCGGTTGCAGCCGGGCCAGGTGCACGAACTGTTAAAAACCGCTCCCAGCAGCTTCGTGCAGCACGCACGCAACCCCGCCCACAACGTATTGATAGGCGACACATCGGTGGTGTTCTCGCCGGCCTATGGCTCGCCCTTTGTGATGGACCTGGACAAAGGGCGGCGCTACGGCACGCTGGAGGACTTTCAGAACTTCATCAAGCTGGCCTACAACAGCCCGTGGCTGCACCACAGCGGGGGTACGGTGTGCGAGCCCACCGATGTGCCGGTGAACAAGCGGCACCTGGACATGGTGTATTCCCACATGCGCTATTCCGACAAAGCCTATATGGGCTCGATCACCTCCGAGCAACGCGCTGAAGATTCGATCGCCATGAGCCGCATCTTGTTTGGCGAACAATTTGTGGATGAGCACTGCGTCATTTTGGGCAACGTCAACGTGAACTCGCCGCTGCTGTGGGACGGCACTATGACCAAATCGGCCCGGGCCTACGCCCGTGCTAACCAGGCCGCGGTAATCGTGCCCTTTATTCTGGGCGGCGCCATGGGCCCGGTAACCAACGCCGGGGCGATTGCGCAGGCGCATGCCGAAACCCTGTTCGGCTGCGCGATCACGCAGCTGGAGAGACCGGGTGCGCCGGTGATTTACGGCAACTTCCTCTCCAGCATGTCGCTACGCTCGGGCTCACCCACCTTCGGGACGCCCGAGCCCGCCATCGGGTCCATGGTAGTCGGGCAGCTGGCGCGGCGGGCGAACTTGCCGCTGCGCTGCGCAGGGTCGTTTACCACCAGCAAGCTGCCCGACGCGCAGGCCATGGAAGAAAGCGTGATGTCCATGCTCTCAGCCGTGCATTGCGGGGCCAATTTCGTCTTGCACTCTGCCGGTTTCTTAGACGGGCTGCTGTCCATGAGCTACGAGAAGTTCATGCTGGACGCCGACTTTTGTGGCGCGCTGCACAGCTACCTGGCCGGGGTGGTGGTGGACGACAACACGCTCGCAATGGATGCCTTCCGCGAGGTCACGCCTGGCGGCCATTACCTGGGCAGCGCCCACACCATGGCCAATTACACGACTGCATTTTTTGATTCCAGCATTTCGGACAACACGCCGTTTGAGAGCTGGAACGAATCCGGCAAGACCGATGCGGCCACCCGCGCCAATGCGCGCTGGAAGCAGTCGCTGGCCGAGTACGAAGCCCCGGCCATCGACGCAGGCGTGGACGAGGCACTGTGCGACTTTGTAGCCCGCACCAAAGCCGCGATGCCAGACCAGTGGTACTGAAACAAAGCGCGGATAGACAACCATGAGCACTGCTTCCAACGACCCTTTGCTACAGCCCTTTCAGCTCAAGCACCTGCGCCTGAAGAACCGGCTGATGATCACGGCACACGAGCCGGCCTACCCCGAGGACGGCATGCCCAAGGCCAAATACCGGGCCTACCATGTGGAGCGCGCCAAGGCCGGCATTGCGCTGACCATGACCGCCGGGTCTGCGGCGGTATCGCGCGACAGCCCGCCGGTGTTCAACAACATCCTGGCCTACAAAGACGAGGTCGTTCCCTGGATGCGCGAGCTCACCGACGCCTGCCACGCGCACGGCACCGCCGTGATGATCCAGCTCACCCATCTGGGACGGCGCACCAGCTGGTCCAAGGCCGATTGGCTGCCGGTGGTGTCACCCTCGCACGAACGCGAAGCCTCGCACCGGGCCTTCCCCAAAAAGATGGAAGACTGGGATATTGAGCGGATCATCCGTGACTACGCCGACGCCGCCGAGCGCATGCACGCCGCCGGGGTCGATGGATTGGAGCTGGAAGCCTACGGGCATTTGATCGACCAGTTCTGGTCGCCGTCCACCAACACGTTGGACGCACCCTTTGGCGGCGCGCTGGAAAACCGGGTGCGCTTTGCCATGGAGGTGGTGCGCGCGATCCGCAAGCGGGTCGGAGCGGAATTCATTCTGGGCGTGCGCGGCGTGGCCGACGAGGTGCGCCCCGGTGGCATCACTGCGTTGGAAGGCATCGGCATTGCCCGCCACCTGGCCGATTCCGGACTGGTGGATTTTCTGAACATCATCCGCGGCCATATCGACACCGACGCCGGCCTGACAGACGTGATTCCGGTGCAAGGCATGCGCAGCGCTCCGCACCTGGACTTTGCCGCCAGCCTGCGCGAGCACGTGAACGTGCCCATCTTCCACGCCGCAAAAATCCAGGACGTCAACACAGCCCGTCACGCCATTGCCAGCGGCAAGCTCGACATGGTGGGCATGACCCGCGCCCACATGGCCGACCCGCACATCATGCGCAAGATACTGGAAGGCCGCGAGGACACCATCCGCCCCTGCGTGGGTGGCAACTTCTGCCTGGACCGCATCTACGCCGGTGGCGAAGCCTATTGCATCCACAACCCGTCCACCGGGCGCGAACTCACCCTGCCCCACGCGATTGCAGCTGCAAGCGCAAAACGCAAAGTGCTGATCGTGGGTGCCGGTCCAGCCGGTCTTGAGGCAGCGCGGGTCAGCGCGGAGCGCGGCCACGCGGTGACAGTGCTGGAGGCCGCGCCCCATCCCGGCGGGCAGATTCGCCTGACAGCTGTGAGCCCACGCAGGCGCGAGATGATGAGCATCATCGACTGGCGCATGGCACGCTGTGAAGAACACGGCGTGACCTTCCGCTTCAACACCCTGGCCGATGAAGCCTCGGTGATGGCTGAAAACCCGGATGTGGTCATCATCGCCACCGGCGGCCTGCCGCACACCGAGGTGCTGCAGACCGGCAACGAACTGGTGGCCTCGACCTGGGACATTCTGGCCGGGGATGTGAAGCCCGGCAAAAACGTGCTGTTGTTTGACGACGCGGGCGACCACGCTGCGCTGCAGGCCGCCGAAATCATTGCCCAAAGCGGCGCGGCGCTGGAGATCATGACGCCGGATCGCAGCTTTGCGCCCGAAGTCATGGCCATGAACCTCGTGCCCTACATGCGCAGCCTGCAAAAACTGGATGTCACCTTTACCGTGACCTTCCGCCTCTTGTCGGTTGAACGCACGGTGCAGGGCCTCAAAGCGGTGGTGGGCAGCGACTACGGCGGGGTGCGCAAAGAACGACTGGTGGACCAGGTCATCGTCAACCACGGCACGCTGCCGCTGGAAGATCTGTACTTCGCGCTCAAGCCCCATTCCAGCAACCTGGGCGAAACCGACTACGCCGCGCTGACGGCGCTCACTCCGCAAGCCGTACGCAGCAATCCTGCGGGGCGATTCCAGCTGTTCCGCATTGGCGACGCGGTGTCGGCACGCAACACGCATGCGGCGGTGCTCGACGGTCTTCGGCTGGCGCGGGAACTGTGAGCAGCGGTGACACCGAGCCCTGCGACAGCCGCGTTTCGGCCCGACTGCCGGCGCTGAAGAAGGTTCTGAACGCCCTGCGCGAGGCCATAGAGGCCCGCGCACCGGGCCCGGCCATCGAACAGTCCACAGCACGCATCTTCCGCGCCCTGGCAGAGCGTGCAGCGTGCGACACCGCGCCGGGGCAGCGGCTACCGGCCTGCCAGCATTGGAGCGAGGCGCTGGACCATGCGCGTGCCGCACCGTTCGGACTTACTGCACTGGCCGACGCATTGCAGGCACTGGAACCCGCGCTGCGCTGGGTGCAGCGACCGAGCGAAAACCAGGCCAGTGCCAACTTCGGCCAGGGCCATGCCAACGCCGTACTGGTTGGCCCCACCGGTCTGGAGCAGCGCGACGATGTATGGATTGGCCTGAGCCTGATGGCACCACTGGTGCGCTACCCGGACCACAGCCATCCACCGGAGGAGAGCTACCTGCTCCTGTCACCAGGTCAGTTCCGCCAAGGCGATGCACCCTGGTTCGAACCGGGAACCGGGGGCATGCTGTTCAACCCCCCTGCCATCCGCCACGCCATGCGCTCGGGGCCCAAGCCCTTACTGGCGATTTGGTGCCTGCCCCTGCGGTGTGCTGCATAGCGCCTACGGGCTGCGCCCATTGCAGGCACTACGCGCTATAAAAATGCAGGCCCACAAAAACAAAAGCCACCGCGAGGTTGCGGTGGCTTTTAGAGTGAGGAACTTAGATGTTCGCAGCTTACGTGAACAGCACGTTTCGGACAAGAAGAAAAACGGTGAAAGTGCGTAGTCGGTGCGTAGCCGATTTGGGGGCGAAAAAAAAAGCACTTGCATCGCTGCAAGTGCTTGATTTCATTGAGTTTAATGGTGGGACGTGCGGGGGTCGAACCCACGACAAACGGATTAAAAGTCCGCTGCTCTACCAACTGAGCTAACGTCCCCTACAAACACCTTGCGGTATCTGCGAACCAGCCGCAGATTATAGCGGGGACATTTTTGATTATTTGCCCACACCAGATAATTTGTTGAGCATCCAACCAGCTGCCAACATGCCACATGTAGCGGTAACCGTAACCACCGAACCGTAGCCCCGGCAGTTCAAACCTGCATCGATTCGGAGATCCCCATCCAGAGCCTCGTTGTGATGGACTGGAAGCGTCATCGGCTCCGCACTGAACACACAGGACACACCAATGTTTTTGCCCTGCTTAGCAGCGCCATGGTCTCGACGTAATTGGTGACGCAATGCAGCCATTAACGGGTCATGCGTGCAAGTACTCAAGTCGCCGATGTTTAATAATTCTGCGCGACGTTTGCCGCCGGCTGCCCCTACCGAGATGTAAAAAATCCGCCGCGCGGCCAGGGCCCAAGCCGCCATAGTGACCTTGGCGCGCATCTGGTCACAGGCGTCAATCACGCCGTCAACACCAGAAGGAAGAATGGCGGGCCAATTGCCGGGCTCGACAAATGCGTCTATGCCGGTAACCTGACATGCAGGATTGATGGATGCGATGCGCTGTTCCATAGCAGCAATTTTGGCCATGCCCAAGGTGGCGCTGGTTGCATGAATCTGACGGTTCACATTGGATTCGGCCACATGGTCCAAATCGATCAGGGTTATGCGGCCAACGCCGGTGCGTGCCAGGGCTTCAGCGGCCCAGGAGCCGACGCCGCCGATGCCCACAACCACCACATGGGCGGCGTGCAGCCGCTGCGCTCCAGAGGCTCCGTATAAGCGATCCACACCGCCAAAACGGCGGCTCAGGTCAAGCGGTGAATCGTCCACACGGGGTGCGGGCACGCCAGCAGAAAGAGGCGCATTTACTGGAGCTTGCTCAAGCGCTCACGTGCGACGCTTGCAGCTTCGGATTTCTCGTACTGCTCCACCAGCTCCTCCAAGGTCTTGCGAGCCGATTGAGGATCTTTCAGCTCGCTATAGCAGTTGGCAATTGCAAGCATGGCTTCGGGCGTCTTGGGATAGTTGGGCTCTGCCATCTGCAAAGGCCGCAACGTGATCAAAGCAGAACGGTAATCGCCTTCCAAAAATTCGGCATTCCCTTTCCAAAAACGCGCTGCAGCCGCGTATCCGCTGCGGGGATAGCGCAACAAAAACTCGGCGAACTGTTTGCGGGAACCGGGGTAGTTGGCACGCTTGAATACCGCCTTGGCATTTTCAAATTCGGTCTTTTCAGCACTTTGGGCATAAAAAGCGGATCCATCCTCGTTCACCAGGGTCGGCAGACCCGTACGCAGTTCGTCCAAAGCGCGCTGCAACTCTTTGGACTTGCGCTGTTCGTCCACCAGTGCCCGTTGCTGCTCATCCTGCCGACCGGACAGCGTCCGCAACTCGTCGATTTGGCTGCGCTGACGACCGCTTTGCGCCTGGGATTCTTCTATTCGCCCGCGCAGCTCCCGTACCTCTTTACGGGCGTCTTCAAGTTGGGTCTGCAAATCTTGCTGCGCGTTTTTCAAAATCTCGAGTTCATCAACACCGCGCTGCACCGACTCCGAAACAGGTTTGAGGCCATCGTCAATCTTCGCGTCAACCTTACGGAACATCAAATCCAAGTTGGCCTGCACTGCATTGACATCCCGACGCAAAACTTCCGCCTCGCGACGAATCGCTTCCCCTTCAGTACGAAATACCTGGGCGTCGCCGCGCAATTTGTCAAAATCAACGCGCAACCCGTCTATCCGCTGACGCTCTTTCAAAATCGCGTTGCGCGCATCGTTGTCAGGAAATGGGGAGTATTGGGCCAGTGCGCTGCCCATCACCATGGGCAGAAGAAGCGCTAGAAGTGCCGCGCGCGCGCACTGAAATTGACGCGCGGAGGGCACCGACGGAAATCGCATCTGCATAAGGGCGTATCGGTCAGCGGTAGTTGATCTCTACGCGACGATTTTCCTGCATCGCAGCTTCGCTGTTTCCGGGAACCGCCGGCTTCTCTTTGCCGAAACTCACAGCTTCCATCTGGGTATCAGCAACACCTAGCAAGGACAGGGCTTTTCGCACTGCATCGGCACGCTTCTGTCCCAAACCCAGGTTGTACTCGCGTCCGCCACGCTCATCCGTATGGCCTTCCAGCGCTACGCGAAGCTTGGCATCGGCACGCAAGCGGCGGGCATGGGCTTCGATCAGCGGCCTGGCTTCGATACGGATAACGAAGCTGTCGAAGTCAAAATAAACGATGCGCTCTTTCAAGCTCGCCGCAGCTGCTTCAGCGGCAGCTGAAGCAGCCAATCGCGCAGCCGCAGATGCATCAGCCGCTGAACCAGCTGCCCCTGAACCAGCTGCCCCTGAACCAGCTGCCCCTGTGGCCGACGATGCCCCGCTTGCATTGGAGCGCGCCAAGCTGCCCGCGCCTACACCGGCGGAATTGGCGTCTTTGGCAGACAAATCCAAAGGCGCCACATTGCCTGCGCTGCGCGCGGCGTTGGCAGCGTCTTTCAGCAAGCTGCTGCCCAAAATCGGAGTTGGGCTTTTTTCTGCGGCTGCCGCTGCGGCCTGCTTGTCCTCTACCTACGCGCTATCTAACTTGACCGGCGCTTTACACGCTACCAGAGCAAACGCCAACACAACCGGCACCAATGAAAACCTCATAACGAACTCCTAAAATAAAAAACGTCCCGTCACTGCAGACCCATATGGCATGCTTTAGCGCCCAGATGGGCCCCATTGCGGCTGGCGAATATCTCCGTCCGGCCCAGCTAAACGGGCCCTCACCTTGCCATCGACCGTGGTCATCATCAAGGCTTCCTTTCCTTGCTGTTCCGTTGCATAGAGCAACATACGACCATTGGGGGCGAAGCTAGGCTTCTCATCCGCCAGCGTATCCGTTATCGGGCTGACTACGCCACTGCCCAAATCCAAAACGTGGAGTTTAAACCCCCCGCTCACGCGGGACACAAAGGCCAAAGATTTCCCATCAGGGCTTAGGGTTGGGGAGATGTTGTAGTTGCCGGAGAACGTGACGCGCTCCACGTTGGCGCCGTTGATGCCCATTTTATAAATTTGCGGCGTTCCACCGCGGTCGCTAACAAAATAAATCGTTTTCCCGTCACTGGAAAACGTCGGTTCGGTGTCGATCGCGGAGGACGTAGTGATGCGGCGCGGCTCAGCGCCCGGAACCATCGCATCCATCAGAAAAATCTGGGAGCCGGTATCCCGGCTTAAGGTCAGGGCCAGGGTACGACCATCCGGCGACCAGGTCGGTGCGCTATTGGAGCCCTTGAAGTTGGCAACCAGGCGGCGCTTGGCCGTCTCCACATCGTGCACATACACCGATGGCTTACGCGCCTCAAAGGACACATAGGCAAGCTGCGTGCCAGTGGGCGACCAGGCGGGGGAAATAATCGGCTCGGTGCTGCGCAGCGCAAATGTCGCGTTTTCGCCGTCGGCATCAGCCACCCACAAGGTGTAAACGTTGCCATTTTTGGTGATGTAGGCGATGCGGGTGGAGAAAACGGCTTTTTCTCCCGTCAGCCGCTCATATACGAAGTCGGCAATCTTGTGGGCCGCCATACGCATATAGGAGGCTTCAACCACGTAACCGTGGCCCCCCAAGGTCTCGTTGCGGGCCACGTCCCACAGTCGGAAACGCACATCAAAACGACCGTCAGGCAGGCGGGTAACACTGCCACTGACCAGCGCATCAGATCCCTTTTTGCGCCAAAACGAGGGATCCAGAAGTCCCGTCGTCTCATCCGAAGCAGGGGCACCCGCAAGGTCAACCCCTCTGAACAGCCCGCTGCGCTCCAGATCGGCCTGGATGATGGTGGCCAGCTTTTGTGCACTGGCGTCGTTTCCACGAAAGGGGGTCACCGCCACCGGAATCTGGGTGGTGCCAACCCCGGACACCTCCACACGAAATTGCGCATCAGCCACACTCGCGATGAGTAGACAGCACAGAGAAATCAACCAATTTTTCATAAATCTGAATATCACCAATTTGCAAAGGTCACGGTTTCAAAATCTGCCACTGCCCTGCACTCTTCCAAGCCCTGCGGTGCCCGCACCATCCGGCTGCGCATACGCTCACGAACGGTGCTCTCATTCGCTGACGCCCGGTCACGGGTGGCCTCTTCGTGCCACAAATGAAAAACCTCTGTAGCGAAAAAACCATTCTTTCGACGGATACCAGCATGAAAAAGCCGCAACACCAGGTCAGCGTCCTCATGCCCCCAGCCCTGGAAAGATGTATCAAACCCATTGACCCGTTCAAAATCGGCACGCCACAAGCCCATATTGCAACTTCTGATGCCGCGCCAACGAAAACCGGATTCAACTCGAGAGCCGAAGTCTGGCACCCGGAACAAGGGAGCAATTTTACTGGCACCCCCTTCCAGCCATTGTTGCAACCAATAAGTCCAGGGACGTCCGACAATAGAGACCGCACCCGAGACAACCTGCTGGGTAAAAAGCGGTGAAAGCAAGCACCGGCTGCCGTTGACCAGACAGGTGCTTTGCATCAAACGCCGGTGCTGGGCAATGAAGTCGGTATCGGGAACACAATCTCCATCGAGAAGAACGAGATAGCTGCCACGGGCCTGCGCCACTCCCAAGTTTCGGGCGCGGGATACGGTGAATCCGACGTCCGGGTGCCATACGTGGGAGAGTGCGAAGGTGCAGCATGCTGCCGACTCTGCAATGCGTGCACGGTGCTCCGGTCGGGAACCGTCGTCGGCAATGACGACCTCAAAATGTGTGTCTGTCTGCTGTTGCAGAGCCGCTAGGACGACAGCAATGGTCTCGCTACGGTTGTAGGTGGTCAGAACAACGGATATCAGGGGCTTATCGGACATGTTGGCTTAGACTCTAAGCGAATTTTCACCCCCCGCCCATGTCACTTGTCTCTGTCTACATCATCGCTTACAACGAAGCAGAGAAAGTGCGCGCCACCATTGAAAGCGCGCGCTGGGCGGATGAAGTCGTCGTTGTGGACTCCTGGAGTACCGATGGAACGGCAGCGATTGCGGAGTCCCTTGGCGCGCGCGTGGTGCAGGTGCCATTCACCGGATTTGGCGATTTGCGCAACCAGGCTCTGGATGCCTGCACCCACCCGTGGATATTCAGTCTGGACGCAGATGAGCGCTGCACACCGGAAGTGGCTGCCGAGATCCGTGGCATCACCGCACACCCCGCCGCAGCAGACGCCTATTGGGTTGCGCGGCGCAACTTCTTTATGGGTCGCTGGATCCGGCATTCCGGCTGGTATCCCAATTTCCGGCAACCGCAGCTGTTTCGCAAAGGCGCGTTGCGCTACGACGCACAACCGGTACATGAGGGTTTCACCCTGAATACGGACAAGCCCTTGGGCACATTGCGCAACGCGATTTGGCAATTTCCCTTCAAAGACATGGGCGAGTTACTGCACAAAGCGAACCGCTATTCCACCTTGGGCGCACAGAAGATCACGCACAAGAAAATCAGCATGGGCGGCGCACTGGCTCACGGCATCTGGGCATTTGTCAAGCACTATGTTTTCAAAGCCGGCTTCCTGGACGGGTGGCCCGGATTTGTGATTGCGCTGGGGAATTTTGAGGGGACTTTTTACCGGTATTTAAAAGCCTATGAGCTGCAAAAAGGCCAGGAGTGGAAGGCGCCCAGCGCCGTACCACCCAGAACGTGAGAGACGGAGATTTTTTTGCAAACCAAGTCACTTACCATCTTACGCAAAGTAGTCGTTGGGGCGTTGGCGTTATCTGTGTCGTTTCCTATCGGCTTTATCACCGCATCCAAAATTCTTTTGGTATCCGCCGGAGTTATCGTTTTCTGGCACAGCAACCCAAGGCCTCTACTCTGGCGAACGGTACGCCCGAATGTCAACACCTGGGTCTACGTAAGTTGCTTGGCGATGCTAATGAGCATTTTGTGGACACAGGCGCCTGACAGCTTGGCATGGAAGTCTATAAATCACCACAGTACGTTACTACTCATTCCGCTCATTTATTTCCTGTTAAAAACAAAAGACGAAGCCAGATGGGCTTTGCGTGTGTATCTACTCGGACAACTTTTCGTGTTGTTCTCGTCTTGGGCTTTGTTTGCAGGTCAATCTTTACCCTGGCAAAGTTCGAACATTGCAAACTCGGGTAACCAATTCGCCACGTTTTCGAGTTATTTGGATCAATCGATCATGGCCAGCGTTTTTTCAGCCGTTTTGTGGCACGGTCGACACTACTTAGCCGAAGGCTGGCGACGCTATGGCGTAGTCCCTATGTGTTCAGCTGCTTTGGGTTGCGTATTTTTTTTACTCCCCGGCCGTACCGGGCAGTTGGTCGGTTTGGCGATGCTCTCGTTGTGGGTCATGTGGCTTCTGCCCGTACGTGTACGTCTGGCGGCGGTCTGCGCGCCAGTGGTTTTGATGGCCGGATTTTTGGTTTTTTCCAAGCCAGTGCATGATCGTTTCGAGACGTCCTGGGCTGAGGCTCGTGCCTACGCGCAAGGAGACGCCAGCCCCACATCCATTGGTTTTCGTTTAGAGGCCTGGCGTTCGGCGCTGATAAGCATTCAAGAAAATCCAGTGGTAGGCACGGGGGCAGGCAGCTGGGGTCGGCAGTACGACGCGGTTCAAAGCGCGGCGGGACGGCCAAACGCAACCCCCACCGACGGCAACCCCCATCAGGAATTTTTGCTGTGGGGCGTCGAACTCGGCTTGGGCGGGATGGTGCTACTGGCGGGGATTCTTGGGTCCATATTTCAACTCAGCCTCCGGATGGATGTCGGATCACAACGTGCTACCCAGTCCACCCTGCTGGCCACGGTAATTGCATGTTTGTTCAATTGCGCACTGTATGACGCGTTGATTGGCGACTACCTGTGCGTCACACTGGCGCTTTGCTTGTGTTCAGGATTGAAACCCGACGCTGAATACGAAGAACAGAGTGAGGCCGCAATTCAGCACCCAAACGGAGCTCATTCCTGAGTACCCCTTCGATCCTCATAAGCCGTGAAACATTTCAATAACAAGTGCACCCATGTGGTTGATCTACTCACCAGCACGCGCGGCAGGGCGAGTGCATTATCCTGAACGGGAACCAAGACTCGGCCCCTTTGGGTAGTTGTAGCACTGGCATACGCCGCTTTCGCCGTTTGGCGAAGGACACCCGTATGAAACCGCCCGTATGGGTAGCAAAAATGCTGCACGCCGCTCGGTTGGGCCAGCACAGCCTCCAGCAAGCTGCGGGACCCGGCAATCTCAGACTCCAATTTCTGTGCATCACAAAGCGTTAAGTCAACGTGGTGAGATGTATGGGAGCCCACTTCTTGGCCGGCATCAATCCAAGCCTGTAACTGGATCCTGTCCATCAACGGAACCTGCCCGACACCTTGATCCATATCCCAGATATTGGATTGCCCTATCCGGCCCGCCACTGCATAACAAGTAGCACTGAATTGAAACCGACGCAAAACCGGAAGCGCGTTGTGAAAGTTATTCTCATAACCGTCGTCAAAAGTTATTCCGAATACTTTGCCGTGCCGCTCCCCTCTCAGGTAGGGCATCAATGCACCCATGGACAGTCCTCGGTAACCCAAAAGGTACATAAGCGACATCTGCCGATAAAAAGTCCCGGGGCTCACTACCAATCCCCGCAGCGGGGTACCCTTGGGAGGCTCCACAGCAATTTGGTGATACATCAGTATCGGAATTCGAACGCGGTTCATGAGCCAAGTCCCCGCAAATTGGCATATAAGTATTCGTACTGCTGCGCCACACTGTCCCAGGTTCGCATGGACGCAAATTCAACACTTCTGTCACACAACCGCTGGTGTAATTCCGGTGAGATTTGGAGCCGACTCACCGCCTCTGCCAGGGAATCAGCATCATGTGGATCGTTCAACAACAAAGCATTGACACCATCAGTCAACTCAGCCGATATACCGCAGTAAGCGGATTGACTCACGATCACGGGCAGCGCGTGTGACATCGCTTCCAGCACCACCATGGCGTAGGTATCTTCCAAAGTGGGGTGCACCAAAAAGTCCGCAGCAACATAGGCCAAACCAACATCCTCCCGCACACCCAAAAAGTGCAGCTGCGATCTAACATTCAGCTCCCGGGCCATTTCCTCCCAAATGACGCGCTGCCCTAGATGACCAACCACCGCCACAAAGACAGACGGATCCGACAGGACGGCTAAGGACCTGATCACGCATGCCAGACCTTTTTTTCGAAGGTCGTTTCCTATCAATAGCAGACATCGCCCATGTAGCGGTAAGCCCAAAGTTGTCCGAGCCGCAAGGCGATCTTGTTCAGAAGCAGGACCAACAACTTTATCAATTCCCGGCGGAATCACTTGCATCGCTCGGTCAGAATTCTTAAACGCTTTTGCAACGATGTCGTACAAGGGTTTAGAAACTGCCACATACATTCGACCGTCTTTTTGAAATCTAGAACGTTCCAACGCTAAATGTGCAAGGAGCCTCGGGCTGGTCACGATGCCGATTAGCTTGTACAGCCGTTGCCAGCCAAATTTCTTATGCAATAAGGTGTAGCGCATTGGCAGGACATGCAAGGTCTGCACCTGACCATGCCACAGATTTTCATGCGAATGAACCACGTCGAATCCTCGACGTGTCAGCCACCACGTAGCGCATGCAAAAACCAACTGGTTGATCCACCTAGGACGTCTCACTGCCCAACGAATCTGATGGTGATGCACTCCAGGAAGTATGGCACCCGCCGCCTGCGAAAACACATGAACCTCATGGTGTCCCCTGAGCTGTTCCGCCAGCGCCACCGCATACCGTTCGGCACCTCCACCCTTGGTATCAAAGTTCTTAGTTAAAAATGCGATGCGAAGTCGTTGCAAGATAACCTCACAGCAACACGATGTCGTACTTTTCCTGCGCCACGCCAGCTTCGCTTTGCAGAGAAATCGGCTTGCCGATAAAGGCGCTCAGGCCTTCTAGGTGCTGGCGCTCCTCGTCCAGAAACAACTCGATCACCTTGGACGAGGCGACGATGCGGAACTCACGCGGGTTGAACTGCCGCGCCTCGCGCAGGATTTCCCGAAAAATATCGTAGGCCACGGTGCGCACGGTTTTGAC
>CAMAQV010000027.1 GCA_945860595.1 Comamonas sp. lk
TACTACCGCCATTCCGGGTACCCCGGCGGTATCACGGCAACCAATTTCCGCGACATGCAAGCCAAGTTTCCCGGGCGTGCCCTGGAAAAAGCCGTCAAAGGCATGTTACCCAAAGGACCCCTGGGCTACGCCATGATCAAAAAACTCAAGGTCTACGGTGGTGCTGAGCATCCCCATACCGCCCAACAGCCCAAAGTGCTGGAAATTCCAGGAGTGACCTCATGATTGGTGAATGGAACAACGGAACCGGCCGCCGCAAATCCAGCGTCGCGCGTGTTTTCCTGAAAAAAGGCAGTGGCAAGATCACGGTCAATGGCAAAGATATCGAGGCGTTTTTCGGACGCCAGACATCGATCATGATTTGCAAGCAACCCTTGTTTTTGACCAACCATGCTGAAACGTTTGACATCATGGTCAACGTCGCCGGCGGTGGCGAGTCCGGACAAGCTGGTGCAACCCGCCACGGTATTACCCGCGCGCTGATCGACTACGACGCCAGCCTCAAACCTGCGCTCAGCCAGGCAGGCTTTGTCACCCGCGATGCACGCGAGGTCGAGCGTAAGAAGATTGGTTTGCACGGTGCACGCCGTCGCAAGCAGTTCTCCAAACGCTAATCCCCTGTGCGTTTGCACCAAACCGCCCCGGTTCGCAGCTTGGGCGGTTTTTTTATTTTTTTGCCATGCGTCTACGCCTGCTACGCCGCCGTTTGACCATCAGCGCACCACGGATGATGGTGCGAAGTGCGTTTCCGTGGCCTATCCGCTGGGCCATGGCGGCGGTTGTCATCGGGTTTTGTGCGGCCATCGGTATGTGGGCATTTGATTTCGGCCGTGAAATTGCGGGTATTGAGGGGGGTGCGCAAACTGAAGTGGTGCGTTTGCGTACCCAGCTTGCAGCGTTGACTACCGAGTTGCAGAGCGCCCGCGAGCAGCGCGACGAAGCCCAATCTGTGGCGAATACCGCCAGCACCTTGATCACGACGGAAAAGGCGTCGTCGGAAAAGGTTTTGTCACAGGTGAAGTCATTGGAAGATGAGAATCGCCGACTGAAAGATGACTTGGGGTTTTTTGAGAAATTAGCCCCCTCGGCAGGTGCGGATGGAGTTACCATCCGCGCGTTACAGGCTGAAGCGCAGCCAGATGGAAAAATTCGCTGGCAGGTTTTGCTTATCCAAGCCAGAAAGAACCCCAACGAATTCTCTGGCAACCTGGAAATAGTCTTTTCCGGAATGCTCAACGGAAAGCCATGGGTCAACCAAAGTTCCGGTGCCGATGGCGCGGGTAACGTTCCCGTGAAGATGGCCCAGTACGCCCGACTGGACGGTCTGTATGAAGTGCCTGCGCAGGTCGCAGTGAAGAGCATCACCGTCAAATTGTTTGAAGGCGGCAAGCTTCGAGCGACGCAGTCGGCTCGTTTGTAAACATATTGACTGAAAGGTTCGGATCCCATGTTCAATAAGAAGAAACAACCGCCGCTGAAAAGCCTGATTGCTGCGGGCACGCACCTACTGGGTGATATGTCGTTTTCCGAAGGCTTGCGGGTTGAATGCCAGGTCACGGGAAACCTGACGGCCCAGGAAGCAAGTGCCAGCATTCTGGTCATTGCTGAAACCGCCGTGGTAGACGGCAATATCGGTGCCGATCACATCATCATCAATGGCAAAGTCAACGGAGCGGTACACGCCAAAATGTTGTTGGAATTGCAGCCCAAAGCGCGGATTTGCGGCGATGTGTTTTATGGTGCTCTCGAGATGCACGAAGGTGCGTTGATTGAAGGCCG
The DNA here is from genome assembly GCA_945860595.1 of Comamonas sp. lk. Taxonomy (GTDB): domain Bacteria; phylum Pseudomonadota; class Gammaproteobacteria; order Burkholderiales; family Burkholderiaceae_C; genus Allorhodoferax. The sequence goes on from CAMAQV010000027.1 coordinate 1,780, forward strand.
TTTAACGCCTCTGTTGCCAGAGGAAAAGCACGCGCTCAAGCTGGCTGCAAGCAACGCGTAGCTCGGGTGTGAGGCATTCCACTTGGGAATAGCCCGTGCCGATGGGGGCCGTTTTTTGACTGCTGATAATTCTTGAGCGTTTTGCTGTACTATTTCCCTATACCCACTTTTCCTTGGACTTGCCCATGAGCGCTCTCGCACAAACCTCTGAACTTGAAATGCCCGCCCCCATCGTCTTTACGGATAGTGCGGCGGCCAAAGTTGCTGATTTGATTGCTGAAGAAGGGAATCCAGAACTCAAGTTGCGTGTTTTTGTCCAAGGTGGTGGCTGCTCCGGTTTCCAGTATGGTTTTACGTTTGACGAAATTACCAACGAAGACGATACGACCATGAGCAAAAACGGCGTTTCTTTGTTGATTGACGCCATGAGCTACCAATACCTTGTTGGTGCAGAAATAGACTACAAAGAAGATTTGCAAGGCGCGCAATTCGTCATCAAAAACCCCAATGCCACCACAACCTGCGGTTGTGGTTCGTCGTTCTCGGCCTGAGCTACGGCCCAGCGCTCAGGCCGGGTAGCGCGCACCCAAAATTCGCGCTCCGAGCGCACCGGTTACGTCCGGGTTGCTGGCCTCCAGCCCGTGGTCATGCCGGTACGCCAGCCAGGCAAAGGCGCATGCTTCCACCTGTTGGGCCGGTAGTCCCCATGAATCCGAAGCTGTAAGCACCCGCTGTGGCATCAACGCAGACAAGCGCCCCATGAGGTAGCCATTGCGCACCCCTCCGCCGCAAACGATCACGTTGCCTGCCGGATTGCCCTCCAGTGCATGTGCAACGCTCCAGGCACTGAGTTCGGTCAAGGTCGCTTGAACATCCTGCGGCGCGATGGTGCCGAAGCGCTGCAACTGTTGTTTCAGCCAAGTGGCGTTGAACAAGTCACGGCCGGTACTTTTTGGCCCCTTGATGTGAAAAAACGGCTCCGACTGCATGGCCACCAAGAGATCTGCATACACTGCGCCACTGCGCGCCCACGCACCGTCCACATCGAAATTCGAGCCACTGTACTGACGGCACCATTGGTCCAGCAGGGTGTTGGCCGGACCACAGTCAAACCCTGTTAACGGGCTGCTCGGTTCGGCAGGCAGCAGCGTCAGGTTGGCAATCCCGCCCAGATTGAGTACCGCGCGCGCCTGTCCCGGCGCACCGAACACTGCCTGGTGGAAGGGCGGTACCAACGGCGCACCCTGACCGCCGGCTGCGACATCGCGGCTGCGGAAATCGGCAATCACATCGATGCCGCACAGTTCTGCCAGCAATGCGGGTTGGTTAATTTGCAGCGTATAACCGGTGCCACCGTCCAGGCGCGGCAGGTGACGCACGGTTTGCCCGTGGGCACCGATCGCCGCAACCCGGTGTTGGGGTGTGGCGCTAAGCTCCAGCAGGGCCTGCACCACCTCACCGTAAAGCTGTGCCAGTGCGTTGCCGGCCAGTGCGGCACGGTGCAATTCGTTTTCACCCGGTGCGTTCAAGGCGTGGAAGGAATCGCGCAGCGACTGCGGCAATGCGCGCTCTGCGTGGGCCAGCACGCGGACCCGCGCATCCGAAAAGTCAGCCAAAACCCCATCCACCCCGTCAAGCGACGTTCCGGACATCAACCCAATATAGAGATGCGCAGCAGTCACAAGCTGAGTTGAAATCGCGCGCAGCCGTCAGCGCGCCCGGATTTACTGGGCGCTGGCCCGGTTGACCAGGGCAGCAGCTGCCAGCTGCGTTCTGGCCGATGCTGCCTGCTCAAGAAAAGCCGCGCGCAGGGTACCGCCCATAGGCGCGCTGGGCGCGTTGTTGGCAAACTTTTGTGGGTCCTGGTGAACCCCATTTACGCGGAACTCAAAGTGCAGGTGGGGGCCCGTAGCCCAACCGGTTGCCCCGACCAGACCGATGGTCTGGCCCTGACCGATTTTTTCGCCCGTGTGCACCAGGAGTTTGCTCAGATGCGCGTAGACCGTGGTCTGGCTGGCGTTGTGCTGTACAAAGACCACATTGCCGTATCCGTTTTGCACACCAGCGAAAGACACCACCCCGTCTGCCACCGTACGCGCTGGCGTGCCCACTGCAGCGCCGTAATCCACGCCCAGATGGGCGCGCCAGGTCTGCAAAATTGGGTGAAAACGCATCGCAAATCCGCTGGTGACCCGGGAAAACTCCATGGGAGAGCTTAGAAAGGCCCGGCGCATGCTGTCGCCTTGCGGGGTGTAGTAAGCGCCTTTGTCCGCCACGTCGTTGGGGTTGCTAAACCATACCGCCTGGAACGTTTTGCCGCCGGTGACGAACTCGGTACTGACAACACGGCCAAAGCCCAGCACCTCGCCGTCACCCTGCAAGGTTTCGTAGACCACAGAAAAACGGTCACCTTTTTGCAGGCGATGAAAATCAACGTCGCCGGCAAAAACCTCGGCCATTTGGATCGCCACGCTGTCGGGTAGCTTTGCTTCGTCCGTGGCGGCAAACAGACTGGTGCTGATCACGCCGCTACCAAGACGGGTGCTGGCGAGTAATGGCACTGATTCGCTTGTGGATCCAAACGTATCCCCGTTTTTACGCAGCGTCCAGCGGGCGAACGTGCGGTCGGAGTTGATCCAGCGCGCCGTCATTTCGGTCAGATGTATGCCGCCCTGCGCCTGGGCCACCACGCTGCGACCGACCCGCCCCAGCACCTCTTTTTGGAACAGGGGGTCGTTGCGCAGCGCCTGCAGCGCATCAGGGTCCGATAAGCCCAAGCGCTTGAGCAGTGCCTCGGGGCTGTCGCCGCTGCGGCTCTGGGTGCTGCGGTAAAGGTACTGGGCTTGTTCTGCCAGCGCCTCGATCTGGGTGCCGATAGCCAGAGATTGCACCGACTCAACTACCTCCCGGGTGGAAATGCGGGAATCATTGGACTCCAGGTTGGCCACGGCAAAGGTCGCTCCCGCGCCACCGAGCGCCAGTCCCGCTACGATGGCTGCTAGCCGTTGCGGGTACTGACGCACCAGCTCCGCTGACCGAGTCAGAATCAGGTCCAGTGTGTCAAACCAGCGGTCAATCATGGGCGTACTCCGGTAGCAAAGCCGCGTGCGGCAGGGGATGCAGGGCTAAAATGAAAGGGCTCGGCTTGGTGCTGCGAACCACCGCGCAGTATATCCATGCGCCGTTTTTCCTCCCACGCTATGACTTCCATTGATTCCCTGACCCCCAGCCCCGCCATGCCTGCGCTTTCTGCAACGGTGGAACACGCTTTGGCTGTGACCCTGCGTGGCTGTGAAGAGCTGATTCCGCAGGCGGATTGGATCAAGAAGTTGCAAAAGTCAGAGGCCACGGGCATACCGCTGCGCATCAAACTCGGACTGGATCCGACCGCACCCGACATCCACATCGGCCACACCGTCGTGCTCAACAAAATGCGCCAGCTGCAGGATCTGGGTCACACCGTGATCTTCTTGATCGGCGACTTCACCAGCATGATTGGCGACCCGTCTGGCCGTAACAGCACGCGTCCGCCCCTGACGGCTGAACAAATCAAACTGAACGCCGAGACCTATTACAAGCAGGCCAGCCTGGTGCTGGATCCTGCCAAAACCGAGATCCGCTACAACAGCGAATGGAGTGACCCGCTGGGTGCGCGCGGCATGATCCAGCTCGCCAGCCGCTACACCGTGGCCCGCATGATGGAGCGCAACGACTTCCACGACCGGTTCAAGGCCGGCCAGTCCATCAGCGTGCACGAGTTTTTGTATCCGCTGATGCAGGGTTACGACAGCGTGGCGCTCAAGAGCGATTTGGAGTTGGGCGGTACCGACCAAAAATTCAACCTTCTGATGGGTCGACATCTGCAAGCCGAATACGGGCAGGAGCCCCAGTGCATCCTGACCATGCCCCTGTTGGAGGGCACCGATGGCGTGGACAAAATGTCCAAGAGCAAGAACAACTACATCGGCATTTCGGAAGAGCCCAACACCATGTTCGCCAAGGTCATGGGCATTTCCGATGTGCTCATGTGGCGCTGGTACACGCTGCTCAGCTTCCACAGCGAATCACACATTGCCGCGCTCAAGGCCGAAGTGGACGGCGGGCGCAACCCGCGCGACGCCAAGGTGGCTCTGGCCAAAGAAATCACCGCGCGATTCCACAGCGTCGCCGCTGCCGACGCGGCCGAGCAGGACTTTGTCAACCGCAGCAAGGGTGGCATCCCGGACGAGATCGCCGAGATCAGCCTGCCGCTGGGCCCGGACGGCGCAGCGCACACCATCGCCGCGCTGCTCAAATCCACCGGCTTGGCCGCTAGCACCGGCGAGGGCAACCGCCTGATTGATGGCGGCGGGGTGCGCGTGGACAGCCAGGTCGTCAGCGACAAAGGCCTCAAGCTCGGCGCAGGCACCTATGTTGTGCAGGTTGGCAAGCGCAAGTTCGTGCGCCTCACCCTGGCCTGAGGCGGCATGCTGGCGCTCATACAGCGAGTGCGTCGCGCCAGCGTCAGCATTGACGGGTCGGTGGTCGGGCAGATTGGCCCCGGCCTGCTGGTTTTGGTGTGTGCCGAACAGGGCGACACCGCGGCGCAGGCCGACAAGCTCCTGGCCAAAATCCTCAAGTTGCGCATCTTCAGCGACGCGCAGGGCAAGATGAACCGCTGCGTGCAAGACCTGGACGGCGCAGGTCTGCATGGCGGCTTGCTACTGGTGAGCCAGTTCACCCTGGCGGCGGACACATCCGGCGGCAACCGCCCCAGCTTCACCCAGGCCGCCGCCCCGGATCTGGGCCGCGCCCTCTACGAACACTTTGTCCAGCAGGCGCGCAGCGCGCACAGCGACGTGGCCACCGGCGTCTTCGCCGCTGATATGCAGGTGGAGCTGGTTAACGACGGGCCGGTGACGATTCCGATGCGGGTGGTGGCGGGCGCGTGACGCCGGGTGATGGCCAAGCTGGGCGGCGGTGTCTTGGTGTCGGTGTGTGGAGCGGTGTGTTAGCGCCCCTGCAGTTGTACCGTCAGGTACGCCAGCTGTTCACCCATTCCAGCGTATCGGCCAGCGCCAGGCGGGTGCGCTCCATCATGGTGTCGATTTCGGTCTCGGTGATGATCAGGGGCGGCGAGAAGGCGATCACATCGCCCATCAGCACGCGCAGGATCAGGCCGTGGTGCTGCGCCCGTTTGACCAGATACGCCCCGACGCCGCGCTTGGGGTCGAAGGGCGTGCGCGTGGCCGGATCAGCAGCCAACTCGATAGCGCCGATCAGGCCCAGGCCCCGGGCGTCGCCGACCAGCGGGTGGCCCTTGAAAGTCTGAATGCCCTGCTGCAGACGCGGCGCGACTTTTTGCACATGCGCAACGATGTGGTCGCTCTCGTAGATGCGCAGCGTTTCGAGGGCGATGGCGCAGGCCAGCGGATGGCCGCTATAGGTGTAGCCGTGGCCGAACACGCCGATCTCGGCGCTGGCATCGGCAATGGTCTGGTAAATCGCGTTGGAGACGAATAGCGCAGACATGGGCACATATGCCGAGGTCAGCATCTTGGCCACCGTCAGCATGTCGGGCTTGAGGTCGTAGACACCGGTTCCGAAATTTTGGCCCAAGCGGCCAAAGGCGGTGATCACCTCGTCGACCAGGAACAAGATGTCGTACTTTTTCAAAATCGCCTGGACTTTGGCAAAGTAGCCCGGTGGTGGAATGATCACGCCGCCTGCGCCTTGCACCGGCTCGGCGATAAAGGCCGCCACGGTGTCGGGCCCCTCGCGCAGGATGGTGTCTTCCAGCTCCTGCGCCAGGCGGTCCACAAACTGCGCCTCGGTTTCACCCGGCAGGCCAAATCCATAAAAATGCGGGCAGCTGACGCGCACGATGCCCGGCAGGGGCAGGTCGAAGTTCTGGTGCATGGAGCCCAGGCCGGACATGGATGCCGCCGCTGCCGTGACGCCGTGGTAGCCCTTGTTGCGCGCGATGATTTTTTTCTTCTGCGGCCGGCCCCGCGCGTTGTTGTAGTAGCGCACCAGTTTGAACGCCGTGTCGTTGGACTCGGAGCCTGAGTTGGCAAACAGCACACGCGCATGCGGGATCGGCGACCAGCGCACCATGGTCTCGACCAGCTCGGTGACCGGGCCTGGCACCTTTCCTGAAAAGGAATGGTAGTAGGGCAGGGTGTTCATCTGCTTGAAAGCTGCATCAGCCAAGCGCTTTTCAGAGAAGCCCAGCGATGCGCACCACAAACCGGCCATGCCTTCGATATAGGCCTTGCCATGTTCGTCAAACACCTGCACGCCCTCGCCGCGCACGATGACCAGCGGTCCATCCTTTTCAAGTTGGCGCAGTTGGGTGTAGGGGTGCAGGTGATGCCGGATGTCGTTGTGTCCGGCCAAGGAAATTTCTGCGTGTGGGGTGCTCATAGGGTTACCTTATTTGCCTTGGATTCACGTGGCGAGGGCGCGGTGCGGCCCCTTATCTACAGCGTCCTATGCCAGCGCCTTCACTACCGCATCGCCCATCTCGCGCGTGCCGACTTTGGTCGTGCCTTCGCTGTAGATGTCGGGTGTACGAAGTCCTTGGCTCAAGACGGTGTCAACGGCTTTTTCAATGCGGGCGGCGGCTTCGGGCTGGTTGAGACTGAATCGCAGCATCATGGCCGCGCTCAAGATGGTGGCCAGCGGGTTGGCAACGCCTTTGCCGGCGATGTCGGGCGCGCTGCCGTGGCTGGGCTCATACAGGCCTTGGTTTTTTGCGTTGAGGCTGGCCGAAGGCAGCATGCCGATGCTGCCGGTGAGCATGGCGGCGGCGTCACTCAGGATGTCGCCAAACATATTGCCCGTCACCACCACGTCAAACTTCTTGGGTGCTTTGACGAGCTGCATGGCGGCGTTGTCCACATACATATGATCCAGTGCCACGTCCGGGTACTGTTTGCCGACTTCGCTGACGATGTCTTTCCAGAACTGGAAGGTCTCCAGCACATTGGCCTTGTCCACGCTGGTGACACGCTTGTTGCGTTTTTGCGCGGCCTGGAAGGCCACATGTGCGATGCGCTCGATCTCAGGGCGTGAATAGCGCATGGTGTCGAAGGCTTCCTCGCTGCCTGGGAAATGTCCGTCGGTGGCAATGCGCCGTCCGCGTGGCTGGCCGAAGTAAATGTCGCCAGTCAACTCGCGGATGATCAAAATGTCCAAACCGGCCACCAGCTCGGGCTTGAGGCTGGATGCGTCGGTGAGCTGCTTGTAGCAAATGGCAGGGCGGAAGTTGGCGAACAGCCCCATGTTTTTGCGCAAGCCCAAGATGGCTTGCTCAGGGCGCAGCGGGCGGTCCAGCGTGTCGTATTTCCAGTCGCCTACCGCGCCAAACAGCACAGCATCCGAGGCCATGGCCAGTTTGAGTGTGGATTCGGGCAACGGGTGGCCGTGGGCTTCAAAAGCGGCGCCCCCGACCAGGGCGGTTTCCAGCGTCAGGTCCAGATCCAGAACTTTCAAGACTTTGACGGCCTCTGCGACGATTTCGGTGCCAATGCCGTCACCCGGCAAAACTGCGATTTTCATGGTGTCCTTGGATAACTAAAACGGAAGAGAAAAATCAGCCCACCATGGAGCGGGCCAGCCAGGGCTTTTGGGCCAGGCGCTGCGCCTCGAAGCTGCGAATGGTGTCGGCGTGGCGCAGCGTGAGTCCGATGTCGTCAAAGCCGTTGAGCAAGCAGAATTTGCGGAAAGCCTGCACCTCAAATCCAATTTCCTCGACTTGCGGGCGGATGATGACCTGCCGCTCCAGATCGATTGTCAGCGTGAAACCAGGGAAGGCCAAGGCTTCATTGAATAGTGCGTCCACCGTGGACTCGGGCAATTGAATCGGCAACAGGCCGTTCTTGAAGCTGTTGTTGAAAAAGATGTCCGCAAAGCTGGGTGCAATGATGGCGCGAAAACCGTATTGGTCTAAGGCCCAGGGCGCATGTTCGCGCGACGAGCCGCAGCCGAAATTTTTCCGCGCCAGCAAGATAGAGGCCCCTTGGTAGCGCGGCTGGTTCAGCACAAAATCGGGATTGGGCTTGCGGCTGGCGGGGTCTTGGCCGGGCTCGCCGTGGTCCAGGTAACGCCATTCGTCAAACAGGTTGGGGCCAAAGCCGGTCTTGCGAATCGACTTCAAAAATTGCTTGGGAATGATGGCGTCGGTGTCCACATTCTCGCGGTCCATCGGTGCCACCAGACCTTGGTGGAGTGTGAATTTTTGCATGGCAAACAGCCCTTAAATGAACTTGCGCACGTCGACAAAGTGGCCGTGAATCGCGGCCGCTGCCGCCATGGCGGGACTGACCAAATGGGTGCGGCCTCCGGCACCTTGGCGGCCTTCAAAGTTGCGGTTGCTGGTGGAGGCGCAGCGCTCGCCGGGCTCCAGGCGGTCGGCGTTCATGGCCAGGCACATCGAGCAACCCGGCTCGCGCCACTCGAAACCGGCGGCCTTGAAAATCTCGTGCAAGCCTTCGCGCTCGGCCTGCTCTTTGACCAGACCTGAACCCGGGACCACCATGGCCAGCTTGATGTTTTTAGCGACTTTTTGTCCCAGCTTTTTGACCAGGGCGGCCGCCTCACGCATATCTTCGATCCGGCTGTTGGTGCACGAACCAATGAACACTTTGTCCACAAACAAGTCATTCAGCGCCTTGCCGGGTTGCAGGCCCATGTAGACCAGTGCGCGCTCGATGGCATCGCGTTTATTAGGGTCTTTTTCCTTGTCCGGGTCGGGCACGGTACCCAGGATGTCCAGCACCATTTCGGGCGAGGTACCCCAGGTGACTTGCGGCAGGATGTCAGCTGCATTCAGCGAAACGACAGTGTCAAAGTGCGCGTCGGCATCGGACTGCAAGGTCTTCCAGTACGCGACTGCTAAGTCCCATTCCACGCCACCGGCAAACTGGCCGGTTTTCGGGTCTGTGCCGGGTGCCAGCGGACGGCCTTTGACGTACTCAATAGTCTTCTCGTCGACGGCAACCAGACCGGCGCGCGCGCCCGCTTCAATGGCCATATTGCACAAGGTCATGCGGCCTTCCATGCTCAGCGCACGAATGGCGCTGCCGGCAAATTCGATGGTGTAGCCGGTCCCGCCTGCCGTCCCGATGCGGCCGATGATGGCCAGCACGATGTCTTTGCCGGTCACGCCCCTAGCTACGGTACCGTCGACCGTGATCAGCATGTTTTTGGCCTTCTTGGCCAACAGGGTCTGGGTGGCCATGACGTGTTCGACCTCGGAGGTTCCGATGCCGTGGGCCAGTGCGCCAAATGCGCCGTGCGTGGAAGTGTGGCTGTCGCCGCAGACCACCGTCATGCCCGGAAGGGTGGCGCCGTTCTCAGGGCCAATCACATGGACGATACCCTGGCGTTTCGACAGGAAGGGAAAAAATGCGGCTGCACCCGATTCTTTGATATTGGCGTCCAGGGTGGTGATCTGTTCTTTGCTGATGGGATCGGTGATGCCGTCGTATCCCAGTTCCCAGCCCGTGGTGGGTGTGTTGTGGTCGGCCGTCGCCACAATGGAGCTGACCCGCCAGACCTTTCGCCCGGCCTGGCGCAGGCCCTCAAACGCCTGCGGGCTGGTCACTTCATGGACCAGATGGCGGTCGATGTAGAGGATGGATGTGCCGTCTTCTTCGGTGTGGACAACGTGCTCGTCCCAGATCTTGTCGTATAGCGTGCGTGCCATCGGATTCCTTTGTGCAGGGGACGCAATTTTACGCGCCCCCTGTCACAAACCCGTTGGCAGGACCCGGGCGTGATGCCCGCGCCGAGCTTCAGCGATCGCCAACAGGCAGCACGTCACGCCGGGGCGAGCCGGTGAACAGTTGTCGTGGACGGCCGATTTTGTATTCCGGATCGCTGATCATCTCGTTCAGCTGCGCGATCCAACCGGCGGTGCGGGCCAGGGCAAAAATACCGGTGAAAAGCTTGACCGGAATGCCGATGGCGCGCTGCACGATGCCGGAGTAGAAGTCGACATTGGGATAGAGCTTGCGCGACACGAAGTAGTCGTCTTCCAGCGCGATTTTTTCTACGGCCTTGGCCAGTTTGAACAGCGGGTCGTCCTGCAGGCCCAGCGCCTCCAGGACCTCGTTGCAGGTTTCCTGCATCAGGGTGGCGCGCGGGTCGTAGTTTTTGTAGACGCGGTGGCCAAAGCCCATCAGCTTGACGTTGGAGTTCTTGTCCTTTACTTGGTCCATGAACTCGCCGACTTTGCTGATACCACCCGATGCCTGAATCTCTTCCAGCATTTGCAGGCAGGCTTCGTTGGCGCCGCCATGGGCCGGACCCCAGAGACAGGCCACGCCTGCTGCGATCGCCGCAAAGGGGTTGGTGCCGGAGGAGCCGCACAGCCGCACGGTGGAGGTGGAAGCGTTTTGCTCGTGGTCTGCGTGCAGGGTAAAGATGCGGTCAATGGCCCGCTCGATCACCGGATTCACCACATAGGGCTCGCAGGGCGTGGCAAACATCATGTGGAGGAAGTTGCCGGCATAGTTCAGCTCGTTCTGGGGGTACATAAACGGTTGGCCGACGCTGTATTTGTAGGCCATGGCCACCAGGGTGGGCATTTTGGCGATCAGGCGGATGGCTGCGACTTCGCGGTGCTCTGCATTGTTGATGTCGGTGCTGTCATGGTAGAAGGCCGACAGTGCGCCGACCAGGCCGGTCATGATCGCCATCGGGTGCGCGTCGCGGCGGAAGCCGCGCAGGAAAAACTGCATCTGCTCGTTGACCATGGTGTGGTACTTGACGTTCTTGGCAAATGCCGCCTTGGCCGACGCGCCCGGCAGGTTGCCGTAGAGCAGCAGGTGGCAGGTTTCCATGTAATCGCATTGGGTTGCGAGCTGTTCAATCGGGTAGCCACGGTACAGGAGTTCGCCCTTGTCGCCGTCGATAAAGGTGATGGCTGACTGGCAGGCCGCGGTGGATAAAAATCCGGGGTCGTAGGTGAACATACCCGTTTGCCCGTAGAGCTTGCGGATGTCGATGACCTCAGGGCCGATGTTGCCGCTGTACACGGGCAGCTCGATCGCCGGGCGGCCGTTGCTGAAGGACAGCGTGGCTTTGTTGTCAGACAACTTCATTTCTCACCTTTCAATGGGTTTTCTCAACATACCAAGCACCCGCTGCACATCCTCGCGCACCAGTGCTGCATCTACTTGGGCCAGCGTCTTGCGGCCCAGATTCAAATCCAATAAATCGTTATCGCCCAGGTCCATCAGCAGCCCCAGGGCCTGCGCGTCCGCATCCGTCAAGCACTGCGAAAAACGTTCAAAAAAGCGCGCAATGAACAAATCGTTTTCTAGCAGACCACGGCGACAGCGCCATTGCAGTTTGCTTAGCGCGCGGGCATTTATCAGCGTTTCGGACACCTTCGTCTCTTTTTACATCACACGGCGCGCATCACCATCATTTCCTTGATCTTGCCGATCGCCTTGGTCGGATTCAGTCCTTTGGGGCAGACGTCGACACAGTTCATGATGGTGTGGCAGCGGAACAGGCGGTAAGGGTCTTCCAGGTTGTCCAGCCGCTCTGCGGTCGCCAAGTCGCGGCTGTCGGCAATAAAGCGGTAGGCCTGCAGCAGGCCGGCCGGGCCGACGAATTTGTCCGGGTTCCACCAGAAGCTGGGGCAGCTGGTGGAGCAGCTGGCGCACAAAATGCACTCATACAGACCGTTGAGTTCTTCGCGTTCTTCGGGGCTTTGCAGGCGCTCTTTTTCAGGCGGACGGGTGTCGTTGATCAAGTAGGGCTTGATGGAGTTGTACTGTGTGAAGAACTGGGTCATGTCCACAATCAGGTCGCGTACCACCGGCAGGCCCGGCAGCGGCTTCAAGACAATGGTGCCGGGCAGCGTGCGCATATTGGTCAGGCAGGCCAAACCGTTCTTGCCGTTGATGTTCATGGCGTCCGATCCGCACACGCCTTCACGGCAGGAGCGGCGGAAGGAGATGCTGGGGTCGACCGCCTTGAGCTTCATCAGCGCATCAAGCAGCATGCGCTCCGAGCCGTCGAGCTCGACCGAGATGGTCTGCATATATGGCTTGGCATCTTTGTCCGGGTCGTAGCGGTAGATGGAAAACGTGCGTTGTGTCATGGGGGCATCGGGGTGTGGAAGGGACAGCTCAGAAGGTCCGGGTTTTGGGTGGAATGCTGTCCACCGTCAGGGGCTTCATCTGCACCGGTTTGTAGCTCATGCTGTTGGTGGCGCTGTGCCACAAGCTGTGCTTATGCCAGTCGGTGTCATTGCGCCCGTTGCGGTGTTCCGGCGTATCACCGTAGTCGTCCACGCTGTGTGCTCCGCGGCTTTCGTGGCGGGCAGCGGCCGAGACCATGGTGGCCTGCGCGGCCTCGATCAGGTTTTCGACCTCCAGCGCTTCAATGCGTGCTGTGTTGAAGATTTTGGATTTATCTTTGATCTCGATATTTTTTGCGCGTTCACGCAGGGTGGCAATCTGCACCACGCCCTCGTCCATCATCGCCTGGGTACGGAACACACCGGCATGGTGCTGCATGCTGGTACGGATGTCGTTGGCCACATCTTGCGCGTATTCACCGTCTTTCGTTCCTTCCAGGTGCGCCAGACGCGCCAGCGTGCGGTCTGCGCCATCGGCTGGTAAGTGTTTGTGGTGGTGGGTTGACTGGTGGTAGCTGACGATGTGCTTGCCCGCAGCGCGCCCGAAGACCAGCAAGTCCAGCAAAGAATTGGTGCCCAGGCGGTTGGCGCCGTGCACGCTGACGCACGAGCATTCGCCCACCGCGTACAGGCCACCGACAGGCTGGCTCTGGTTGTTCGCGTCCTGGGTCACGACCTGGCCATGGATATTGGTCGGGATGCCGCCCATCTGGTAGTGGATGGTGGGTACCACGGGAATTGGCTCTTTGGTGATATCGACATTGGCAAAGTTGTGGCCAATTTCGAATACCGAGGGCAGGCGCAGGTGGATGGTGTCGCTGCCGAGATGGGTCATGTCCAGGTTGATGTAGTCCTTTTTCGGCCCACATCCGCGACCTTCCTTGATTTCCTGGTCCATGCAGCGTGACACAAAGTCGCGTGGTGCCAAGTCTTTCAAATTGGGAGCGTAGCGTTCCATGAAGCGCTCGCCGTTGGCGTTGCGCAAGATGGCGCCTTCGCCGCGGCACCCTTCGGTCAGCAGCACGCCCGCACCGGCCACCCCGGTGGGGTGGAATTGCCAGAACTCCATGTCTTCCAGCGGAATACCCGCCCGTGCAGCCATGCCCAGACCGTCGCCAGTGTTGATGAACGCGTTGGTTGATGCAGCAAAAATACGTCCTGCACCTCCGGTGGCCAGCAAGGTGGTCTTGGCTTGCAGGATATGCACTTCGCCGGTTTCCATCTCCAGCGCGGTCACGCCGACCACATCGCCTTCTGCGTCGCGGATCAGGTCCAGGGCCAGCCATTCGACGAAGAAATTGGTATGCGCCTGAACGTTTTGCTGGTAGAGCGTGTGCAGCATGGCGTGTCCGGTACGGTCAGCCGCCGCGCAGGCGCGCTCAACCGCTTTTTCGCCGTAGTTGGACGTGTGGCCGCCGAAAGGGCGCTGGTAAATCGTGCCGTCCGGGTTGCGGTCAAAGGGCATACCCATGTGCTCGAGTTCATAGACCACCTTGGGCGCTTCGCGGCACATGAATTCAATGGCGTCCTGATCACCCAGCCAGTCCGATCCCTTGATGGTGTCATAGAAGTGGTAATGCCAGTTGTCGTCGTTCATATTCCCCAGCGACGCGCCGATGCCGCCTTGGGCAGCCACGGTGTGAGAGCGCGTGGGGAACACTTTGGATAAGACGGCAACGTTCAGGCCCGCGCGCGCCAGTTGCAGCGATGCGCGCATGCCGGAGCCGCCTGCGCCCACAACGATGACGTCAAATTTACGCCGGGGGATAGATGATGAGATAGACGGATGCATGGATGTTGAGCCTTAAACGCGCCACAGAACCTGGACTGCCCACCCTGCGCAGGCCACCAGCCAGACGATGGTCGCAACTTGCAGGGATAGCCGCAGTCCGAGCGGTTTGATGTAGTCCATCCAGATGTCGCGCATACCGACCCACACGTGGTAGACCAGCGCCAGGATGACGGTAAAGGTCAGGGCTTTCATCCACTGCGGCACAAAAATGCCGGCCCATACTGCGTAACCAACCGGCCCCTTGGAAAAAATCACCTGTAGCACAACCACAGCCGTGAACAGCGCCATCAGGGTCGCCGTGACACGTTGGGCCAGCCAGTCGCGAAGTCCGTAATGCGCTCCGACAACGATACGTTTGGAGCCGAAATTGACCGACATCTTGCTTCTTCCTTCGTTTTTCAATACAGGCCGAACAGCTTGGCACCCAGAATCACCGTAAGGCCCAGGCTCAGAACCAAGGTGAAGAGCGCTGAAGACCTGCCGAATTCTTTGCTGACCGCATGGCGCACGTCCATGTAGACGTGGCGAACCCCGGCAATCAGGTGGTGCAGGTAGGCCCAGATCAGCGCCAGCGCGACCAGTTTGACCAGCGCGGCGGGCAGCAACCAGACGCCGTTGTTGAACGCGCTGCTGAAGCGCGCGAATGAATACTCCGACGAGATCGAGGTATCAAACATCCAGATGATGAAAGGCAGCAGCACAAACATCAGGGCTCCGCTGATGCGATGCAGGATAGACACCCAACCCGCAGGTGGCAGGCGGTAGCTGGGCAAATCGCGCAGCGCGTGGATATTGCGGAACTCCGGTCGCGCGCGGGTGGGAACAGTGTGGGGATTGGACATGGATGGCGTTTTAGGTTCAGCAGCCGTGGACATCAATCGCCAAGCTTACGAGAATTCTATTGCACCGCAGCAAATTGGGCGCCGTGTAAGTTTGACGTCGGGCTGGCGGCATGGTCTGGGTTTTACCCGAGTTCGTTGCGGTAATGGTGGCGGTCCGTGCGGTACAGGCCATGGCGCAATTCCATGGGCATGTCGTTGTAGGTAAAAGCGATCCGCTCGACGCTCAACAAGGGCACATAGGGACCGGTTTGCAGCAATTTGCATTCCTCTTCGTCGCCGAGCACCGCCCGAATTTCCTCCTGCGCCCGGACCATGCGCATGCCGAACTCCGATTCAAACAGTGCATACATCGGGCCGGGGTAGGCCTGAAGGCGCCCGATGTCCAGCCCTTTGAACGGACCCGCAGGCAGCCAGATGTCCTCCAGGATCGTCGGCACGTCGGCATAAGACAGGACACGCTGTATCTGGAGAACGGCGTCGCCGGTGCGCAGTTGCAGCTTGCGTGCGACCTGGGCGCTGGCACGCGCCCTTCGGCAATCCACAATTTGCCGCTGCGCCGGACCCTGGCTCCCCAGGTCGCCCTGCTCCGGGAACAGGCGCAAAAACCGGTACTGCACCTGCTGCTCGGTGTGGGTGGCGACAAACGTGCCTTTTCCCTGGCGACGGATTAGCAGGTTTTCGGTGGCCAGCTCGTCAATGGCCTTGCGCACGGTGCCTTGGCTGACCTGGAAGCGTGCGGCGAGTTCGGTTTCGCTGGGTATGGCGTTGCCCGATTTCCATTCGCCCGCCTGAAGGCTTTGGGATATCAGCGCCTTGATTTGCTGGTACAGGGGACTAAAGGCCGGGGCGCGGCTGGCCGACGGCGGTGCTCCTGCAGCCTTGCTCGCCGCTTGCACACCGGTACCGGATGGGCGACTGGATGCGGCGGTATTCATGGGCGCGGGGAGAGTGTCAATAAGGGTTGACGTTACAAACGTGCAGACCTGATCATATCCGAAGGGGCGGGCCCCTCTTATATAAGACATAAGACATAAGACAGCTGGGGAAAACCCGAAACCTTGCTAAACTCTCGGTACCCGAGCGGTCCGCTTTCCCGCATGCGCGCAGCGGCATGCCACCCAGTCCAAGAATCACTTACCTGCTTTACTACCCTAGGAGTTTCCATGCTTAAAAAGCCTGTTCGCGTGGCAGTCACCGGCGCTGCCGGTCAAATCGGTTACGCCATTTTGTTCCGTATCGCCTCGGGCGAAATGCTGGGTACAGACCAGCCGGTGGTGCTCAGCCTGCTCGAAGTTCCCGTTGAAAAAGCCCAGCAGGCTTTGCAGGGTGTGATGATGGAGCTCGAAGACTGCGCGTTTCCCTTGTTGGCAGGCATGGAGGCGCACAGCGACCCGATGACGGCTTTCAAGGATGTCGACTACGCCCTGCTGATCGGGTCACGGCCCCGTGGCCCCGGCATGGAACGCGCCGAGTTGCTGGCTGTGAATGGTGAGATCTTCACCGCCCAGGGCAAGGCGCTCAACGCCGTGGCCAGCCGCAATGTCAAGGTTTTGGTGGTCGGCAACCCTGCCAACACCAACGCCTATATCGCCATGAAAAGCGCCCCCGATCTGCCGCGCAGCAACTTCACGGCCATGCTGCGCCTGGACCACAACCGCGCGCTGAGCCAGCTCGCCGCCAAAACCCACAAACCGGTGGCTGCGATTCAGAAGATGGCTGTGTGGGGCAACCATTCGCCCACCATGTATGCCGATTACCGCTTTGCCACCATCGACGGTGCCTCGGTAAAAGACATGATCGGCGACCACGACTGGAACGCCAATACCTTTTTGCCTACCGTGGGCAAGCGCGGCGCGGCCATCATTGCGGCGCGGGGTGTCTCCTCGGCCGCCTCGGCGGCTAACGCGGCGATTGACCACATGCGCGACTGGGCTTTGGGCACGAACGGCCAGTGGGTGACCATGGGTATTCCGTCAGACGGCCATTACGGCATCCCCAAAGATGTGATGTTCGGTTTCCCCGTTATCTGCGATGCGGGCAGCTACCGCATCGTGGAAGGTCTGCCCATTGACGCTTTCAGCCAGCAGTGCATCGACAAGACGCTCAAGGAACTGCTGGACGAGCAGGCCGGCGTAGCCCACCTGGTCTGAGGCAGCAGGCGTCTCCATGCTGCATCCACGCCAGGTATTGCAGGGTGCGCAATCGGGCGCGGCGCTGCTGCCTGTGTGTGACCATTACAGCGGTACGCCGCTGCGCATGCGCAAAAGCCTGGATTTGCAGGCGCAGATGAGCGAAGAGTTCGGGCGCTGCGTGTTCGATGCCACGCTGGATTGCGAGGACGGTGCGCCCGTAGGCGCCGAGGCCGAGCAGGCGCACCGGATTGCCGAATTGGCCCTGGAG
Source organism: Comamonas sp. lk (assembly GCA_945860595.1). Classification (GTDB taxonomy): domain Bacteria; phylum Pseudomonadota; class Gammaproteobacteria; order Burkholderiales; family Burkholderiaceae_C; genus Allorhodoferax. The sequence continues at coordinate 18,953 of CAMAQV010000027.1, forward strand.
CAGGGGCGTCTTACGTCAGAAGGCAGGCGGGTAAACCGGGTGGGCGCGCGCGTGCACACGGTAGACCACCCGGCCTTTGAGTCCGACGTCCAAACTATCGTGGGCCGGGCCGGTACCGTGCTGGACTATCTGATGCTGCCCAAGGTGGAGAGCCTGGCCGATGTCGAGCGTGCGCTGACGGCGATAGACCGCGCCGGGCGAAGTGCCCGTGCCCTTGCTGGATTGCCGGCCTTGCCGCTGCATGTTTTGATTGAGTCGCCCGGCGCGCTGGCGCAGGTTGTGGCGATTGCAGCGCACCCGCGCGTGGAGTCGCTGAGCTTCGGACTGATGGATTTTGTGTCCGCCCACGGTGGGGCGATTCCCGCCAGCGCCATGGCCTATGACGCCTCCGGCCAAGGGGGCTTGGACCAGTTCAGCCATCCGCTGGTACGTCGCGCCAAATTGGAAATTGCCGCCGCCTGCCACGCCCACGCCAAGGTGCCCTCGCACTGCGTGGTCACTGAATTTCGTGATGCGGCCGCGCTGGAGCGGGCTGCGCAACAGGCCGCGCAGGCACTGGGTTTCACCCGCATGTGGAGCATCCACCCCGACCAGATCCGTCCCATTTTGCGGGCCTTTGCGCCTCCTGCGCAGGCGATTGAACAAGCCCAGCGCATCATCGAGGCCGCGCTGGCGCAGGACTGGGCGCCGATTGCGGTGGACGGTGTGTTGCACGACCGGGCCAGTTACCGGTATTTTTGGAATCTGCTGGAGTCAGCGCACCGCAGCGGCGTGCGGCTCGCCCCGGCCATGCAGTCCCTTCTGAGTCAGCCTGTTGGCGCCGCCCACTGAGAATTTTTTGCTGTATCCAAGCTAATTGTTATTGAGGAGTAATGCGATGTTGAAAGCCTACCGTGACCATGTAGCCGAGCGCGCCGCGCTGGGTATCCCGCCCCTGCCGCTGGACGCCAAACAGGTGGCCGCTTTGATTGAGCTCATCAAAACGCCGCCGACTGGTGAGGCCGAATTTTTGATGAACTTGCTGACCCACCGCGTGCCGCCCGGCGTAGACGACGCGGCGAAAGTCAAGGCCTCGTTTTTGTCGGCGGTCGCGCATGGTGATCTCCATGTGGCTTTGATCAGCCGCGCCAAAGCCACCGAGTTGCTCGGCACCATGGTCGGTGGCTATAACGTGAAGCCATTAATCGATTTGCTTGACCACGCGGAAGTGGCTTCGCTGGCTGCCCAGGCCTTGAAAAAAACCTTGCTGATGTTTGACTTTTTCCATGATGTCGCTGTCAAAGCGCAGGCCGGCAACGCCATGGCCAAGGAGGTCATGCAGAGCTGGGCCGACGCCGAATGGTTCACGTCCCGCCCCGAGGTGCCGCGCTGCATTCCGGTGACTGTATTCAAAGTTCCCGGCGAGACCAATACCGACGACCTCTCACCCGCACCCGACGCCTGGAGCCGTCCGGACATTCCCATGCATTACCTGGCGATGCTCAAAAACACGCGCTCTGATGCGGTGTTCCGCCCAGAAGAAGACGGCAAACGCGGCCCCATGCAGTTCATTGAAGACCTGAAGAAAAAAGGCCATTTGGTCGCCTATGTGGGCGATGTGGTGGGCACGGGCTCCAGCCGCAAATCGGCAACCAACAGCGTGATCTGGGCCACCGGCCAGGACATTCCTTTTGTGCCCAACAAGCGCTTTGGTGGCGTGACGCTGGGCGGAAAAATCGCGCCGATTTTCTTCAACACCCAGGAAGACTCGGGTGCCCTGCCGATTGAAGTGGACGTTTCCAAACTGCAGATGGGCGACGTGCTCGAGATCTACCCCTATGACGGAAAAATCATCCGTGATGGAGCCACCGTTGTGGAGTTCAAACTGCGCAGCGAAGTGCTACTCGACGAAGTGCGCGCCGGAGGCCGCATCAACCTGATCATCGGGCGCAGCCTGACGGCCAAGGCGCGCGAGTTCCTGTCCTTACCAGCGTCTACACAGTTCCGCCTGCCGCAGCCACCTGTGGCCACCAAGGCTGGTTTTACGCTGGCACAAAAGATGGTTGGCCGCGCGGTCGGCTTGCCCGAGGGGCAGGGCGTGCGCCCCGGCACCTATTGCGAACCACGCATGACCACCGTCGGCTCCCAGGACACCACCGGCCCGATGACGCGTGACGAATTGAAAGACCTGGCTTGTCTGGGCTTCAGCGCCGATCTGGTGATGCAGTCTTTCTGCCACACGGCGGCCTATCCGAAAGCGGTGGACGTGAAGATGCACCATGAGCTGCCGGCTTTCATGTCCAACCGGGGCGGCGTCGCGCTGCGCCCGGGTGACGGCGTGATCCATTCCTGGCTCAACCGCCTTTTGTTGCCCGATACCGTGGGCACCGGCGGCGACAGCCACACCCGTTTCCCCATCGGTATCAGCTTTCCGGCGGGTTCCGGTCTGGTCGCCTTCGGCGCGGCCACCGGCGTGATGCCGCTGGACATGCCGGAGTCGGTGCTGGTGCGATTCAAAGGCAGCATGCAGCCCGGCGTGACGCTGCGCGATTTGGTGCACGCCATTCCGCTGTACGCCATCAAAGCTGGTTTGTTGACCGTGGCCAAAGCCGGAAAGGTGAATGTGTTTTCCGGCCGGATTTTGGAAATTGAAGGGCTGCCGGATCTCAAGGTCGAGCAGGCTTTTGAGCTGTCGGACGCATCAGCCGAACGATCCGCAGCGGGATGCACCATCAAGCTCAACCCGGCACCGATCCAAGAGTACCTGACCAGCAACATCGTGCTCATGAAAAACATGATTGCGCAAGGCTATGCCGATGCCCGCACGCTGCAGCGTCGCATCGACAAGGTGCAAGCCTGGCTGGACAAGCCGGCTTTACTGGAGGCCGACAAGAGCGCCGAATACGCCGCAGTGATTGAGATCGATCTGGCCGATATCAAGGAGCCGATTTTGTGCTGCCCCAATGATCCGGACGATGCCAAGTTCCTGTCGCAAGTGGCGGGCACCAAGATTGACGAGGCGTTCATCGGCTCGTGCATGACCAACATCGGCCATTTCCGCGCCGCCGCCACCCTGCTGGGCGGGCAGCGCGATATTCCGGTCAAGCTGTGGGTCGCTCCGCCCACCAAAATGGATGAGAGCGAACTCATTAAAGAAGGCCATTACGCGGCGTTCGGCGCATCGGGTGCGCGTACCGAAATGCCTGGTTGCAGCTTGTGCATGGGCAACCAGGCCCAGGTGCGTGAGGGTGCCACGGTGGTGTCCACCAGTACCCGCAATTTTCCTAACCGCTTGGGTAAAAACACGCAGGTGTTTTTGGCTTCCGCTGAATTGGCGGCTATCGCCTCCAAACTGGGCAAGCTACCCACCGTGCAGGAGTACCACGAGGCTATGGGCGTGGTGAATAAGGCTGGAGCGGCTATTTACCAGTACCTGAACTTCGACCGTATTGAGGAATACGCCGAGATCGCCGCCGCCAACCCGGCCTGAGCGCTTGGTCGCACCTAAGCGCTGTATTCGAAGATGCGTTGAAAGCTGAAGGCGATGGTGGCTATCAGCACGCCGGTTCCCACCAGCAGCGCCGCGCCGAGTCCGAAGACGGTCAGGACCCGTGTCTGGCCGGCGGGGAATCCGGGATCTTCATCTGGATTGAAACGCGCATTCCAAGCCGATGCGCTTTGTAGCCCGTACACGATGGCGCGCAGGGCGTAGGCGCTGATGACCAGCCCGAGGCAGGGAATCAACACCCAACTCAGGCGGTCGTCCAGGCTGATGTTGCGTGCCCGCAAAACCCCATAGCTGCCCATTAGCACCGGCAGCAGTGTCAGCCAGCTCCAGATGCCGTAGCGGCCGTACAGATACAGCCGATGCAGGCCCAACGGGCCGGTCAAAAAAGTCAGCCAGACGGCCAGGGTTTTATTTTTCATGGGCTCGATTGTGCGGGCGGCGTGTCGCTGCCTCTGCCCAGGGCGCGCTGCATCAGCACCACGTCCAGCCAACGATCAAACTTCCAGCCGCAGGCAGCCAACACCCCCACGTCGGTGAAGCCGCAGCTACGGTGTAGTGCGATTGAGGCGGTGTTTTTCGAGTCGCCGATGACGGCAATCAGGCTGCGCACCCCGGCGCGCTCGGCCTGGGCCATCAGTTCGTGCAGCAGCAAGCGCCCCCAACCACGCCCGGCCGCCTCAGGTGAAAGGTAAATCGAGTCCTCAGCCGAAAAACGGTAGGCCGGGCGCGGTTTGAACCAGTTGCAATACGCAAACCCGACGACCGTGCCCGCGTCTTCCAAAACGAAAAAGGGCAAGCCTTTGCCGATCACGTCGCCGCGGCGTGCTGCCATGTCGGCAGGCGAGGGTGGCTCGACCTCAAACGTGCCCGTGCCAGTGAGGACGTGGTGCCGGTAAATGGCAGCAATCTGCGGCACATCGGCGTCGGTGCTGGGACGAATCTGGGGCATGGGGAGGGAAAGATATAATCGAGGGCTATTCTGAGTGTCGCTGGCCGGGTGGTCAGTCGCGTGTCTCAAGCTCCGAATTTTACGATTGACCCCCTTCAGTCACCCAAAGGACCCACTATGGTCGTTATTCGACTTTCCCGCGGCGGCGCTAAAGCGCGCCCTTTCTTCAACATTGTCGTGGCCGACAAGCGCAACCGCCGCGACGGTCGCTTTATTGAGCGCATCGGGTTCTACAACCCGATTGCCACCCCCAACGAAGAGAGCATCCGCATCGCACAGGACCGCCTGTCGTACTGGCAGGGCGTAGGCGCCCAAGCCTCGCCCACGGTTGATCGCCTCATTCGCCAGGCTGCCTCCAAAGCGTCCGCGTCCGCAGCCTGAGTACGCTGTGAGGCGGGGCCTGCCCCGCCTTGCTGGTGCTGATCCCATGCTCGCCGGACTGGAACCCGCCGAACTCCCCGCAGATGCGGTAGAAGTCGGACGCATAGGCGATGCCTGGGGTGTTCAGGGCTGGTTCAAGGTCATTTCGCACAGCGCCCAGCCGGAGGCGCTTTTTTCATCCAAGCGCTGGTATCTTTTACCCACCGAGCGCGGCCCCCAGCCCTTTGAGGGCGTCGCTTTGATGGCTATCCGCGAGGCCAAAGACCATTCCGGCACCGTAGTTGCCCGATGCCAGGATGTTGCGGACCGCGACGCGGCGCAGGCGCTCAAGGGTTCCCGAATATTTGTGGCCCGTTCCAGCTTCCCAACGGCTGGGGCAGACGAGTTTTACTGGGTGGACTTGATTGGCCTGTCTGTGGTCAACCGCGAGGGACTGGTTCTGGGCTTAGTACGCGACCTCGTCTCGACCGGGCCGCAAACGGTTTTGGTCATTGAAAACACCCAGGACGATGCTGTGCGCGAGATCTTGATTCCCTTTGTATCGGTGTACGTGGACGCGGTTGATATTGCGCAGCGGCAGATTCGTGTCGACTGGCAGCCCGATTACTGAGCACGCTCTAGGTCAGAGGACGGTTCACCATGCGCTTTGACGTCATCACCCTGTTCCCCGAGTTGTTTGAGCCCTTTACACGGGCCGGTATTACCCGTCGCGCTTTCGAGTCCGGCGCGGTCGAGCTCCATTGCTTCAACCCCCGCGACGCGGTCAGTGGTACCTACCGGCGCGTGGATGACCGTCCTTTTGGGGGTGGACCGGGCATGGTTTTTATGTCCCAGCCCCTGCTTGACTCCGTGAATGCCATCCGCCAGCAGCGCCAGGACCAGGCCCCCGTGGTGCTTTTTTCGCCTCTTGGAGGCCGCTTGGACCACGCAGCGGTGCAGGGCTGGTCCGACAGCGCGGGCGCCATTTTGATTTGTGGCCGTTATGAGGGCGTGGACCAACGGTTTATCGATGCCCATGTCGATGTGCAAATCAGTTTGGGCGATTTTGTGCTGTCAGGCGGTGAAATTGCCGCCATGGCCCTTATCGATGCGGTAGCCCGGCTGCAGCCCGGCGTGCTGGGCGACCAGGACAGCCACCATTTCGACAGCTTCAATCCCGCGCTGGACGGTTTGCTGGACTGCCCGCACTACACCCGGCCCGAACATTGGCAGGGGCAGTCCGTGCCATCGGTGCTGTTATCGGGTAATCACCAGGAAATTGCGCTGTGGCGACGCCGGCAACGGTTGGAAGCTACGGCGGCCTTGCGGCCAGAGTTGCTGGAGCGCGCGCGCCAGGGCGGTGCCTTGGACAGCCAAGACGAGGCATTTTTGCGCGGAATCGGCTAGACGTGGCAGCTCAAAATGTCCCGTCGTGGCAGGAAGTCCCGTCCCAAGGTCGGCGCGCGCCGGGAAGTTCCCGGGTTTTCGTATAATTTGCGGCTAACCTGATCCTCTGCCCGACCAAGGCGTTTCCATCATCCTGAAGGAAGCTCGCCTGGCAACAGTTCTGAATGCCGGTGCGCGCACGATCAACGAAAGAAGCTATGAACCTCATCCAGACCCTGGAGCAAGAAGAAATTGCCCGCCTTGGGAAGACGATTCCCGAATTCGCCCCTGGCGACACCGTGATTGTCAGTGTCAACGTGGTTGAAGGCAGCCGCAAGCGCGTGCAGGCCTACGAAGGCGTCGTGATTGCCAAACGCAATCGCGGCCTGAACAGCGGTTTTATCGTCCGCAAAATCTCCAGTGGTGAGGGCGTCGAGCGCACTTTCCAGACCTATAGCCCGCTGATTGCCGGTATCGAGGTCAAACGCCGCGGTGACGTACGCCGCGCCAAGCTGTATTACCTGCGTGATCGCAGCGGCAAGTCGGCGCGTATTAAGGAAAAGCTGCCGGCCAAAAAGACTGCCGTCTGATCCACGCAGTTTTCAGAAGCGCATAAGCCGCCCCAGACCTGGTCTGCGGCGGTTTTTTTTGTGTTCTGTCCCTGATCAAGGATATGCCAATTCCCCCGTTTGATCCCCGTCAGGTTCCGGTCGATGCCATCGACGCGCATTTGCCCGTGGTGGAGTCGACGGAACTACAGGCCGATGCGCTGATCCGTCGATTTGCCCGCCAATTGAGCTGGCAGGCCGAGTTGCCCGGCGACCTCAGCGCAGCCTCCAGCAAGGTGTTGCGACAGGCGGCGGTGCTGGTGCCGATCGTGGTCGGGGCCAACCCGGCTATTTTGCTGACCCAGCGCACGACTCATATGAGTAGCCATGCAGGCCAAATTGCTTTTCCGGGTGGGCGCATCGATCCGCAAGACCGCGATGCGGCCGATGCCGCCCAGCGCGAAGCGTGGGAGGAGGTGGGGCTGGAGCGCCGCTTTATCACCGTGCTGGGCAGTTTGCCGGTGTACGCTACAGGGAGTGGGTATAGCGTGACGCCGGTGGTTGCGCTTGTTCAAGGCGGTTTTTCTTTGCGCCCCAACAGCCAGGAAGTGGCTGAGGTCTTTGAGGTCCCACTGTCCCATTTCACGAACCCCGCCAACCACCGCTGGCACACCATGGACTGGGAGCAAACCCGTCGTCACTGGCTGTCCATGCCCTATCTGGAGTCGCGACCCGAATCGGCGCCGGTAGAGCGTTTTGTCTGGGGCGTCACTGCGGGCATATTGCGTAACTTTTACCGCTTTCTGTTGACCTAGAGCCGCTCACCGGCAGCGGTGTGGTTGGCGGCGCCCGCCCGCTATCATGCGTTCATGGGCTTTTTGTCTCTCTTGTTTGCGCTGATCATTGAACAGGTTCGCCCCTTTACGGGTGGCGTGCGCCTGCGTACGTGGGGTGGCAGCTGGATCGATTGGGTTTTGGAGAATTTTGATGCCGGTGCCGCCAGGCAGGGAATTGTTTGTTGGTCTATCGCTGCCTTGTTGCCTGCGGGCGTGGTGATCGCAATCCACTGGGCCCTGGCTTTGTGGGTGGGCTGGTTCAGTGCTTTTATCTGGAATGTGGCGGTGCTGTACGCAACGCTGGGTTTTCGGCAGTTCAGCCATTACTTCACCGAAATTCGCAGCGCGCTGGAGTCCGGCGATGAGGAAACGGCCAGGCGTCTGTTGCAGAACTGGACCGGGCAACTCCCTGGTGAACCCGGCCGCGCCGAGATGATCCGCCGTCTGGTGGTGCAGTCGGTGGTGGGCGCGCATCGCCATGTTTTCGGTGTCTTCACCTGGTATTCGCTGGGTTCTTTGCTGGGGATGGGGCCTGCGGGCGCGGTGGTCTACCGGATCGGGGCCTATATGCAAGCGCGTACCGGTCTGACCACCGATGCGGGTTCGCACGCCAGCGCCGCAGCGCGTGGTTTTGCCCGCCAGATGTGGTGGTTTTTGGACTGGCTGCCGGTGCGGATTACGGCCATGGGTTTTGCGTTTGTGGGCAGCTTTGAAGAGTCTATTGACCTGTGGCGGCGCTGGGAAATTCTGCGGCCCGGCGATAACGACGCACTGCTCATCGCGGCGACGGCGGGTGCTATTGGTATCCAGCTCGAAGAACCTGCGGGTGTGGTGATGGCCGCCCCGCTGGCGGGGTTGGACGAGCAAGCTCCGTCTTCGGATGCCGGTAGCCATTGGCAAAAGCCCCCCCAGATCGGGCACCTGGCGGCCGTGGTCGGTTTGGTCTGGCGTACGGTGGTGATGTGGCTGGTCTTGCTGGCGCTCATGACTTTGGCGCGTCTGCTGGGCTAGGCTGTATTGCTGACCTATCGGCACTGTTTAGTAGCGCTGCTGTGACAGCTCTGCGAAGAGTTCCCGGTAAATCCGGTAACGGCTGTGGCTGATGGCGCCTTCGGTATGCGCATCGCCTTGCGTGGCCACCCGTGCCATGACACCGCAGCCGGGCTCATGCAAATGGCTGCAGTTGTAGAACTTGCACTGGTCTACCCAGGCGCATAGATCGGGCATCAAACTGGCCAGACGCATGGGGTCGATGTGCTGCAGACCGAACTCCTGGAAGCCCGGTGAGTCGATCAGCGCGGTGCTGCGCGCTGCATCTGTCCAATAGTGGGTGGTACTGGTGGTCGTATGTTTGCCGGAGTTCAGCGCGCTGGAAATTTCCTGGGTCAGCGCCTGTGCGCCCGGCACCAGTCGGTTGATCAGCGTGCTTTTGCCCGCGCCGGATGGTCCGAGCACCAGGCTAGTTGTATGCGCCAGCGCCTCCAGCAGGGCTGGCCAGCCGTCCGGCGGACTGTCAGGCGGCACCGCAGTCGGACTGGGTTTAGCGCGTAATGCGGTCCCCAGCACGGTGTAGCCCATAGCCCGGTACGGTGCCAGGCGCTCCCAGGCGCGGCTGAAGTGGGGCTGTAGGTCGCTCTTGTTTAGGACGACGAGTACTGCGATGTCTTGCGCGGCTGCGGCAATCAGGGCACGGGTGAGCTGGCTCTCTGAGAATTCGGGTTCGGCGGCGATCAGGATGAGCACCAGGCCCAGGTTGGCAGCAAAAGACTTGGTGCGTACCTCATCCTGGCGGTAGAGCAGGTTACTCCGCTCCAGCACCTGCTCAATCGTGCCCTCATCCCCTGAGGGCATCCACAGCACCCGGTCGCCGACCACCGTCTGGCTCTTCTTGCCCCGCGCATGGCACATCCAGCGCTCGCCCTGCGGGGTTTCGACCCAGACATGGCGGCCGTGGCTCGCGACGACCAATCCCTCGCGCAGTGCGGCAGCGGACGCGCGTGCGGTGGCCAATCGGCTCAGGCCTTGCCGGCGTCGCCGCCGTACAAGCTGTCCACCTGCTGCGCCGCTTCAATGTCGAGGGCCGTGATGCCCGGCGGTTGGTGGGTGCGCCAACGCACGGTGCAACGCTGGTACTGCAGCAGCAGGTCGGGGTGGTGGTCGATGCGTTCGGACAGGTAGGCCACCGCGTTAGCGAAGGCCACGGTGGCCAGGTAGCTGTCGAAAGCAAAAACCCGCTCAATGGCCAGTGTGGGACCATCGCCATGCAGGCGCCATTGCGGCAGCGCCGCGAGTTGGCTGAGCAATTGCGGTGCGGTAAAGGCGCTGGGGCGGGGCATGCGCGCCAATCAACTGTAGGTGGCCGACATGCGCGCCAGGCGTTCAGTGGCTGGCGGATGCGAATAGTAGTAGCGCACAAACAGTGGATCGGGCGTGAGCGTGGCCGCATTGTCCTGGTAGAGCTTGAGCAGCGCCGAGGCCAGGTCCTGGCCCCGCGTCTGGGCAATGGCATAGGCATCGGCCTGGAATTCGTCGCGCCGCGACACCTGCGCCAACAAGGGACGCAGAACGCCGCCGATCATCGGCATTAACAGCATGGCCAGGAGCAAGGCCAGTGCGTCGTTCGCCCCATCGAGCACGGGTAGCACACCCAGCCCGGTGTAGAACCAGACCTGCCCGCTCAGCCAGCCCAGCGCCGCAAATCCAAAGAAGCTCACGCTAAACAACATGATGATCCGTTTGGTGACGTGGCGGTGTTTGAAGTGCCCCAGCTCATGTGCCAGCACCGCATCCACCTCGCCCGCGTCCAGCTGCTTGAGCAGGGTGTCATAGAACACCACACGTTTGGCCGCACCAAAGCCGGTGAAATAGGCGTTGGCGTGCGCGCTGCGTTTGCTGCCGTCCATGACAAACAGGCCCTTGGCGTGGAAGCCGCAGCGCTGCATCAGCGCCGTTACCCGCTGTACCAACTCGGCGTCTTGTAGCGGCTCAAAGCGGTTAAACCAGGGCGCGATCCAGGTTGGGTAAATCACCATGGCCAGCAGGTTGAAGGCCATCCAGGCCGCCCAGATCCATAGCCACCACAGCGGCCCCGTCGCACCCATCAACCACAAAAACAAAGTCAGCAAAGGCAAGCCGATGGCCGCGCCGAGTACCAGAGATTTCACCGTGTCTTGCAGCCACAGGGCGGGGGTCATCTTGTTAAAACCGAAACGCTGCTCCAGTACAAAGGTCATGTAGAGCGAAAACGGCAACTCCAGAAGACCGTTGATCAGCGTGAACGCCGCCACCAGCGCCACTTGTTGCAGCAAGCCGGTCCCCAGCCATTGCACCAACAGCGCGTTGAGCGTGGACAGGCCTGACAGCAAGGTCCAGCCCAGAGTCAGCGCCACGCCCCAAGCCAGATCCAACAGGCCGAAGCGGGTTTTGGCAATCGTGTAATCAGCCGCCTTGTGGTGCGCTGCCAGGCTGATGCTGGCGGCAAACAAAGGTGGGACCGCTTCGCGGTGGGCGGCTACATGGCGGATCTGGCGCGAAGCCAGCCAGAATTTAAGCCAGGTATGGGCCAATAGCGCCACGCCAAAGGCGAGCGTAAGGGCGTAAGAGGGGTCGAAAGCGGTATCTTGCATGGGGGCAGAGTTTAGGTGATAGGCGACAATTCCCCTATGAACACCGCGTATCCCAACACCGCTGCCAGCGTACTGGCCAAATCCGAGAACAACCTGGTCTGGCTCGATTGCGAAATGACTGGCCTCAATCCCAAAGAAGACCGGCTTTTGGAGATCGCCGTGGTCGTCACGGATGCGCATGTGCAGACCCGCGTGGAGGGCCCGGTTTTTGCAATCCACCAAAGCCAGGCGCAGCTCGACAAGATGGATGCATGGAACCAGGGTACGCATGGCAAAAGTGGTTTGATTGACCGGGTGCGCGCCAGCACCGTGACCGAGGCGCAGGCGCAAGCAGCTCTGCTGGACTTTTTAGCGGCCTATATCGCCAAAGGCGAATCGCCGATGTGCGGCAACACCATTGGCCAGGACCGGCGTTTTCTGGTGGAGTACATGCCTGGACTCGAGGCCTTTTTTCATTACCGCAACCTCGACGTCAGTACCCTCAAAGAGTTGTCTAAACGCTGGCGTCCAGAGGTGTACGCATCCTTCAAAAAGCAGCAAAGCCATACCGCCCTGGCGGACGTGCATGAATCGATTGACGAGTTGCTGCATTACCGCCAACATTTTTTGCGACTCGACGCCACCGGGTTGCCTGCCGCCTGACACTTAAGTAGAAACCCGTATGTGTGGCATACTTGTTGACTTCGCTACCGGCGGCCTGCATGGGCTGGAAGCGAGCTGTTGCATCTCCCCTCATACACCGGGCCCCGCAAAGTGGGCTCATCCCGCGCCGGAAGTTCTTGAACTGAAACCCCGGCAGGTTCCGTTTGATGGTTGATGTCCTTTAACCATTGACGGAACGCCCAGGCAGCGCCTGGCGTTCGCGTGTGAGTATGAAAACATGACTGAATCTTTTGGCTCAGGCAGCGAGCAATTTGCTGCCGAAGAATTTTCCCCATCTGCCATAACCATTGCGGACGCTGACCATGCGGCTGCGGGCCTCATGGACCCAGTGGCTTCGGATCTGGCCACGGCTGATACCCCGCAAGACCAGGCTGCGCCCCCGCCCAACGGTTTTGCCCTGATGGGTTTGGCTCCCGAACTGGTGGCCGCGACTACCGATTTGGGCTACACCGAACCCACCGTAGTCCAGTACAAGGTCATCCCCCTGGCTTTGCCCAAACTGCCCGGTGCAAAAGTCAGCAATTTCATCGATCTGATGGTCTCCAGCCAGACCGGCAGCGGCAAGACCGCCGCGTTCTTGTTGCCCGTTTTGCACACGCTGCTGACCCAGCGTGCTGATGCCGAAGCGGCCGAGAAGGCCGAGTACGAGCAGGCAGTTGCAGATGCGCTGGCGAACGGCGAAGCGCCCCCCAAACGTGCCAAGCGCAAAGACCCGACCAATCCGCGCAACTTCAAAGCTGCGACCCCTGGTGCGCTGGTGCTATGCCCCACACGCGAGCTGGCCCAACAGGTGGCGCACGACGCCATCGATCTGGTTCAGCATTGCCGCGGCCTGCGCATTGCCAATGTGGTGGGCGGTATGCCGTACCAGCTGCAAATTGCCAAGCTGCAAAACGCCGATCTGGTGGTCGCGACCCCCGGACGCTTGCTGGACTTGCAGCGCTCGATGCAAATCAAACTCGACGAAGTGCAGTTTCTGGTGGTCGATGAGGCCGATCGCATGCTCGACCTGGGTTTCTCGGACGACCTGGCCGAAGTCAACCAGCTCACCATAGGCCGCAAGCAAACCATGATGTTCAGCGCCACCTTTGCGCCGCGCATCCAGCAACTCGCCGCACGTGTGATGCGCGAACCACAGCGCATCACCATCGACAGCCCGCAGGAAAAGCACGCCAACATCAAGCAGGTTCTGTTCTGGGCTGACCACGCCAGCCATAAGCGCAAGCTGCTGGACCACTGGTTGCGTGACGCCAGCATCAACCAGGCCATTGTGTTTGCCAGCACCCAGATCGAGTGCGACGGCCTGGCCAATGATTTGCAGCAGGATGGTTTTTCGGCGGTGGCCTTGCACGGTGCGCTGAGCCAGGCGGTGCGTAACCGCCGCCTCATGGCTTTGCGCCAGGGTCAGGTGCAAATTCTGGTGGCCACCGATGTCGCTGCGCGCGGTATCGACGTACCCACGATTACCCACGTATTCAATTTCGGCCTGCCCATGAAGGCAGAGGACTACACGCACCGCATCGGCCGCACGGGCCGCGCTGGACGTGATGGGCTGGCGATTACCTTTGCCGAGTTCCGTGACCGCCGCAAGATTTTTGATATCGAGGCCTACAGCCGCCAGCCGATCAAGGCAGAGACCATTCCTGGTTTGGAGCCGCAGCAGCGCATGCCCGAATCGCGCCCCAGCTTTGCCGGTCGTGGCGGCCGCGACAGTTCTGGCCCGGCCCGTGGCTTTGGCGGCCCCCGCAAACCCGCAGGCGGCCCGCGCGACTTCAATGGCCGCAGTGAAGGTCCGTCTTACGCCCGCAAGGGTGGCTTCAATGACCGTTTTGCCGGCGATGTGCGCGATAGCCGCGACAACCGTGACCCCCGCTTTGCCCAAGACGATGCGCCGCGCGCCCCGCGTGCGGATTTTCGCCCCGCAGCTCCTCGCCCGGATGTCCGTCCGGATTCACGTCCCGAGTTCCGGCCTGATACCCGCCCTACCGGCCCACGCGCCGACGTGCGTCCCGCATTTGCAGACCGCAAACCCGGCGCAGCACGTCCCACGCTGGGCAAGCCGACCTTCGGCAAACCTGGCGGCTTTCCCAAGCCGGCCGGTGCCGGTGGCAAGGTGTTTGTACCGCGGGACGCGAAAAAGCGTTTCGCGCCTGACGCCTAAACGATGCAACGGGCGCTGAGCGCCCGGCTGTCACGCCATGCCGTTGCGGCGGGCGAGTTCGGCAAAAAAAGCGGCCTGATCCATCCCGGACAGGCCGTTTTCGCTGGCGCTGGCGTACAGCGATTCCAGCAGCCCGGTAATCGGCGCATCAAACCCCAGCTCCTGCGCAGTTGCCATCGCGTTGCGCATGTCTTTGAGTTGTACCGAGATCCGGCCGCGCGGCGCAAAGTCGCGCTCGATCATGCGTTGTCCGTGGACCTGCAGGATCCGGCTGTCGGCAAAGCCGCCGGTAATGGCATCCTTTACCTTGGCCATGTCCGCGCCGCCCTTGGCGCAGAGCAGCAGCGCTTCGGCGACCACGCCAATCGTCACACCCACAATCATCTGGTTGGCCAGTTTGGCCAGTTGGCCTGAGCCTGTTGGCCCCACCAGCGTCGGTCGCCCGAAGTGCGTCAGTACAGCACGGGCGCGCGCAAAGTCCTCGGCGCTGCCCCCGGCCATGATGGCCAGATTGCCCGCCTCTGCGCCCAGCGTTCCACCGGAGACCGGGGCATCCAAATAGCCCACGCCCAGCGCCGCCAGCCTCTGCCCGTGCGCGCGGGCCTGGGCCGGTTGGATGGAGGACATGTCGATGAGCAAGCTGCCGGGCTGGAGCGCCTGCGCCAGCCCGTCCGCAAAGAGAACGGACTCCACGACCTTGCCGTCCTCCAGCATGGTCACGACCACATCCGCTTGATGCACCGCTTCAGCCAGGGTGTCATGCACCTGCGCTCCCAGCGCCGCCAAGGGTTCGGCCTTGGCGCGGGTGCGGTTCCAAATGTGCGGCTGCAGCCCGGCTTCGCACAAACGTTTGGCCATGGGCAGGCCCATGAGGCCGATTCCGATAAAAGCAATACGCATGATGGACTCCGTTTACATCAGTAAATGTTCGCCGGCGTTATCGCCGCCCAGGATCACGTAATTCACCCGTCGCACGTCGAGCAAGCGGGTGCCGCCGGCGTAACTGATGGAGCTCTGCAAATCCTGCTCCATTTCCACCAGCGTGTCAGCCAGTTTGCCTTTGACGGGCTCCAGAATCCTTTTGCCCTCGACGTGCTTGTATTCGCCTTTGTTGAAGTCCGAGGCGGAGCCGTAATACTCTTTGTAGAGCTTGCCATCGACCTCCACGGTTGCGCCCGGGCTTTCCGCGTGGCCCGCCAACATGGAGCCGATCATCACCATGCTCGCGCCAAAGCGCACGCTTTTGGCGATGTCGCCATGCTCGCGGATGCCGCCGTCGGCGATGATGGGCTTGGTCGCCACGCGAGCGCACCACTTCAAGGCGCTGAGCTGCCAACCGCCGGTGCCAAAGCCGGTTTTGAGCTTGGTGATGCAGACCTTGCCCGGCCCGATGCCGACCTTGGTGGCGTCAGTGCCCCAGTTTTCCAGATCAATCACGGCCTCGGGTGTTCCTACGTTGCCGGCGATGACAAAGGCATCAGGCAGGTTTTCTTTGATGTGGCGGATCATGGCGTGCACGCTGTCCGCATGGCCGTGGGCAATGTCGATGGTGATGAAGTCGGGGCTTAAGCCCTCGCTGCACATGCGGCTGATGGCTTCATGGTCCGCTTTTTTGACGCCGACCGAAATCGAGGCGTACAGCCCTTGGGCCGCCATCTCGCGTGCGAACTGCACGTTGTCCAGGTCAAAGCGGTGCATCACATAGAAATACCCGTTGCGTGCGAGCCAGGCGCAAATCTGCGGGTCGACCACGGTTTTCATGTTCGCCGGGACGACCGGCAGGCGGAAGGTGTGTTTACCCAGCGTCACGCTGGTATCGCACTCTGAGCGGCTCTCGACCCGGCATTTGCGGGGCAGCAGCAAGACGTTGTCGTAGTCAAAAATTTCCATGATCCAAGCTCCAGGTGAAGTCTGCAAGGCCAGCCGCTGAACGGCCGGGGCGCTTGGATTGGTGCCGGCAAAAAAATACCGGGTGCCAAATGCTTGGGCCCGGTGACTGATTCTATCGACTTCCTACAATCCCACGATGCTGCTGCCATCTCCCCTGGTCGAATCCCTGAATCCCGAGCAGCGTGCCGCTGTCGAACTGCCCGCCGAGCACGCGCTCATCCTGGCCGGGGCGGGCTCCGGCAAGACCCGGGTGCTGACCACCCGCATCGCCTGGCTGCTGCAAAACGGCCATGTCACGCCTGGCGGTGTGTTGGCAGTGACCTTCACCAACAAGGCGGCCAAAGAGATGATGACGCGCCTGTCGGCCATGCTGCCGGTGAACGTGCGCGCCATGTGGATCGGCACCTTCCACGGCCTGTGCAACCGCTTTTTGCGCACCCACTACAAAATTGCCAACCTGCCCCAGGCTTTTCAGATTCTGGACACGCAAGACCAACTCAGCGCGGCCAAGCGCCTGTGCAAACAAATGGGTGTGGACGAAGACCGGCTGCCACCCAAGCAACTCATGTGGTTTATCGCGGGTTGCAAAGAAGACGGACTGCGTCCGCACAACGTGGAACTGCGCGACCCGGAGACCCGGCGCAAGGTCGATCTCTACCAGCTGTACGAAGAACAGTGCCAGCGCGAAGGTGTGGTGGATTTTGGTGAGCTCATGCTGCGCTGCTACGAGCTGCTGCGCGACCACGCCGACATCCGCACCCACTACCAACGCCGCTTTCGCCATATCTTGATTGACGAGTTTCAGGACACCAACAAACTGCAGTACGCCTGGATCAAGATGCTGGCCGGTGTGGACGCCAGCGGCGTGGCAGGGCCAGCAGGGCAGGGTGGGGCGGTGCTGGCGGTGGGCGATGACGACCAGAGCATTTACGCTTTTCGGGGCGCGCGGGTGGGCAATATGGCGGACTTTGTGCGCGAGTTCGGTGTGCGCCACCAGATCAAACTCGAGCAGAACTACCGCAGCCACAGCAACATCCTGGATGCGGCCAACGCGCTCATCAGCCACAACAGCACGCGCTTAGGGAAAAACCTGCGCACCGACCAGGGGCCGGGCGAGCCGGTGCGGGTTTTTGAGGCGACCAGCGACTTTGCCGAAGCGCAGTGGATGGTCGACGAGATGCGCCAACTTGTACGCGACGGCCTCCCGCGCAGCGAAGTGGCTGTGCTCTACCGCTCCAACGCGCAAAGCCGGGTGATCGAGACCGCGCTGTTCAATGCCGCCGTGCCCTACCGCGTCTACGGTGGTTTGCGCTTTTTTGAGCGCGCCGAAATCAAGCATGCCCTGGCCTATTTGCGCTTGCTGGAGAACCCCAACGACGACACCAGTTTTATGCGGGTCGTCAACTTTCCGGCGCGCGGCATCGGCGCGCGCAGCATCGAGCAACTGCAAGACCTGGCCAAGGCCAGCGGCTGCTCGCTGCACGACGCGGTCAGCGCTTTGCCGGGGCGCGCCGGGGCCAACATCGCCGCCTTTGTGGCCAAGATTGATGTGCTGCGCGAGCAAACCGCCGACATGAATTTGCGCGACATCATGGCCGCCATGCTGGATCACAGCGGTCTGCTGACCCACTACCGCGCGGAGCGTGAAGGCGAAGACCGGCTCGAAAATCTGGAGGAACTGCTGAGTGCCGCCGAAAGTTTTGTGCTGCAAGAGGGTTTCGGCCGCGATGCTGCGGGCCTGTCCAAGCCGGTGCTGAGCCAGAGCCCTGCCAGCCAGGGCTTGGACGCCAATGCAGACCTTGCCCTAGCCCCGCCTGACTTCGAAGAAACCGGCGAGACGCTTTCTCCTCTGGTCGCCTTTCTGACCCACGCCGCGCTGGAAGCCGGAGACAACATGGCGCAGTCTGGGCAGGACGCGGTGCAACTCATGACCGTGCATGCAGCCAAAGGCCTGGAGTTTGATGCGGTGTTCATCACCGGGCTGGAGGAGGGCTTGTTCCCCAACGAAAACGCCCTGAGCGACCGCGACGGTCTGGAGGAAGAGCGGCGCCTCATGTATGTGGCGATCACCCGTGCCCGCCAGCGCCTGTACCTGACCTTCAGCCAGACCCGCATGCTGCACGGACAGACCCGCTACAACCTGCGCAGCCGCTTTTTCGATGAGTTGCCCGATGAGAACCTGAAGTTTCTCACCCCGCCGCGTGCGCCTGCGCGCAGCAGCTTTGGCAACAGCTGGGGTGCGGGTACGCGTAACGCCAACGTTGCTCCCGCTTGGAGCACCGCCGCTTCCCCGCCCGTGGCCCAAAAAGAGCCCGCTGCGCACGGATTGCGGTTGGCGCAAAAGGTGTTCCATAACAAGTTCGGCGAAGGCACCATCCTGACGCTAGAGGGCAGCGGTGAAGACGCCCGCGCCCAGATCAGCTTTCCGCGCCACGGCACCAAGTGGTTGGCCTTGAGCGTGGCCAAGCTCACGCCGGTTTAAGGTCTTTCACTGCGCTAAAAAAAGCAGCCAGGCGGATGTTTTTTGTGGCCACCGCAACAGGTTTGTGGCAAGGGTAGGGGGTTGGCACGGCAGTCCCCCTCAGGGTCCGAGTCGGCAACAAAGACCAC
>CAMAQV010000028.1 GCA_945860595.1 Comamonas sp. lk
TGGAATATTTCGTCTCCTACGCCTTGCTCCGCCCAGATACACACCCTCAGCGTTTCTGGATTATCCGCAGCACGTTCGAAGCGGTCGGGATAGAGAGGCGGCCTCGGATTTTCAGGACCGAGGTCACTACGGCGCCAACGCCAGGGATAGAGATCCCACCCAGTGGCCCATTCGCCCATGAATAAATGCGTAATGCTCTTATTCCAATAGGCATCGGCAAATTGCGGATCAATTTCAAGCGCCCGGTCGAAATCAGCAATGGATTCAGCGTATCGTACGAGATCCCTCAAAACGTTTCCACGATTGGAGTAGGCTTCAACGTTAAATGGATCTGCGTTGATCGCTCGATCAAAGGACAACAAGGCCTCATCGAGACGTCGTAATATCTGCAATAACAGCCCGCAATTTGATTGCGCTTGGGAATTCGCAGGGTTTATCTGAGTCGCTTTCTGATAACTGGCCAACGCGTCTTCAACACTGCCTAACTCTTCCTGCGCTACACCCCGGTTGAAATAGGCTAGGGCATAACGGGGATCAAGCTTGACTGCTTGGTTATAGCTTTCGAGCGCTCCCGGCCAGTCCTTCAAATCGGCTAGAGCATTGCCCAAATTGTTGTGTGCAACAGGGTGCGATTTATTCAAAGCGACCGCTTTGGACAGCAGGTCAACGGCGAACAGAAGTTCTCCAGTCTGTGCACACGCAACCCCCAGCAGGTGTAGCGCATCAAAATGCGATGGGTCCTCTGCCAGCACGGATTCATACACCTCACGCGCAGCATAAAAGTTCTCTTGCTCATGCAGGCGCACGCCCTTTTCAAACAGGGCGCGAAGACGCGCTTCTTTGTGTTGCAACGCGATGGGCTTAAACACCGTTTTAGACGGGTTCTGGAAGCGTGTGGGTGAGGGCATAAGGCTAATTCGACTTGGGTGGTTCCTATTTTAGGCGCGCAGGCTCCACCGCCTATGCCACCTCAGGCTATCTCAAGCCACGGGGTACCATCCCCGCATGTTCAGTTACCGCCACGCCTTCCACGCCGGCAACCATGCCGATGTGCTCAAACACACGATTTTGCTCGCTGTGCTCAAGCACATGGCGCAGAAAGACACGCCGTTCACGGTGCTCGACACCCACGCGGGGGCTGGCTTGTACCGGCTGGATGGCGATTACGCGCAAATCAGCGCGGAGGCCGCCCAGGGCTTTGTGAAGCTGATGGCGGCGCAGGCCGCGGGCGAGATCCTCACACCCGTAGTGCAGGACTACGCCGACATGGTGGCGAGTTTCAACACCGGTCCGCAGGCCCGCGTCTACCCGGGTTCGCCCTTCATCATCCAGCAGCAGTTACGCGGGCGGGACAAGCTCAAGGCCTTTGAGCTACACCCCACCGACGCCAAAACCTTGGCAGCCAATATCGCCCAGCTTGAAGCCGGGCGGCAGGTGGCGGTGCTGCGGGAAGACGGCTTTGAGGGTGTGCGCAAGTTTTTGCCGCCGCCCACGCGGCGCGCGCTGCTGCTGTGTGACCCGAGCTACGAGATCAAAACCGACTACCCGCGATTGAACGCGATGGTGGCGGATGCACTGCTGCGTTTTGCCACCGGCACCTATATGGTCTGGTATCCCATCATTCCGCGCCCCGAGGCGCATGACGTGCCGCGCAAGCTCAAGTCGCTGGCCATGAAAGCCGGTAAAGCCTGGTTGCACGCCACGCTCACCGTCAAGTCGAGCAAATTGCTGCTGGGCGATGACGGGCAAACGGTGCGCCCCGGCTTGCCCGCCAGCGGCGTGTTTGTCATCAACCCGCCCTTCACGCTCAAGGCGGCACTCAAAGACGCCTTGCCGCAACTGGCCACGCTGCTGGCGCAGGACGGCAACGCCAGCCCGACCTTGGACACGGGCTCTTGATGCGCCGGGCCTTGGGCGGCCCACACACCACCGCTGGCCAGCGCTGACGCGGTGAGGAACACCGCGCGGCCCGCAGCGGCGCGCGACCTCAGGCCGCCAAGGCCTGCGGCACAGCAGGCGACAACTTCAGCCGCTCGCACAAGGCCAGCGTCAACGCACTGTGGTTCATGGTGTAGAAGTGAAAGCTAGGGGCGCCACCGGCACGCAATCGCTCGCACAGCGCGGTCACCACGTCCAGCCCAAAAGCCTGCACCGCCGCCAGGTCCTCACCAAGACCGAGTAGGCGCAAACGCAACCAGCGCGGAATGTCGGCCCCGCACGCGTCAGAAAAGCGGATCAGCTGCGCCGCATTGCCGATGGGCAAAATCCCCGGCACCACCGGTACATCCACGCCCAAGGTCCGCACCTCATCCACAAAGCGGAAATAGCCATCGGCGTTGTAGAAGTACTGCGTCAGCGCACCATCGGCGCCTGCGCGCACTTTGGCGGCAAAGGCATGGGCATCGTCGCGGGCGCTGGCGGCCTGCGGATGCACTTCCGGGTAGGCAGCGACCTCAATGCGGAAATGGCTACCGGCTTCCTCGCGGATAAAGGCCACCAGCTCTGCGGCGTAGCGGAAGTCGCCGCCTTGGTAGCCCTCGGGCAGATCGCCCCGCAAGGCGACCAGGCGGCGCACACCCATGGTGCGCAACTGCTGCAATTGCGCACGCACCGAAGCCCGGGTGGCGTTGATACAGGTGAAGTGCGAGGCCGCTTCGCAGCCTTCGGTCAGGATGTCGGCCACCGTGGCAAAAGTGCCGGCCTGGGTGGTGCCACCTGCGCCGTATGTCACGGAGCAGAACGTCGGTTGCAGTGGATACAGGGCCTGACGGGTCAGGGCGAGCGCATCAGCGGCTTGCGCCGTTTTGGGGGGGAAGAATTCCAGGCTGACTGGAATCCGGGATGGTGAAGACATGGTGTTCTCATCATGATCAGTGCTTAGGCGACCGGCTTGCGGGCGCAGATAAAAAACTCGTGGTTGCCGTCACCACCTTGCAGGGGCGAGTCGAACCACGCGGTGACCGTCAGGCCGAGAGCGGCGCATGCGTCACGCAGGCGCTGCTCGACAAAAACATAGTGGGTCGCGTCTTTCACGATGCCGCCCTTGCCCACCTGACCCGGCTGCAATTCGAATTGCGGCTTGACCAGGCTGAGCAAAGTACCCCCAGGTTTGAGCAGCAGTACGAGCGCTGGCAAGACCAGGGTTTGTGAGATGAAAGACAAATCCACCACGATCAGATCACATGCGGTTGCGTAAGACCCTTCCGCAGCTGGCACATCCGGCGGATCGTCCTCGAACAAGCCCTGGTCGCCGGTACTGGCGGCAAAGGCATCGAGCAAATCATCGGGCTGCAAGTTGCGGGCATTGACGTTCTCCACGCAGAGCACGCGGGGGTCGGT
This sequence comes from Comamonas sp. lk, assembly GCA_945860595.1. Lineage (GTDB taxonomy): Bacteria > Pseudomonadota > Gammaproteobacteria > Burkholderiales > Burkholderiaceae_C > Allorhodoferax. The sequence continues at coordinate 3,340 of CAMAQV010000028.1, forward strand.
ACGCAGCTGCGGGTGGAGCTGGGCGCTGCCCACATCCACGCCGGTCACAAAAGCCGCGCCATGCTGGAGCAGGCAATCGGTGAACCCGCCGGTGGATTGGCCCACGTCCAGACAATGCATGCCTGTCACGTCCAGCGCCACCACCTGCAGCGCATGCTCCAGCTTGAGCCCGCCGCGCGACACATAGCGTGCCTGCGCGTCGTTCAAGAGCCGGATCTGCGCCGCTTCGGGAACCTCGTCGCCGTTTTTGGCGATGCGCTTCCACGCCTCGCCCTGCAGCCATTCAACCCCGTCGGCAATCAGCCTTTGCGCCTGCGACCGCGTGCTCGCCATGTTCCGGCGAACCAGCAGTTGGTCAATACGCATACCCCATGGGTCTCTGGTCGGTGCTTTAGTAGCGGTACGCGTCGGCCTTGTAGGGGCCGGCCTTGCTCACGCCAATATATACGGCCTGCTCGTCCGTCAGTTCAGACAGCATGGCACCGACTTTTTTCAGATGCAGGCGAGCCACTTTTTCGTCCAGGTGCTTGGGCAGCACATAGACCTTGCCGGCTTTGTAGTCCTTGGACTTGCTGAACAGCTCGATCTGCGCAATGGTCTGGTTGGCAAAGCTGGACGACATCACAAAGCTGGGGTGGCCAGTGCCGCAACCCAGGTTCACCAAGCGGCCTTTGGCCAACAAAATGATGCGTTTGGCGGGCTTCTTGCCACGGGCCGGGAAGGTCACGTGGTCGACCTGGGGCTTGATTTCGTCCCATTTGCACTTGGCCAGCGAGACCACGTCGATCTCGTTGTCAAAGTGGCCGATGTTGCAGACGATGGCCTCGTCTTTCATCGCGTCCATGTGCTTGTAGGTGATGACGTTTTTGTTGCCAGTGGCGGACACAAAGATGTCGGCCTTGTCGGCGGCGTAATCCATGGTCACGACTTTGTAGCCCTCCATGGCCGCTTGCAGCGCGTTGATCGGGTCGATCTCGGTCACCCAGACCTGTGCCGACAGTGCGCGCAGCGCCTGCGCCGAACCTTTGCCCACGTCGCCGTAGCCAGCCACCAAGGCGACCTTACCGGCGATCATCACATCGGTGGCGCGCTTGATCGCGTCAACCAGCGATTCGCGGCAGCCGTACAGGTTATCGAACTTGCTCTTGGTGACCGAGTCGTTGACGTTGATGGCGCGGAACTTCAGCTCACCGCGTGCCGCCATTTCGTTGAGGCGCAGTACGCCGGTGGTGGTTTCTTCGGTCACGCCGATGATATTTTTCAAGCGGCGGCTGTACCAGGTCGGGTCGACTTTGAGCTTGGCTTTGATGGCGTTGAACAAGCACACTTCTTCTTCGCTGTGCGGGTTGGCCAGCACCTTGATGTTTTTCTCGGCCTTGGTGCCCAGGTGCATCAGCAAGGTGGCGTCGCCGCCGTCGTCCAGAATCATGTTGGGGCCTTCGGCCGCGCTGCCTTTTTTGCCACTGAACTCAAAAATGCGGTGCGTGTAATCCCAGTAGTCGTCCAGCGTCTCGCCCTTGTAGGCAAACACCGGCGTACCCTTGACGGCCAGCGCCGCAGCGGCGTGGTCTTGCGTAGAAAAGATGTTGCACGAAGCCCAGCGCACGTCGGCACCCAGCGCCTGCAAGGTCTCGACCAGCACGCCGGTCTGTATGGTCATGTGCAGCGAACCGGTGATGCGGGCGCCCTTGAGCGGCTGGGCCTGGGCGAATTCCTCGCGGATGGCCATCAGGCCGGGCATTTCGGTTTGCGCAATGTCCAGCTCTTTCCGACCCCAGGCGGCCAGAGTCAGATCGGCAACCACGTAATCGGGGGTGGCCGGACGGGTCGTGCTGCTCACCAGCTTCAAGGCTTTGGCAGGACGTTTGGCGGAAGATTTCTTCGCGGGTTTCAATACAGCGTTCATGTCAGAGGCTCCAAAAAACAAGTTTTGAAAACCACTGTGCCAGCTTGGGGAGGGGAACTCACCACACAGGACATCAGTGGGTGAGCGCAGTTGAAACATGCAAAGACCGGCGGCCTTTGTACTCCGAGCCTCATTCACATTGCGTGAACTGCATCGCTCCTCAGAGTGGGCGGATTCTAGCGGGTTTGCACAGCCCGCATCAGCAGCGCGCGGCTGACACGCCTCACTGCGGCCACAAGACCCATATCTGCAAGGGCTGCTTCAAACGCCCGGCCAGATCACCCGCCGACTGACCCGTACCCACAAAATAATCAGCCCGCACCGCGCCCGCGATCGCGCTGCCGGTATCTTGCGCCACGACCAGCTTTTGCAGCGTGCTCTGCGCGCCGACGGAGTTGATCCAGACCGGCGTGCCATAGGGAATACTGGCCGGGTCCACCGCGATGGATCGCCCCGCCGTCAAGGCCACGCCCTGTGCACCACGCGGCCCGCTGTCATCGCCGGGCAAGGCTTCTTCCTTGAAAAATATCACCCGCGGATTGCTCCATAGCAACTCCTGGACACGTGCCGGATTACGCACCGCCCAGGTCTTGATGCCGGGCCAGCTGGTATCCGTACTCAAACCCTGATCAGACAACCATTTGCCCACACTCTGGTAGGGCTGGCCATTGCTGCCGGCGTAGGCCAGGCGCGACTGGCGCATGCTGCCATCGCTGTGGCGGATCTGCATCCGCCCCGAGCCCTGGATCTGCAAGGCCAGCGCGTCCAGCGGGTCGGCCATGTACGCGATGACACGGCCTTGCAAGGCGGTCTGCGCCTGCGCCAGCGTGTCGATGTCTTTGCGGCTGAACCAGGGCTGGCCTGGCTTGAGTTGCGCCGGGGGCTGGTACAGCGGCACGAAATAAGCCGCGCTCCGGCTTCGGCTGGCTTCAAACACCGGCTCGAAATAGGCTGTTAACAAGCCGCGCGCCTCGCCCTGCGCCGACTCCACCCGGTAAGGCCGCAGACGGCGCTCGATCCAGGCCCGCTTGTCAGCATCCGGCGCAGACGCGAGCGCCCGCGCTTCAGGGCACACCGCAGTCCACGGCGCAGACGCGCGCTGGCAACTGCGCATCCACGCGCCCCAGGCAGCATCCAGCGAATCTGCGCGCCACCCGGGTACGTCGCTCCAGGGTACTGCCACCCAGCGGCTGTTCGGCTGTGCGATGGTTCCGAGGGGCGCAGGCGCACCAGAATCGGGCGAGGGTATGGGCGCTGGCATGGGCGTTTGGGTCTCAGCGGGGGCTTGCGCGGCCACGGGTGTTTTGGCCAGTGCCCCGGCAGCAGGCTCCGCGGCCGACAATAAGGGTTTGGCTGCGGCGGCGGGCGCACGCGGCAGCGGCCGGGTTGCACACGCCCCCAGCAGCACGCTGCCTACAATGGCCGCCCACACACACCGGATCTGTTGCATGTTGCTATTGCTGCTGGAGGCGCTGGGCGCGGGTTTGCTATTCATCGGGATCATCTGGTGGACTATGTTTGCCGGTCGCCCCCGGGGTGAATTACCGAGCCAGGACGCTGAAGAGAATCACGCACCCGACGCCGCCGCATCCGCCCCCGATGCCAACATGCGCCCACCCGGGCCACCGGCCTGACGCGAGGGCATGCCGGTCATAAGACCCGGTGCTCCAAAGCTGGTAACTGGGCGCGCACTGCAGCGAGGCGTCCCGCATCCAGATCCGCCAGCACCACGCCAGGTTCTTGCGCCTGCTGCGCCAGCACCGTACCCCAAGGGTCGACCACCATGGTGTGGCCCCAGGTGTGCCGCCCGTTGGCATGCACGCCGCCTTGCGCAGCCGCAGCCACAAAACACAGGTTTTCCACGGCACGCGCGCGCAGCAGCAGCTCCCAATGCGCCTGGCCCGTGGTGTAGGTGAAGGCGCTGGGCACCAACAGCAGATCGGCGCCCTGCGCCGCATAAGCGCGGTACAACTCGGCAAAGCGCAGGTCGTAGCACACGCTCAGGCCCACGCGCCAGCAGTGCCCATTACGCGCGGGCAGATCAAACACCACCGGCTGCGCACCCGGCAGCAGCACGCGCGACTCGTCATACGCTTCGCGACCGTTGTCAAAGCGAAACAGATGGACCTTGTCGTAACGGGCTACGCAGCGGCCCTGCGGGTCAAAGGCCAGGCTGCTGTTGTAGACCTTGTCCGCCCGCGCACTGGCCAGCGGCAGGGTGCCACCCACAATCCAGATGCCCAGCGTACGCGCCTGCGCCGCCAAAAAGTCCTGGATAGGTCCGCTGCTAGCGGACCCAAAGGGCTCCTGGATCGCCAGCTTGTCGGTATCGCGCAGACCCATGCAACAAAAATATTCGGGCAGGAGCGCCAGTTCGGCACCCTGGTGCGCCGCCTGCGCCAGCAACTCGGCAGCGGCTTGCAGGTTGTCGTCCAGACGGGCACCAGAGACCATTTGAATCGCGGCGATCTGCATGGCGCTACCTATTGACTGTGTTCACTGTACGCGCCGGACTTACTGCGGTAGGGGCTTGCCGGTGCGGCGGTCGATCTTGCTCACGCGCGGCACCTGCCAGCTTCCTTCAACCAACAGCTCCTGCGTGTTGGCATCCTGAATCGGCTGGCGCAGCAGCGTGCTGGCAACCAGCGTATACAAACCGGCTAGGGGGTTGGCGATGGCCGTCAGCAGCGTCGCAGTTCCCGTATCCAGTTGCGGAACCACCAGCACTTTGATACTCTGGGTTTCGCGGGCTATGTCGGTGCTTCCATCCATTAGCACGGTCGCGACCGCGCCCAGCATTTGCAAGTTGTTGGAGCGGGCCACGCCTTGCTCAATGGCCACATCCCCGCGCACATAGTTGAACTCAAATCCATCGCTGAAAACGTCGCGGAAATCCAGCATCAAGCGCCGCGGTAGCGACTGCAAACTCAAGACGCCCAGCAGCTTGGCCACGCCGGGGTCCGCCCGTAAAAACTGGCCTTTAGCGATGTCCAGATTCATACGCCCCGACATGCTGGGGTAGTCTAGGTTCAGCGGCGGTGCGGCCCAGCCCACGCTGCCCTCAATCTTGCCGCTGCCCGCCCGGACCACATTGACCATGCCAAAACGCGCCAGCAAAGCGCCAGCATCCGCCACGTCCAGCTTGAAGTTCAGTTCAGTGCGCCGCGAGTCACCTGGCACTTTGCGGGGCGTGGCCTGGGCTGTTCCCGCTGCGGAAGGGGCGCTTGCGCTGCTCAACGAACCCCACACGCCGGTCGCGTTGAACGTGGCCTCCGGCACCGTGAGTTGCAGTTGCTGCAAACGCCACTCCGCCTTACCCGCTGCAGTACCCACGTTGACTGCCAAAGCCTGCATGCGTCCCAGCTTTTTGCCATACATCTCCAGCGCATCGACCACCACGTCCATGGCGGGCAGGCTGGTCGCCGGGGCATCGAGCAGGGTTTGTACGTCGTTGGCGGCGCTGGCCTCCAAAGACAGACGGCTCAGCCGTGCGTGCAATCGCGATCCACTACCGCCGCTGGCCGCGCTGAACTCCAGCTTGCCGGCAAGTTGTGACGCATCCACATCCACCCGCCACAGCCCCCCCTCACGGCGGGCGCTGGCGTTCAGGCGATCCAGATGCCGCCCGTCCCACAGAAGCTGCTTCACCTGCACCTTGACCGCGTTCGGCATGTACGGACTGCCGGTAGCGGGTAGCCCCTCCGGCTCGGGAAGCAAGGGCTGAAGTGCCCGGCTCCATTGATCCACATCCAGCACCGCCGTATCGATTTGCACCTGCAAACCCTGTGCAGGCAATGCCGGCGCGGCATCGGTCTCACCAAGCGCCACCACACCGCGCTGCAGGCGGGGCTCCGCACCACTGGTGTCGCGCTGCAGCACAGCCTGCGCGGAACGTCCCAGGGTCATGCGGATGGTGTCGCTACGGGCTGACGGTTTGGCGCCGGATTCGCCCGCCGCACCACTCCACTCCAGGCGCAAGGGCAGCGCCGAGGCCGCGCTCTTGCCCAGCGGGGGGGGCAGCGCCAGCGCCATGCCCTGTAAATCGCTGGTGATTTGCACCTGCGGCGCGCCGCCGCGCCAGCCGATGTCGGCAGCGTATGCGGTTTGTCCATCCAGCAGCCCGGCCAGCGCAGCCAGCGCGCCCAGGTCTTTGGACTCGCGCAAACCCGAACTGCTCAGGGTTCCCTGCACCCGCACCCGGTTACCCCCCGCAGTCCATGCGGCCTCAGAGAACTGCAGGGTACCGTCCAGCCGCACATCACCGCCCAGTGCACTGGCCTGCACGCCGCTGAGGTTGACGCTGTTTTCACTGAAACCCAAGGTGCCGCGCACACGCACCACCTTGGGACTCTCGGGGCTGTACTGGAAATCATTGCCAGGCAGTGCCAGATTGCCTTGCAGGGTGGTCTTTGCCGGGTCTGCTATCGGAATTTGGAGATTGATTTTGTAGGCTGCCGCACCGCTCACGCTGGTACGTGCCAAGGCGTTTCCCATCAACGGCCCCACGGCCGAGCGGTTGATAACGGCCAGCGCGTCGGACATAACGCTGCGCCCTTCCAGACTGAGGTTCGCGGTCGCGTGGTCATACAGGTGGGAAATGCGCGCAGTCGCCCGGGCAATGGGCACACCTGCCCCGGCACCTGCCGGGTGCAGCCAAATGGCGCGCGCATTGCTCAGTACCAAGGTATCGCGGTCAATCTCCAAATCACCAAAAAGCTGCGCAAGCGTAGGCCAGGAGGGCGCGCCTTTCTTGCTGGGCGCCAAGGCGTAGGCGTAGTTCATATTCCGCAGGGAAGTGGCAATCTGAAAGGTGCCGGTTCGGCCGTTGGAAAACGGGAACTGGTCTAAATCGCCTTTGACCTTGACCGTCACCGGCCCCAGTTCGCCACCGCTGAATGCGTCGCGCAGATAGTTGCGCACATCGCGGTCCATGGCGCTTGGCAGATAGCGAGTGAGCCGCCCAGGCTGCAGTCGGCTGAGCTTGCTATCCAGCGCCAGCTCGCCCAGGCCGGGCACCGCCTTTGCGGCACCGCCCGAAGCCGTAGCGCCCGGTACGCGCGGCGCGGTCCACACCATCGCCAGCTCGCCGGCCAGATCCGGGTTGGCAAACTGCAAGCGCTGCATCTCCAGGCGCAAGCGGCCCTCCTGCCAACTCCAGCGCAGCGTGGCCGAGGCTTCATCCAGCGGCACCCGGCCCTCGTCCAGCACCAGGGGCAGCGCCAGCGCGCCTTTTTTGATCTTCCATATCGAACTGCCTCCAGTAGGGCTGGCGTCGATTTCTGCGTCCATGCCTTCCACCCCGATACCGGGAAAACCGGCGCCGCCGTAGGCTGCCAGACGGAGTTGCTGCAGCCGTGCTTTGACGCGGTAATCGGTGGGCGCGTTCCAGGGACCCTGCCACTGCACTGCCAGCGCGTGCATCTGCCCGGCGGGCTGCAGTTGTGCCAGCGCAGTATGCGTGGCCGCCGCCACCGGCATACGGGCGGCCAGCTGTGCCGCCAGGGCCAGGTCCAGCTGTTCGATGGCCACGCTGCCGTGCGCGCCACCGGCCGGGCCGGCCGGCCACAGGCGCAGGGTCAGATCGCTGGCGGGCCAGATCAGCCCGTCGCGGGCCTGCCCCTGCAAGCCCTTCACTGCATACTGCACACCCGCGCCGTCCAGTGGGCTCATCACTACTCTTCCCGCGAGCTGGCGCAATTGCAAGGCCTGGCCATGCCCGTCGATGCTGGCGTCCACATCGGCCAAAGCCAGATCGACGGTGCATCCGGTGACCTGCCCTTCGCGTACATCCAGCCATGCTTGCAGCTTGCCATGGGCACTGCGTATACCCCGGGCGGGCTCCAGATAGGGTGCCAGCAAGGCCAGGTCTATGCGTGGCAACTCGGCGTGAAGCTGTCCGCGCCAGTCGGCCAGCCGTCCCGGATGCGAAGCCTGCAGAGCCCGGCTGAAATTACCGCTCAGATGGATAGGCTCACCCCAGTGTGGCGGCGGCGTGGCGTCTAGGCGCAGATCATGGTTACGGGCCGCGTTGCGCATCAGAAAGCTGACACCCGTGAAATCCAGGGGCGGTGCAGCGCGCAGCGCGTCAACCCAGCGCACGCGCCCGCCTTCCACACGCAATGCCTCTTGGGCGAACAGCCAATCGAGCACCACACTGTCCTGCTGATCCGGCGACTGGACCAGCAGCCCGGCCACCCAGATCTGCCCCTGCGGATCCCTACGGACCTCCAGATCAGCGCCCTGTACATTGATCTGCTCCACCCGGCCGAGCAGCAGCGAGGCACTTGAAAACGCTACATGAACCTCCGGTAGCGCCAGGGCCGTCGCACCCTGGGCATCGAGCAAGCGCAGTCCGCGCAAAGCGACCTCGGGCACCAGCCCATTGCTGCGCACCTCCATGGCGTCAAGCTCCAGGCGCAAACCGCTGTGTTGCTGTGCCTGCTCCAGCAGCCAGGGCCGAAAGACATCGATTCGCGGCACAATCAGAAAATGCAAGGTGCCCCACAACACAACCAGCACCAGCACCACCAGCCCCAGCGCACGCACCAACCAGACCACCACACGCGCAGGCCAGCGCAGCCAGTGGCGGGGCAGGGAGATGGAATCAGTCATGCAAAAGGGTCACACAGTGCATCAAGAATTATGAGCCCAGCCCATGGTCAAGCCTGACCAGCCCCCCACAGCGGTGCCGCAGCAAGATATTGCGCAGCTGAGCGCGCATTCCCGCCTGGCCCAGCGCCTGCGCCGCCGCTATGCCGACGAAGGCCATTTACTCGGAGTCGGTGTTCCTGTGCGCGATGCGCAAAGTCAGCTGCTCCAAACCCTGCTGCAACGCGACCCGCAAGAACCCGCTGCCGCGCTGCGCATCACCCGCCAACTGGTGTTGGAGCGCGTGCTGACACTGGATTGTGCGCATGCGCTGCCCTTGGCCGAGGTCACCCAGGCCATGACCGATCTGGCTGAAATCACACTGGACGCTGCATTCCAGCGCGCCGAAGCCGAGCTGCAGTTCCAGCACGGCAAACCCTTGAACCAGGACGGTACCCCCGCTGCCCTGTGCATTCTTGGCATGGGTAAGTTGGGCGCGCGCGAGCTCAATGTGTCCAGCGACATCGATCTGATTTATGTATTTGACAGCGACGGGCACAGCACGGGCGTGGCCCAGCCCGGCGGGCAGGCGCGTGGCGTGATCAGCACGCAGGAATATTTTGGCAAGCTGGTACGCGCCATGCAAACCCTGATCGGCAGCGTGACCGAGCATGGGTTTGTGTTTCGCGTCGACCTGGCGCTGCGCCCCAACGGCAACTCCGGTCCCAACGCAATTTCGCTGGGCGCGCTGGAAGACTATTTCCAGAGTCAGGGCCGCGAGTGGGAGCGACTGGCCTGGCTCAAGGCACGGGTGGTCGCACCGCAATCCGCCATCGGCTCACCCTGCGCCCGCGCGCTGCGTGCGCTGGTCACGCCTTTTGTGTTCCGCCGCTACCTGGACTACAGCGTGTTCGATGCGCTGCGCGTACTGCACCGCCAGATCCGCGAGCATGCAGCACATCGCAGCGCCGGGAATCCGCAGCGCGCCAATGACGTCAAGCTCTCGCGCGGCGGCATCCGGGAAATTGAATTCATCGTGCAGCTGCTGCAAGTGGTGCGCGGCGGACAATTCCCTGAACTTCGCACCCGGCCTACCCTGAGCGCCCTGCAACGCCTTGCCACGGCCCGCTTGCTGCCATCCGACACGGCGCTGGAGCTGGCGCAGGCCTATGTTTTTTTACGCCAGGTGGAGCACCGTATTCAGTATCTGGATGACCAGCAAACCCATGTGCTGCCCACGGACGGGGCCGACCTGGACTGGATTGCGCGGACCATGGGGCTGGCCGACAGCGCCGCCTTGCAGGCCGCTTTGCAGCTGCAGCGCGACCGGGTGGCCCAGGAATTTGACGGGCTGCTCGGCGGTGGCCCTTCGCACGCGTCGCAGGCGGGGGCATCGCCGCCTGCGGTGGGTGGGTTGGAGCAGGTACTGAGGCTGCTGGATGCGCCCGAGCACGCCGAACTGCAAGCCCGCCTGGCGATGTGGCGCGAACACCCCCGCGTACGGGGACTGCGCGACGACGCGCGCGAACGGCTATGGCGCCTGCTACAGCGCACCGTGAAGTGGCTGCGCGAGGGCGAAGCCAGCGTGGCGGGCTGCGTGGCGCTGCTGGACTGGATGGAATCCATCCTGCGCCGCGAAAGCTATTTGGCACTGCTGCTGGAGCGCCCGCGCGTACATGCGCGCCTGCTGCGCCTGCTGGGTGCGGCGCGTTGGCCCGCGCGCTACCTGCTCAAGCACCCGGGCGTAATCGACGAACTGGCCACCGCCAGCATGCTCGATGAGCGCTTTGACAGCGCCGCATTCACCCGTGAACTGGACGGCCGCTACGCCCATTTACGTGCCAGCGGCCATGACGACGAAGAATCGCTGCTCAACCTCCTGCGCCGGGCCCACCACGCTGAAGTTTTCCGGACGCTGGCGCGCGACCTTGAGGGGCGCATCAGCGTCGAGCAAGTCGCCGACGACCTGAGCGCGTTGGCTCAGGCGGTGCTGGTGCTTGCGCTGAACTGGTGCTGGGCTCGGCTGAAAAACGCGCACCAAACAAGGCCTGACATTGCCGTGATCGCCTACGGCAAGCTCGGCGGCAAAGAGCTGGGGTATGGCAGCGACCTGGACCTGGTGTTTGTGTACGAGGACGCCCACGACAACGCCGGTGAGATCTACGCCGCGCTGGTGCGCAAAGTCATCAACTGGCTCACCGTCAAGACCAGCGAAGGCGATCTCTATGAAATTGACACCGCGCTGCGCCCCAACGGGAATGCCGGTCTGCTGGTCAGCCGCTTTGCCGCCTATGCCGACTACCAGCAGCAGCGCGGCTCCAACACCGCCTGGACCTGGGAGCACCAGGCCATGACGCGGGCGCGCTGCGTCATTGGCAGCGCCGCGCTACAGGCACGGTTTGATGGGGTGCGCAACGCCGTTATCTCTAGCCCGCGCGACCAGGCCGCCTTGCGCGAAGAGATCAGCGGCATGCGCGAACGCGTACGCGCCAGCCATCCGGCCAAGTCGCAGATTTTTGACGTCAAGCACAGCCCCGGTGGCATGGTCGACATCGAATTTTCCGTGCAGTTTCTGGTGCTGGCCCACAGCCACGTACACCCCGCGCTGCGCGCCAACAGCGGCAATATCGCGCTGCTGCAAGCCGCCCAAGACGCCAGCCTGTTGCCCGATGCGATTGGCACGAATGCCGCCCAGGCCTACCGCGCTCTGCGCCAGGTGCAGCACAGCACCCGCCTCAACGAAGATGCTACGCACTGGGACTGGCAAGCCAGCAGCGAGGCGCGCGCTGCGGGGTTGGCGCTGTGGGCCGCGGTGTTTGGATAAGACAGCGACACCTCCGAACTCCGAATGATGTCATTCAGCGATGCTCAACCCTGACAACTGCAAGGTAGCCGATCTGGCTGCCATCACCAGTACCCCGACGCTGCTGTCGGATTACCCGTACGCGGCATCTGTCACCCTGGGCGTTCCCGTATACGACTGCGCGGCGCTGCGGACGCAGGCAGATACGGGCGGCGATATGGCGCGCGCACTGCAAGCCGAATGGGTACAGGTGTGGATGGACGGGCCGGGGGTCTTGGTACTGCAGGGTGCGTACGCCGACGGCGCGCTGGTGGACGCGGTCAGCGCGGCGTTCATGCAGATGATCGAAGCGCAGCGTGTGCATGGCGGTGGCGCCGACCACTTTGCCAAACCGGGGGCGAATGACCGGGTCTGGAACGCACTGCAAAAACTGTGTCTATTGGAGCCGCCACTGTTTGCGCGCTACTACGCCAACGAGATGGTGGCCTGGGCCTGCGCGGCCTGGCTGGGTCCGGGATACCAGATGACCTCGCAGGTCAACTGCGTCAACCCCGGCGGCGCAGCGCAGGTGGCGCACCGCGATTACCACCTGGGTTTTTTTGACGCGGCGGGCGCGGTCTGCTATCCGGAACACGTACACCGGCTCTCGCCAGGACTGACGCTGCAAGGGGCGGTCGCGCATGTGGATATGCCGGTGGAAAGCGGGCCGACGCTGTATCTGCCGCATTCGCAAAAGTACCTGCCGGGCTATCTGGTGTCGGGACAGCCGCAGTTTCAGGAATTTTTTGATGCGCACCATGTGCAGCTCCCGCTGCGCAAGGGCGACGCGGTTTTTTTCAACCCGGCGTTGCTGCACGCAGCCGGTCACAACCGGACCGCGGATGTGCGGCGCCTGGCCAATTTGTTACAAGTCTCTTCGGCGTTCGGGCGCGCCATGGAAGCGGTAGACCGCCAGGCCATGAGCGCCGCCGCCTACCCCGCGCTGCAGGCACTGCGCGCCAGCGGGCAGCTTGATGCGCAGCAACTGGAATATGCCGTAGCTGCTTGCGCTGAGGGCTATGCATTCCCCACCAACTTGGACCGTGACCCGCCTGCGGGTGGCCTGGCACCACCCAGCCAGCAGGCCTTGGTGCTGTTAGCCTTGCAGGAGAACTGGCCTGCTGCCACCTTTCACAGCGCATTGCGCGCCCACGCTGAGAAACGCACCGCATGAACACCACTCCCGTTTCAACATCCACCAGCACGCCCGCTACGCTCTACGGCAAAGTCGCCGTGGTCACCGGCGGCACCCAGGGCCTGGGCGCTGCGATTGCGCTCCTGCTGGCGCAGCGGGGCGCAACCGGTGTGGTGATCTGCGGGCGGCAGCGTGATAAAGGCCGCGCACAGGCACAGCAAATCACGAAAGCCAGCGGCGCGCGCGTGGTGTTTGTGCAGGCTGATTTGGAAAAGGTCGACGATTGCCGCACGGTCATCGCCACAGCCGATGCCGAGTTTGGCCGCGTAGACGTGCTGGTCAACGCCGCGGCCATCACCGACCGCGGCACCTTGCTGGACACCGACCCGGCGCTGTTTGACCGCATGATGGCGATCAATGTACGTGCGCCGTTTTTCCTGATGCAAGAGGCCGTCAAACTGATGCGGCGTGACCAGATTGCGGGCAGCATTGTGAACATCGGCTCCATGTCGGCGCTAGCCGGTCAACCCTTTATCGCCGCTTACTGCACGTCCAAGGGAGCGCTGGCCACGCTCACCCGCAACAGCGCCTACGCCTTGCTGCGCAACCGCATCCGCGTCAACGGCCTGAACATCGGCTGGATGGCCTCGGAAGGCGAAGACCGTATCCAGCGCGAGTTCCACCACTCCGCACCCGACTGGCTGGAACAGGCCGCTGCCAAGCAGCCCTTCGGCCGCTTGGTAGACCCACACGAGGTCGCCCGCGCGGTGGCGTTTTTGTGCAGCGACGAGTCCGGCCTGATGACCGGCTCGGTGATCGAATACGACCAGTCGGTCTGGGGCGGCTACCACGGCTCGCCGCACCCGGACGCGCCGCTCTGAAACCAGCGTGACCGGCCAGCCACAAAAGGCGGCGACAATGCCCCGCGCTCTGTACGGTGCGCGCTTTTTTCTTTGACACACCCCGACACACACCATGACCTACCAAGCCCAAGCGGACCGCTACGACGGCCGCATGCCCTACCGACGCTGCGGCACAAGCGGACTGCAACTCCCCGCAATCACCCTGGGCCTGTGGCACAACTTCGGCGACACCACGCCGATGCAAACCCAGCGCGAGATGTTGCGCACCGCGTTTGACCTGGGCATCACCCACTTCGACCTGGCCAACAACTACGGCCCCCCCTATGGCAGCGCCGAAATCAACTTTGGCGAACACCTGCGCCGCGATTTCAAGCCATACCGTGACGAGCTCATCATCTCCAGCAAAGCCGGTTGGGACATGTGGCCCGGCCCTTACGGCCAGGGCGGCGGCTCGCGCAAATACGTTTTGGCCAGCCTAGACCAAAGCCTGCGACGCATGGGCCTGGACTATGTCGACATTTTCTACAGCCACCGATTTGACCCTGACACCCCGCTGGAAGAAACCATGGGCGCGCTGGCCACCGCCGTGCAGCAAGGCAAGGCGCTGTATGTGGGCATCAGCAGCTACTCCGCAGGCAAGACCCGCGAAGCCACCGCGATTCTGAAAAGCATGGGCATCAAGGCACTGATCCACCAACCGTCCTACAGCCTGCTGAACCGCTGGATTGAGGACGAACTGCTCGATACCCTGGCCGACACCGGCACCGGCTGCATCGCCTTCAGCTGCCTGGCGCAGGGCTTGCTGACCGATAAATACCTGAACGGCGTTCCCGCCGACGCGCGCATCAACCGCCCCGGCGGCGGCTCGTTCACCGCCGACCATTTGACCGAGCAGAACCTGCGCCATGTGCGCGCGCTGAACGAGATCGCCCAAGCGCGTGGCCAAAGCCTGGCGCAAATGGCCACCGCCTGGGTCCTGCGCGACCCGCGCGTGACAAGCGCGCTGATCGGGGCCAGCAAAGCAGCGCAGGTGACCGAGCTGGCCGGGGCTTTGCGCAAGCTGGATTTCTCCGCTGCAGAACTGGCGGCGATTGACCAGCACGCGGTGGACGGCGGCATCAACCTCTGGAAGCGCCCGAGCACCGACCAGCGGCCCAACTAAGTCACGCTGCGCACGTAAAAAAGGCCTGTCACCCGAGAAGGTGACAGGCCTTAGCTTTTTACAGCGGCGCGGCGCGTTTATTTGTACTGCGCGGCGTTGTCCTTGGTCACCATCACGGTGCCGGTGTCAACCCAGGCCTCAACTTTCTCGCCTTTTTTCAGCTTCATCAAAGCTTCTATGGCGAACTTGCCCATATTGGATGGGGCCTGGGCCACCGATGCAGCCAGTTCGCCAGCCAGAATGGACTTGGCAGCATCCGGCGTGCCGTCAAAGCCAACCACCATCACGTTTTTGATCTTCTTGGCCGAGCGCAGTGCTTCCAGTGCGCCCATAGCCATGTTGTCGTTCGACGCAAAAATGCCCTTGATGTTGGGGTGTGCGGTCAGGATGTTCTCGGTCGCTGCCTGGCCTTTCGCCGTATCCCAGTCACCTGGTTGCATAGCCACCACTTTGAGGCCGCAGGCGGTCAAGCCAGCCTTGGCGCCATCGGAGCGGAACTTGCCGGTGGATTGGGTGATGATGCCTTGCAGAATCGCCACTTCAGATCCTTTGGGCACGCCTTTGCAAATGTAGTCGGCGGCCATTTTGGCGCCCACTTCATTGTTGGTACCGATGAAGCTGATGCCTGCATTAGTGCCCTTGGTGTCCACAAAGACGACGGGGATGTTTTTCTTGCGTGCGGCTTCGACCACTGTGGCCAGGGCGGTGGGGTCGGTCGGTGCCAGCGCGATACCGGCCACGCCTTTGGCGATCTGGTCTTCAATCTGGGCGACCTGGGCTTGCACGTCGGACTCGGCAGGCGGGCTCATCACCAACACCTTGACGTTATTGGCTTTGCCGGCATCTTCCGCGCCTTTTTGCACGGCGGCCCAGAACGGGTTGCCCGAACCGGGACCTTTCATGTCCAGCAAATAGGTTTGCGCGCTGGCAAAGGTGGAAAGCGACAACACACACACTGTCGCACTGACGAGAACTGAGGTTTTCATAGAAATTTTCATGGTTGGCTCCTTGTCTCCTTTATCACAAACATTACGCGGGAGATACACGTAAATCTTTAAGACCTGACCGACGCCCGACGCCGCACGACGTCAAAATACACGGCACCGACAATGATGAATCCGATAAGTATCTGCTGCCAGAAGACGCTCACGTCCAGCAGGTTCAATCCGTTGCGCAGCAGGCCCATGATGATGACGCCTGCAATGCAGCCCATCACCGTGCCACGTCCGCCAAAAAAGCTGGCACCCCCGATGATCACCGCCGCAATCGCATCGAGCTCCGCTCCCAAGCCCGCATTCGGAAAAGCCGAACCGGTGCGTCCCACCAGCAACAGGCCACCTAGGCCGGCCAGCCCACCGCAAATCGTGTAGACCAGCACCAGCACCCGGTCCACGTTGATACCGCTGACGCGCGCCGATTGCGGGTTGCCGCCAATCGCGTAGATGTGCCGCCCCACCGGCGTGGCGTTGAGCATGACCCACAGTGCCACGGTGCAGACCAGTACCACCAGCAAACTCACCGGCAGGCCCGCGCCGTCCTGGATAAACGACAAATCCAACTCGGCCTGTCCGAAGTAGCGCACGCGCGGATCCACGCCGGAAATCGGCACGCCGCCGGAGACCAAATTGGTCGCACCGCGCGCGATATTGAGCATGCCCAGCGTCATGATGAAAGGGTGCGGCAGGCGCAGCAGGGTCAGGCCGATGCCGTTGAGCGCGCCACACAGCAAGCCCACCAGAGGTGCCACCAAAATCACGCCCCACCAGGGCACGCCCAATTGGGCCGCCACCGCTGAGCTGACCATGCCCAGCGCCAGGATGGAGCCGACAGACAAATCAATTCCCGCCGTGATGATCACCAAAAACATGCCCAGCGCCAGCAGCGCGGCCGTGGCGTTTTGCTTCAGGATATTGGTCAGGTTGAGCAGCGAGAAGAAAGTCTCCGACAGAAAGCTCAAGGCCACCATCATCACCAGCACCACCAGCCAGATGCCGTAACGCTCCAGAAACCGGGAGATGCCCGCGCGCGATTCGGTCATGCTGCCACGCTGTCGTGCGCCAGCCCCGTGGTGTTGCCCTTGGTGCCCATGATCCAGCCAATCACCTCGTTGCGGGTGGTGTTGGCGATCAGCGACTCGGCAAAGTTCGTTCCCTGGTACAGCGCCATAACGCGGTCGCAAGCATAAAAAATATCGTCCATGCGGTGCGAGATGATGATGACCGACACCCCGTGTTCCTTGAGCGTATGGATCAGGTCCAGCACCTTGCCCACTTCCTTGATGGCCAGCGCGGCGGTCGGTTCGTCCATGATGACCAGCTTGGCGTCAAAGGCCGTGGCGCGGGCAATGGCCACGGCCTGGCGCTGGCCGCCGGAGAGGTCTTCGACGTTTTGGTCCACCGACTTGACATGGATCTTGAGCCGGTTCAGGTGCTCCTGCGCCTGCTCACGTTGGGCGTTTTTGTTCAAAAGCGGCAGCCCCAGCCAGGGCTTTTTGACCTCGCGCCCGAGAAAAATGTTTTCATGGATGGACATATTGCCGGCCAGCGCAAAGTCTTGGTAGACCATCTCAATGCCAATGTTCCGCGATTCGCGCGGGCTGTCGAAACGCACCTCGCCGCCTTCAAACAGCAGCGCACCTTCGCTGGGCGCGTACAGGCCGGAGAGCACTTTCATCAGCGTGGATTTGCCCGCGCCGTTGTCGCCCACCACGCCCAGCACCTCGCCCTTGGCGACCTGCAAACTGACATCGCGCAGCGCCGTGATCGCACCAAAAAATTTGGACACGCTGCGCGCCTGCAAGATGGGTGCGGATGTTGCGTGGGAGGGGGTCATAAACTGCGAGGGTTCCGTTATGCTGCGCGGCTCACGGCCCGGTTGCGTAGATCTGTCACCATCGAATTATTGAAAGAGAAAGCCATGCTCAAAGGCGTCAATCCATTGCTCCATGCAGATTTGCTTGCCACCTTATGCGCCATGGGCCACGGGGATGACCTGGTGATCGCAGACGCCAATTTTCCATCCGAATCGGTGGCCCGGCAGACCACCCTAGGGAAAGTACTTAGGTTGGACGGTGCAGACGTTCCAGAGGCCGTACGCGCAATTCTCTCGGTCTTCCCGCTGGACAGCTTTGTGGATGCGCCGGTCCAGCGGATGGAAGTGGTGGGGAATGCCACGGAACTGCCCGCCATCCAGCACGAGGTGCAAGCCGCCATTGACCAGGCGGAGGGCCGCAGCTGGCCCATGGGCTCGGTGGAACGCATGGCGTTTTACGAACAGGCCAAAAAATCGTATGCAGTGATTGCCACCAGCGAGCGGCGCTTTTATGGCTGCTTCATCCTCAAAAAGGGCGTGATCGCGCCCGACGCCTGACCCCTTCAAGCCCACCATGACCACCCCCGCCGCCATTCTTCTGGTTCCTGCGCCGCGCACAGTCGCCGACGTGTTCACACCCGCCCAACTCGCGCGCCTGCGCCAGCTCGGCGACTTGCACATCTATGACGACGCGCCGCCCACACAGGCCGAATTCGAGGCCCTGGCCCCGCGCCTGGAAATCCTGATCGGCCAGCTCGACATGCCGCAATCGCGCATCGAAATGTCCCCCCGACTGCGCGCCATCTTCAATGTCGAGGGCAATTACTTTCCCAATGTGGACTACGCCTGCGCCATGGCGCGCGGCGTGCGCATTTTGAGCATCAGCCCGGTGTTTGCCGAGCCCGTGGCCGAAGCGGCGCTGGGCATGGCGATTGACCTGGCGCGCGGCATCAGCCGCTCGGACCGCTACTTCCGCCAGGGCACCGAGAAATATGGACTGGAAGCCAACCGCGAGGCCTACAGCCTGCGCCGTCAGAACGTGGGATTTATCGGCTTTGGCGACCTGGGCCGCGCCATCGTGCCACTGCTGGCCCCCTTTGCGCCGCGCATCCAGGCCTTTGACCCTTGGCTGCCCGCCGAATTCATCGCCGCCCATGGCTGCGCTGCGGCCTCGCTGGACGAAGTGTTGCGCACCAGCAAAGTGGTGTTTGTGGTGGCCAGCGTCACCTCACAAAACCAGGGCTTTCTGGGGCGCAGCGCATTCGAGTCCATGCAGCCTGGCGCGTCGCTGCTCCTGCTCAGCCGCGCCGGGGTGGTGGACTTTGAGGCCATGCTCGACGTGGCCGCCAGCGGCCATATCCGCGTGGCCACCGACGTCTTTCCGCACGAGCCCCTGCCCTCAGACCACCGCGCACGCAGCGGCGACAACCTGCTGCTCTCGCCGCACCAGGCCGGCGCGCTGCACGACGCGCTGGCGCAGATTGGCGTGATCGTCACGGCCGATGCAGAACTCATCGCCCGGGGCCTGCCGCCCTGCCTGTGCAAAGTGGCCCAGCCTGAGACGGTGGCGATGTTTCGCAGCAAGCCGGTCGACAAAAGCTAACGGGCCGTTCTATGGCAGCAAGCCCGCGCAGCCTCAGCCAAGAGCGCTTCAAGGGCTGGCCCGCCTGGGTGCTGCGCCAGGGGCCGCTCACGCTGTGCGTGGTGCCCGATGTGGGAGGCCGATTGATGGGCATGGCCTATGGCGGGCGGGAACTGTGCTTCACCCACCCCGCGCTGGAGGGCAAAACCTTTGACGGCGACATGCGCCAGTGGCCCGCCTTGTGCGGGGAGTGGGGATTCCCTTTATGGGGTGGGGGCAAAACCTGGGTAGGCCCCGAATCCGCCTGGCCCGCAGGCGCGCCCCACCGCGACCTGGATTCGCTGCCCTGGCAGGTGCGCGATACCTGGTTGGACGCACAGTCCATGGGCATCGAAGTGCACAGCGCTGTCTGCAGCGCCAGCGGCCTGCAACTCACCCGGCGCCTGACGTTGAACGCGCACACCGAGGGCGGCGCCTCGCAATGGACCATTGACCACAGCCTGCGCAACACCGGCAGCACGCCGGTGCGCTGCGGTATATGGGATGTGCTCATGCTGCTACGCCCAGCGCGTGCACGCGTGCCCCTTTCCTCACCAATAACCGGCCCCGCGCTGGCCGCGCTGCCCGGCAAAAAATCACTGGCAGCCTTGCGCGCGCAGGGGACGCTGCAGGACAACCCCACCGAAGCGCTTGTGCACTGCACCCACAGCGACGACTTCAAATGCGGCTTTGCCAGCGCAGACGGCTGCATCGAGGTGGACTTCGGCCCCGGCGCGCCGCGCTACACCCGCCGCTCGGCAACCGACATGAGCCAGCCCTACGCCCATGGCCTCCCACTGGAAGTCTTTAACGCGCCGGTGTTGAATTACTTTGAAGTGGAGACGCACTCGCCGCTGCGCACGCTGGGGGCGGGGGAGGTATTGCGGTTTGCGGTGGTGGAAGCCTTAATGACACTGTGTACATAATGGTTACCTCTTTGATTCACCGCGAACCTTACACAGCCCGATCGCATTGAATACGTGACTAAATGGTATCCATGGCCCCTTAGAAATTTTTCCAACCGAAACATAAAGCATTACTCGGTATTCCTACTCCAACCTCAGACCAAGTTTAACTCCGGAGTGTAATATGCGTTTTAATTTAGTTGCCACTTTTATACTCGGCATTTCGATGCTGCATCTCGATAATGCGTGGAGTCGCGATACCACCAAATGTGGAAATGAAAAATCCGCATGCGAAGAATTCGCTCGTAGGGATACTGGCGAACCCAAAGTAGGAGATATTTATAAAGACGTAATCGATATCTCGGATCGCATTCATATTTTGTTACCGGACGGATTCTGGGAAGTTAATAATTTATCCCAGTACATGGGAGAATCCGAGTGGCATGCCCCTTGGTATAATATCACCCTGCTGAACCTAAGAAAAGACAGCCCTGTTCGAATGGTTTATTTCGACTATTTTAAAGCGGGATCGAGTTGGCGCGGATGGGATACAGTTTGCGATCATCCAAAAGATTTTCCAGGTGTTAATATTATTAATAAAAACTCTTCCGGTTTGTATGATTGGTGTTCTTATGCTTTTCACTGGGATAATCCGAAAAAGACCCTTGAGTCGCTCCGCAATCACCCCTACTGGAAAAATGAGATCAAAAATTTACCAAAAGATTTTATTGAAGGGCTACCAAGAAATATTGTTAGCTTCGAATCTGTTTCGAAGAAGTTCAATGGTTTGTATTTCAGAACTGTGATGCTGGTTGACACCAACGAACTTGATATCAACGCGCGATCGTTTATGTTCCGCCAACTAAACGCCGAACCGACAGCAGCCTGGGGTAATGAGGGCATATTTTTAAACTGGTTTAAAAACTACACCAATCTTTCTGGGACTTTGTACCTGGATGGCAAGGCGGTTGACATGGCCAAGGCACGCCTGCCCCTGCAAACCCGAACTGCCATGTCGCGTGAGAGGGACGAAAGATCGCGTGAGAGGGACGAAAGACTTAGGGTCGAGCAGGAGCGATACGGCGAAACCATGGCGATTTCGGAGCGCGCAGAAACCGCGCTGCGAGAAGCGGCAATTCGAGAGGCAAAGCTCCAGGACGCCATTCGCAAGGAAACCACCCTTCGGGAAACGCTTGCCCGCGATGCGGCGCTGCGCGAGGCAGCTTTACAGGAAACCATCCTGAAAGAAACGCGCTTAAAGGAGGCCGCTCTGCGCGACTCATCGGGCAAGCAGCCCGGCACCGTTAGTGAAACCCAGGCAGCCGCAAATAGATCACAGGAGGCGTTTGATACCAACCCCAGAAAAAAAGCCCTTCTGATCGGCAATGACCGATACCAACATGTGACCGCGCTTAAAAATGCCAAAGCTGATGCGATCGCAATGGGCAAGGTGTTACAAACCATTGGTTACCGCACCTGGGTTAAAACCGACTTGAATTTGTCAGATATGAAAAATGCTTTGCGGCAGTTCAAATCTGAGGTAGATGGAGGCGATGAGGTACTTATTTTTTATGCCGGTCACGGGGTACAAATTGGCACGGCCAATTATTTACTTCCCATCGATATCAGTGCCGATTCCGAGGACCAGGTGAAGGACGATGGGATCCAATTACAGCGCTTACTCGATGACATGAACGAAAAAAAAGTCCGCCTGACTTTGGCCTTGATTGACGCATGTAGAGATAACCCTTTCCCTAAAACCGGTCGGGCAATCGGAGGACGCGGTTTGGCACCGACGACTGCAGCAACCGGGCAAATGATCATATTTTCTGCCGGTTCAGGGCAACAAGCGCTAGATCGATTGGGGGCCGATGACAAGGACCCGAACAGCCTGTTTACACGGACGCTTATAAAAGAAATAAGGTCTCCCGGGGTGCGCGTAGATAACGTCATACGCGAGGTGCGTAAAAAAGTGGTGGAGGCGGCTAAATCGGTCGGCCACGAGCAAGTACCTGCGATTTACGATCAGGTGGTTGGTGATTTTTATTTCACGAAATAGTTGCGAGCACGGATTTGACCCGACCTCTCCAGCGTAATTCGCCCGTGTGCATCGGCGTTGAGCTCTTAACCAAGGTGGCCACATCCACTACACAATCGATTCACCTCAAACTGGACTTACAACTCATTATTGGCATGGCGTAGTAAAGTAGGTTAACATTTCCGACTTAACCTTTGGGTTACGCTTTAGGGGCGGCACATTCTGATTATTATTTTCAAGTTGGGAATCCCATGCTGAATATAGTGAGCTTTAACGCGCAAAAGATTTTGATTCGGGTCGGAATGCTCGGTCTCCCGTTAGCACTTGCCGGCACCATCTCCACAGCCAACGCGCAAACCGTGCTCATCAACGAGGCGGAAGCGGCCCGACCGAACGCCCCAGAACTCAGCACACGCGGCATTAGCCGCGGCCCTGGCATCAAACTAATCGGATCGTCCGAAGTAATTGCCAAATCATTCAATCTAAAGTTTGAATTTGAGCCGCGTGGCGGTGCGCGGATTGACGCAAAGTCGATACGACTTGAATATCTAAAGCAGCCGCTCATCGACCTGACAGACCGCGTGAAGGGCGGAATTCATGATCAGGTGCTTGAGCTCGAGCGATTCTCGGTGCCTGCGGGTGCACACGCCTTGCGCATTCGGGTCAGTGACTCCGAAGGACGCGAAGCGACGCAGGTGGTCAACCTGCAAGCCAAGTGAGCACTACGACAGTTCCTTGCCCCTACTGCTTGGGCGACATTGCGCCGCAGGCCCAGGCCTGCAAACACTGCACGCGCGATCTAGGCCTGTTCAAACCCATATTGCAGCAGGTGCATGCGCTTGAGCAGCGCCTGGGGAAAGTTCAAGAGGAGATGGCGCGCCTGGCGGCAGCGCTGGAACACATTCAACACACACCTCTTAACCGGACCTTGGCGGAGGTGGCGTCAGAAATCGATACACCCTTACCCGTGGTGGATGTGCCCCAGGCCGCCTCAAGCGAGCTCCGCCTGTGGCTTGCTCCCTTCATCACTGTGGTGGCGCTCTCGCTGGGCCACTGGGTCTTGCTCTTTGTGTACGACACGCCGCTGGTTTTTTTCAGGGTGCTGACGTTTTTTATTCCGGTACTCATGGGCTTTTGGGCTGCAAGAGGCGCATCGGGTCGGACCTGGATTTTTGGGCTCATGGGGGTGGTGATCGGCGCAGCAAGCGTGAGCAGCATGCTATGGGTCAGCCATTACATTGATTCGGTGGCCTGGGCCCCACAAAACCTCCGTGAATGGCGCGAAACCCTCGAATACGCACTGTCCATCAGCCTCGCTTTCCTGACGGGGCACCTGGTCTCCGCAAGTTTTATCCGATGGCAGGCAAGCCAGGCCAACGCGGCTGGGATCAAAAGCGGGGTGTTGCTTCTCTTGCAAAAAGACGAGTCGGGAAAGCTCAAGCTTGAGCAGCTGTCCTCTGGACTGCTTCAGGTTGCCACCACACTGGCACCACTTTTCTCCGGCGCTATAGCGCTTTATTCGGGCCTGAAGAATGTCGTAGGAAGCTGAAGATAGGGGTTGCTAACGGCGCGGAGATAAGACGCGAATATCCTCGCAACCACATTTCAATCACGGATCGCGCGCAACGCGCAATCCCAGGAAATTGCGTGTCAACCCTGGCGTAGCAAAATCACGCGAAGCAGATCGCGCCTCCCCCGGATCAACAGTCCAACTCCCACCGCGTCGGACTCTGTATTCGCCTTTGCATTCTTTAAGCCAGGGCGAAGAATTCTCAGGCGCTCCAACATAAGCTTCGTGATAGCAATCCGCCACCCATTCTTCCACATTGCCATATATGTCATACAAGCCAAATTCATTTGGCTTTTTCTGCGCAACCGCCTGCGTCGTTCCCTTGCTGTTGGATCCGACCCATGCAAATTCGAATAATTTTTGATCGTTGTCACCAAAATTCCAGCGGCCAAGGTCTTCGCCTTTTGCAGCAAATTCCCACTCTGCTTCGCTCAACAAGCGATAGCTTTTCCCAGTTTTTTTACTTAGCCGTTGCACATACAGTTGCGCATCATCCCAGCTGATGCTCTCGACGGGCCAATTGGATCCAAATCCACGGAACCGGCTTGGATTGCCGCCCATGACATCCTGCCATTGGGCTTGGGTAATTTCTGTCTTCCCGATATAAAAGCTCGCAATGAATACTTTATGAACGGGCATCTCCTTGGGCTGGAGATTTGAGCCCATCTCAAAATCACCACCCGCAAGATAGACCATCTCGGGGCAAACAACACAGTCTTTGATGGTTTTCAGCGAATTTTTGGTTTTTTGAACGACATCCCGGTTTTTAGCTAATTCAGGCATCAGATCCAATGCGAGTCTGAAACCCAAAAAATTCGATCTAGCATCTTTTGGGTACCAGTCGTTAACGTTAGAGCGCAGATATTCGGGGCCACTATCCCATGATCCGCCACGGCGGGTTGCCATTGCCGTTAGCTGTGGCAAACAAGCCTGTGTCCACGCGCTTCCGTCTGCAGGGGCGTTGACATAAGTGTCGTGGAAACAGTCTTCAACCATTTCCCAAAGATTTCCATGCATGTCAAAAAGGCCCCACGGATTTGGTTTTTTAGTAGCGACGGGATGCGTAGTTCCCTGGCTATTCGCCGCGAACCAAGCGTAATCACCCATTGCAGATGGGTCATTGCCGAAACTCCAAGAGGAACTTGTTCCAGCCCTTGCCGCATATTCCCATTCAGCCTCAGCGGGTAACCTGTAGGCGAGTCCCGTAGCAACATTCAATGCTTTGATGAAATCATGAACTTGATTCCAGCTGACATTTTCTACGGGACAAGCATCCCCACATGCGGCGAATTTACTCGGGTTCTCACCCATTACAGCCTTCCATTGACCTTGTGTCACCTTGGTTTTCGCCAAGAAAAAAGCACGAACTGTCACAGGGTGACTGGCTTCTCTCTTGTAGCCGGGGCGGTAACTATCCATGTCGAAAGTCCCGCCAGGTATCAATGCCATGTCCGGTTTGATTAACCCAGCCCGCGGACGCTCTTCTGCAACCCTCTTTCCTTCCACAGCCAAACGGTCTTCCTCCGGTTTCTTTGCCAGTTCTGCGCTAACACGTTGCGCTGGCGTAGACGTATCCAGAAACTGATCAGTCCAATCAATTGCTAGACGAAAACCTAAGCTACTGTCCCGGTAGTACGGGTAATTCCTCACGCGAGCGGAGGAGCGCAAAGTCGATTGACTGTCAACCCAAGAGCCGCCACGAAGTACGCGCCAAATTTCCGGACACGCAGTTGTCCATACACTTCCATCTGTGGGCGCTCCAACATAGTTGTTGTGCCAACAATCGTTTACCCACTCCCATGTATTCCCATGAAGATCGTATAGCCCAAATGCATTGGGCATCTTTTGACCCACTGAATGCGTCTGACCTCCACTATTTTTCGAGTGCCAAGCGTAATTACCGAGTTGGGACTCGTCGTTGCCAAAACCCCATTCAGTGCCAGTTCCTGCCCGCGCGGCATATTCCCACTCCGCCTCGGATGGCAATCGGTAATTTTGTCCCGTTAGCCGGTTCAGCATTCGTATGAAATCTTGCGCGTCCTGCCAACTTACGTTCTCTACCGGGCATGTATCGCCGCACGCACTGAAACCACTTGGGTTGCTTCCCATCACTGATTTCCACTGTGCTTGGGTAACTTCCGTTTTCCCCATAAGAAAGCTGGGAACCTTGACCAGACGCTGCGGTTTTTCTTCGGGATTCTTGTCTGCACCAAATAGGAATGCAGATTTAGAACCCATGAGGAAACTCCCCGCTGGTATCAGCACCATATCTGGCTTGATTGGCCCAGCCGTCAAACGTTCTTCTGCAGCCTTTTTTTCCTCTGCTGCTAAAAAATTGGTGTTGGAGTATTTTTCTAGCTCTTCTTTAATACGCAGCTCGTCCGCCTTGCGCGCCACTGCTGCTAGGCGCTCTTCGTCAGCCCTCTTGGCGGCTTCTGCTTTGGCCCGCTCCTCTGCGATCCTCTTCGCCTCTGCAGCCAAACGAACTTCCTCCGCTTTCTTTGCCAGTTCAGCGTTGATCCGTTGCTCTTCGGCCTTACGCGCCTCCGCCGCTAGGCGCTCCTCTTCAGCCCTCTTGGCGGCTTCTGCTTTGGCCCGCTCCTCTGCGACCCTCTTCGCCTCTGCAGCCAAACGAACTTCCTCCGCTTTCTTTGCCAGTTCAGCGTTGATCCGTTGCTCTTCGGCCTTGCGCGCCTCCGCCGCTAGGCGCTCTTCTTCAGCCTTCTTAGCGGTCTCTGCATTGGTACGTTCTTCAGCCGCCTTCTTGGCCTCAGTAGCGAGACGATCTTCCTCCGCCTTCTTTGCCAATTCGGCTTTCAATCGCTCCTCTTCCGCTCGCTTGGCAGCTACAACACTCTCTGCAGCCGCCAGTTTGGCGGAGTTGGCTTGCATAACGAAGCGACCGTTAGGGTATTTTTCTAAATAGACGGAATAGCTACTTGCCGTGTTGCCTTTCAGAGCCTCATCCCACGCGTTTTGCTCCACCCGTTGGGCTTGTTGCTCTTCTCGCTGCTTTGCCTGTTGCGCTTCCAGTGCCAATTTCGCATTCTTGGCTTTTTCTGCATCATCCAGTTTTTTCAATTCCAAGCGAGCCAAAACGAGATATTTCCCCTTGGGATATTGATCAATGTAAGCTTCTAAATATTCCCGCGTTCCCGTTGCTTTGACCTCAGCCCACAAGCCCGCCTCTGTGTCCGAGAACGACTTTTCGGCACTTTGTTTGATGGCATCTAACTTGATTTTTGCTGGGCCAACATAGCGTCCTTTAGGGAATAAATCGAGGTAGGTTTGGTAGGCGGTGACACTGTTGGCGGTTTGTGCTGCGGCCCATGTCTGGGCTTCAGAATCATCGCCGCCTTGCTGGACTTGAACTGTCGTTGGTCCATAAAAGTAGAAGTTGCCACGCGCTTCGTTGTACACCGCAGGGCGCTGTTCATGGCGCACGGTTTTTGCCAGGGATTCCACCGAATCCTGCACGTCGCGCATCAGGTCTTCAATCCTCACCCCCGGCGTTCGCATGCGGGTAATAAACTCGCGGGTGAAAACACCATTGGGGTTGCTGTCGTTATCACTCAGGCGGTCTAATGCCTGTTGACCGCGACTGGCGGAATACACCACCATTTGGCCTTTGGGTGGCTCCAATGCATTCAGTCCGCGCGCGTTACCCACAGCGCGTCCTTTCACCTTCATGGGGTTGTCGCGGCAGGCATCCACCATGACCAGGGTGAATGCAGGCTTGGCTTCGGCAAGTTTCTCGGTAAGGTCATTTAGACCATAGGCGGTCTTCTCAACTTAGCTCTCACTTTCTGCTTCAATATCAACGGGCAGCAAGTAGCTTCCAGCCTTAATTTGCACTCCATGACCTGCGTAAAAAACCACTACCTCGTCGCCGCCAGTAATTCCCTCTGAAAAAGACTCAATCACCTTGACCATGCTGCGGTAGTTCAAGTCTCTTTGCAATGTGACCGTAAAACCCGCCGCCTTCAATTCCCTCGCCATCGCATCGGCATCATTACCTGCTTTTTGGAGTTTGCTAACGCTGGCGTAGTTGTCGTTCCCCATGACCAACGCGAGGCGTTTGGCTTGCGCCGAAAACGCTGCCATCAAGACGCCGCACAGCACCAAGCACCGCAGGGTGGTTGAGTGCAGGGCAGTGCGGGATGACATGCTTATGGATTGCGCGCCAAGCGGAACCCGAAAGAATTGACCCGGGTATCAGGGGGATAGTTAATCCGCGTCGCCGAGCGCTTTTCACCGTACTGGCTGAATTTTGAACCCCCACGAAGTACCCGGGAACTACTCATGCAAACACTTAACCACGCACTTCCATCTGCAGGAGCCTCAGCATAGCTTTCATGCCAGCAATCAGCAACCCATTCCCATACATTGCCATGCATATCGAAAAGACCAAACGCATTAGGTTTTTGACGAGCAACTGGATCCGTAGTGGTGGAATTGTCCCCCCCTTTGGTCCCGTATGTGTTGTCAACGAAAATCACATCGGTGCCGGCTCTAGCGGCGTATTCCCACTCAGCCTCGGTTGGCAAACGATATCTCTTGGAAGTTTGTTTGTTCAGCTTGCTGATATACAGTTGTACATCCTCCCAACTCACGTTGTCGACTGGACAACTCCCACAACTCCAACCCGATCCCTTGCTCGGATCAATATTCATGGCGGCCTTCCATTGGCTCCTGGTTACCTCGGTCTTACCCATCCAGAACATCGGAATATTGACCTCATGCGGCGGACCTTCTTCAGGGAACTTTTCGCTTCCCATGACAAAGCTACCGGCTGCTATTGAAACCATTTCAGGACAGTCATAGCAGTCCTTGATAATTTCTCCTGATTTTTTCGGAGTTGCCACCTGCTGGCCGGCATCGCTACGTTTTTTGGTTTCGGCAATCCCCGGGGCTTGTTCGGGTAAATCACTTGCCAATCGAAAACCGCTGATAAGGCTCCCGATTTCGGGTTCCATCCGGTTGCGGTAGGCTACCCGCAAAGAAGCGGCGAATTGTTCGTTCCAAGAGCCACCACGGATCGCCCGATAGCTTCCACTACATCCTATAGTCCACGCACTGCCATCTGTAGGTGCGCCAGCGTAATTTTCGTGCCAGCAGTCCTGTGTCCATTCCCAAGCATTTCCATGCATGTCGTGAAGACCAAAAGCATTGGGTAGTCTCTGTCCTACTTCATGGGTCTTTCCGCCACTGTTTTGGGCGTACCAAGCATGGTCACGCAGCTTAGCCTCATCCCCTCCAAAACTCCACTCCGTGGTCGTTCCTGCCCTCGCCGCATATTCCCATTCCGCCTCAGACGGTAAGCGGTAATTCTGCCCAGTTAACTGATTGAGTTTTCGGATGAAATCTTGAACGTCATTCCAACTTACTTGCTCTACTGGACAAGCATCCCCGCATACTTTGAAACGACTGGGGTTGCTACCCATCACTGACTTCCACTGCCCTTGGGTCACCTCCGTTTTACCCATTAGAAAACTGGGAATTTTCACCAGATGTTGCGGTTTTTCTTCCGGGTACTTGCCATCGCCAAACAGGAATGCCGACTTAGAGCCCATCATGAAACTGCCGGCCGGTATCACCGCCATCTCTGGCCTGATCGGACCCGCCGTCTCCCCCTCTTCAGCGACTTTTTTCGCCTCCGTTGCCCTACGCGCTGCTTTGGAATTTTCTGCCAGTTGAGCGCTGATGCGTTGCTCCTTTGCTTTCTCGACCTCCGCTCCAGATGTGTATTCCTGCACTTTGTTCGAGGCTTCTGCGCTGGCACGCTCATCTGCTGCCCTCCTAGCTTCAGCTGCCAGGCGCTCTATTTTCGAGTTTTTTGCCAGCTCAGCGTTGACGCGTTGCTCTTCCTCAACTTTCTTTGAGACTTCTGCTTTAGCCCGCTCTTCCGCTGTCTTCTTCGCTTCAACCGCTTGGCGCTCTTGCTCTGCCTTCTTCACCAGTTCCGCTTTAACCCGCTCTTCTTCTGCCCGCTTGCCGGCAGCAATACGTTCATCGAATGCCTGCTTTGCTGCTTTGGCTTGAGTAGTAAAGCGACCGCTTGGGTACTTTTCTAAATAGGCGGCGTAGCTGTTTGTGGTGTCGGCCTTCTGTGCCTCAACCCAGGCGGCTTGCTCCAACCGCTGGGCTTGTTGCTCTTCTCGCTGCTTTGCCTGTTGCGCTTCCAGTGCCAGTTTTGCATTTTTGGCTTTTTCTGCGTCATCTAGCTTCTTGAGTTCCAAGCGGGCCAAGGCTACATACCTGCCCTTGGGGTATTGTTCAACGTAGGTCTCCAAATAGTCACGAGTCCCCGTTGCTTTGACCTCTGCCCAAAGTCCTGCTTCCGTATCAGAAGATGGTTTTTCAGCGCTTTGCTTTATTGCATCTAATTTGATTTTCGCTGCCACGACATACTTCCCTTTCGGATGGGCATCCAAGTATGTCTGATAGGAAGCAACGCTATTGGCGGCTTGTGCCGCCGCCCAGGTCTGGGCTTCCGAATCATCGTTACCTTGCTGGACTTGAACGGTGGTTGGCCCGTAGAAGTAAAAGTTGCCACGCGCCTCGTTGTACACCGCAGGGCGCTGTTCATGCCGCACGGTTTTTGCCAACGATTCCACGGAATCCTGCACATCGCGCATCAGGTCTTCAATCTTCACTCCTGGCGTTCGCATGCGGCTAATGAATTCACGGGTAAAAACACCATTGGGATTGCTGTCGTTATCACTCAGGCGGTCTAAAGCCTGTTGACCTCGGCTGGCGGAATACACCACCATCTGGCCTTTGGGTGGCTCTAGCGCATTCAGGCCCCGTGCGTTACCCACAGCACGTCCTTTGACCCTCATGGGATTGTCGCGACAGGCATCCACCATGACCAAAGTGAACGCTGGTTTGGCCTCTGAGAGTCGTTCCGTTAAGTCGTTCAATCCGTAGGACGTTCGCTCAACCTGCGCTTCGTTTTCCGCTTCAATATCGACAGGCAGAAGATATGCACCGGCCTTTATCTGCACGCCATGCCCAGCATAAAAAACCACCACCTCATCTCCGCCAGTGATGCTTTCAGAAAACGCATCAACGGCTTTGACCATACTTCGATAGTTCAAGTCCCTGTGCTTGGTGACGGTGAAGCCCGCTGCCGTCAACTCACGTGCCATGGCATCGGCATCGTTACCGGCTTTTTGGAGTTTGCTAACGCTAGCGTAGTTGTCGTTTCCCATCACCAAGGCGAGGCGTTTGGCTTGTACTGGCGCAGCCAGCATAGCCAAGCACAACGCCAAGCACCAAGCGGTGGCGTTGCGAAATGCTGAAAAACGGGACATGGTTGGGAGGTAGGGTACGCAGCAACAACAGTCAGTGCAGCCGGCTCACTGCTGCACCCGGACGTAGAAACCCGCGCTTAGACAACTGCGATCCCAAGGCGTTTGTAGGTTTTTGGTCTCTGCTTGAACCGCGCAGCGCATTTCCTTAGAAATTTGATCAATCCATTCGTTGGGTATTTGGTAGACTGATTCAACCACCCGTTGGCCATTGCCGTTGGAGATCTTTATGCTTTCAAATACCCGCATTGCTATTCTTTGCCTTAGTCTTGCGACTTTGATTGCTGGCTGCAAGACAGCGCCGAGTGTCGAAAAAGTTGGTAACTCTGCCAAGCCTGAGTTGCAATTTTTGGATTTCCAATCTTTCGACAAAGATCTGCAAAATTCCTTATCTGCGCCGCTGCCCACCGTGGAGGTGACATTTTTAGACCGCGTTAGCCCCAACGTCATTCCAGATCGATTGCAAAAATGGATGGCTGCTGTCGAGGCGGATGGCGGCCAGGTGCAGGTCATTGAACCGCCGCCTGCGTTCGCACCCAAAGATCCTTTTTTACTAATGAGCATCGTGAGCAGTTTGTGGAGTGCCAGCAAAGTCGTTCGAGAGGCAGCGCAAAGCAACCAGTTCAAAGCAGCCAAAGGGTATGACGCGCAGTTAATTCTGAAAAATTCGGAGCAGGGCGGCACGGTGGTGGAAAAGGTCATTTTCGTGGCGCGTAAAAAATAGCTGTGATTGGCGTCTCGCACATGAATGTGCAGCTAATCAATGTCGAACTCTATAGTTTGGCGCCCCTGTCGCCCCATCGAGTCTTCCAACAGTAACTGCAGTTTGTGGTGACCGCTAGGTAATTTCGCCTCTTGCACGTTGATACCTTGCGGCGTTATCTTCGCCACGGCGAGCAGCCGCTGGGTTATTTCAATCTGAAAAGCTCCATAAAGAACCTTGAATGATTCCGTCCGGATAGTTGCAGGTGGAGTTGTCACGAAGCCCGCCTGCACCTGTATGGGCGACTTCAATCGCGCGGACACAGTCGGACTTACGATTTCCATTCTTGGGGCGTCTTTTTCCGGCACCGCTTTCGCCGAAAATAGGACTGGTGCAGCCTGTGCTTCGGCAGCTTCCGCTTCGGTGATCAACAGGGTGGGCTCGGCGCTGCACACGGCGCTGAGCACCAGAGCCGCAAAGGTCAGAAACAAGTTTCGCATCGTCATTCTCAGTCAAGGGTTGTGATCCGAACCCGTCGATTTTCCATAGCCTCGGGTTTTTCGGGATACAGAGGTTCCGTGGACCCTTTGCCTTCGGCTTGTAGGCGTTGCTTGTCGACCCCTTGTTGTGCAAGAAACTCCAGAACCGACATGGCACGCCGCTGGGAAAGTTGTTGGTTGTAGGTGGCTCTTCCAATGGAATCGGTGTGGCCCTCAATTCGGAACTTCAACTCTTTGATTCTCTCGCTACCCATGGCCGTTGCCACATTCGCCAGCAAGGGCCTGCTGGACTCTTGCAGTTTTGCGGAGTTGTAGTCGAACTGAATCGATAAATCCAGCTTTCGTGCAACGGGCGCAACGATGCGCAAAGTACGGGTCACCGCGACTGGTGGAGCCAATTGTTCCGCCAACTCTTCGGCTGTCGCAGCGGTTATGGGCTGTTGTCCCCACGCACTTGCCGCAATCAGCAGCCATGCAAAAAAACTGAAACAGATTTTCATGGGACCTCCTGGACTGTCACGCGCTTCGCTCCAAAACTTTCAGAAGCTCCTGGGATGCTGCTGTTGGTCAAAAAATCAACGAGAGCAGATCTGCCATCTAAGTTATTGAGCGCATAAGTGAATGGATCATTGGAGGTGGGCTCTTGGAGAACGAGGCCATCAAGTTTTCGAGGGGAATCAGAAACGATAACCAGCACCTGATCCACGCCAGGGGGGCCCGCCGCCATAACCTCCCAACTCTCACGCGGTAACTTCAACGGCTGGCCGGCCTTGATGTAGTTGTTGCTATCCAACCCATTGGGGAACAGGATATAAAAACTTTTGGCATCACTGCCAAGCAAAACCAAATAAACATAACCGTTGTGGCTGGAGGTGATCGCCATCTCCAGGTTTGACTTTCCGATTTTTAAGACGCTGCTGCTGAGCTTGACCTGAATTTTGCGCTTCGGGTTCGCTTGATTTTCGACCAGCGCCAAGGTGGCCAAGGATGCTGTTGTCGAAGGCACTGCTACCTCAGCAGCAACCGCTGCGACAACTGGTCGAGCGGCTTGCGCATCCGCCTTAGCTTGCGCATCCGCCTTAGCTTGCGCATCCGCCTTAGCTTGCGCATCCGCCTTAGCTTGCGCATCCGCCTTAGCTTGCGCATCCGCCTGAGCTTGCGCATCCGCCTT
>CAMAQV010000029.1 GCA_945860595.1 Comamonas sp. lk
AGCGTCCTTCGGGTTCTTCTTCAGAATGCCACGGATTACGTCCCACGGTTCGCCCGCGAAGCGGCCGCCATTTTTCGCAGCGATGACCTCGGCCCGCTCGATGGCCAAACGGGTGTCCTGGTCGAGGGCGACCGCATGGTTGTATGCTTCCAAAGCGGCGTCGAATTGGTCCTGGCTGCGGTAGGTGCGACCCAGCATCACCCAGCTTTGGGTGTCCTGTGGATTGGCTTGGAGCTTATTCCTCAGGCCCTGTGCCAGAGCGGCGAAGTCGGGCGCCTCTTCGCGCCCGCCGTGTAGGGTCGGCGCCGGTTCTGCAACGGCCATGGGGTCGCCCAGGGTCAGGTAGGCGACTGCACCGAGCAAGGGAAAGACCAGCGCTAGCACCACGGCTGTGACCACCGCGCGCTGCGCGGAAGGATTCTCGGTACGCCCCGTTTGGCTGTCATCCGGGAGGTCTTGCAAAAGGCGCATCGCAATATCCTGGCGGGCGCGTTCAAAGGCATCGGCGTCGATGGCGCCCGATTGCCGTGTCGCTTGCAGTTCCTGCAATTCTTCCCGGTAGATGCGCGCTGCGTCGTCGTCTTGGTTGTCCGCCTTTGCGACCGCCGGTTTGCGCAAAAGCGCCCACAGAAATACGGCGACTATTGCAAAGGTCAAGGCCAGGCCGAAGGCCACGAATTGGGAAACTGGATTCACGGTGCGCCGGGATGGTGAAGAATCTGATCTGCTTGCGCCCGTTGCGCGGCATTCAGCGCATGGTGTGCCGTGTTCTTCTGCCGCTCGCGCAGGTACAGCCAGCCTAGCGCGAGCGCGCACACCAGCACAGCAAACGGGCCGAACCACAGCAGCCAGGTGACTGGTTTGACTTCAGGCCGGTACAGCACGAAATCGCCATAGCGTGCGACCAGATACTGTTTGATTTGCACATCCGTCTTCCCTTGCTTGACCAGGCTGCGTACTTCAACGCGCAGGTCGTTGGCGAGTTCAGCCCGGGAGGAGGCCAGGGTCTCGTTCTGGCAGACCAGGCAGCGCAACTCTTCTGACAGGTGCAGCATGCGCGCTTCCACCCAAGGCTCTTCGCCCAGTTCCACCGCCTCTTTGGCGCAGGCGGCCCCGGCCATCAAGCCAAGCGCCAGCACCAGCAGCGCCAGCATCGTGCGCAGTGCGTCCAGTGCGGGGCGTAGGTGCAGCGTCACGAGCGGTTAAGTTCTTGGATTAAGGGGCGAATTTTTTCGTCCAGCAGGGCCTGGGTGACTGCGCCGATTTGCTTGTAGCGGATCACGCCGTTTTTGTCGATCACATAGGTTTCGGGCACGCCGTAGACGCCATAGTCAATCCCCACCCGGCCGTCCAAATCCAAAGCCACCAGGCTGTACGGATCCCCTTTGGCGCGCAGCCAGGCTTGGCTGCGTTGCCGGGCCATGGCCAGCTTGGCCTCTGGCGTCAAGGCTTGCCCTGCCGGCTCGTCGCTGGCCTGCACTTCCTTGTAGCTCAGTCCGACCAGGGGAACCAGCCCCTCCTTGGCGAACGCGACCAGCACCGGATGCTCTTCCTGGCAGGCACCGCACCAGGTCGCCCACACATTGAGCATCCAGACTTTGCCGCGCATCGCCTCAGGCGAAAACTGCGCCTGTTCCGGCTGCAGCGTGTGCAGCGAAAAAGCCGGTGCCGCACGGTTCACCAAAGGCGAAGGAATTTCATGCGGATCGCGCTTCAAACCCACCGCCAGAAAAGCCAGCAGAACCACAAAGACCAGCAGTGGTAACAGGATTATTTTTTTCATCGCGGCATCAGATGCTGGCAGCGCTACGCGGCAGGGTGGCCTGCGCGCTGCGGCGGTAACGCTTGTCGCTGATGGCCAGTAATCCGCCCAGAACCATCATGAGAACGCCCAGCCAAATCCAGGACAGGAAAGGCTTGAGGTAGAAGCGCATGCTCCACTCCTGTGCCGGGTTGTTGAGCGGCTCACCCAAAGACACGTAGAGGTCGCGCCAGAGGTTGGTGTCGATTGCGGCCTCGGTCATGGGCATGGCGGTGGAGGGGTAGCGGCGCTTTTCCGGGAACAAGGTCGTGACCGTATCACCGTGGCGCATGACCAGCACTTCGGCGCGCTTGGCTACGTAATTGGGCCCGGTGACTTCGCTCACCCCTTGCAGCGCAAAGGTGTAGTCACCCAGGGTCACCGTGTCACCCACCGCGATGCGCACATCTTTTTCCAACTCATAACCTTTGACCAGCGTCACCCCGATCAGCACGGCTGCCATTCCCAGGTGCGCGCAATGCATGGCGAAAAAGGACAGGGTAAGCGGCGCCGGTTTGCGCAGACGCTCAATGGCCGGCTCCAGCGTACCCACCACAATCCAGATGGCCAGCGCCATACCACCGGCCACGCCCCACGACCAACCGAAATACAGCGCAACCATGCAACCGCCCACTACCGAGATTGCGCCTACGCGCCGCAGTGGCGACAGCCATTCCATCAGTGTTGACTCGCGCCAGCGCGCCCGCACACCCAGCACCATCAAGAACAGAACCGGGACCATCAAAGGCACAAATACGGTATTGAAATACGGCGGCCCGACTGAGAGCTTGCCCATATTCAGCGCGTCGATCACCATGGGGTAGAGCGTGCCCAATAACACCGCAGCAGTAGCCACCACCAGCAGCACGCTATTGGCCAGTAGCACCGACTCACGTGACACCCAGCCGATCTTGCCCCCCAAGCTGACCGAGCCGGCCCGCCAGGCGAACAAGGTGAGTGAGCTACCCACTACCAGCGCCAAAAAAATCAGAATGAATACGCCGCGCGTCGGGTCCGTGGCAAAAGCGTGAACGGAGTTGAGTACGCCCGAGCGAACCAGAAAGGTCCCCAGCAGCGACAGGGAAAACGCGCTGATGGCCAAAAGCACCGTCCAGGCTTTGAAGCCACCGCGCTTTTCCGTCACCATCAGGCTGTGGATCAACGCCGTGCCGCACAGCCAGGGCATGAGCGAAGCGTTTTCTACCGGATCCCAGAACCACCAGCCACCCCAACCGAGTTCGGTGTAGGCCCACCAGGATCCGAGCCCGATGCCAAAACTCAGGAACGCCCAGGCCACCAGCGTCCAGGGGCGTGACCAGCGGGCCCACGCCACGTCCAGGCGTCCGGCCAGCAAGGCTGCAATCGCAAAGGCGAATGCCACAGAGAAGCCGACATAACCCATGTAGAGCATGGGCGGATGGATGACCAGACCGGGGTCTTGTAGCAGGGGGTTGAGGTCTTTGCCCTCAAAAGGAGCCGGGAACAGACGCTCAAACGGGTTGGATGTGGTGAGGACAAAGAGCAAAAACCCGGTGCTGATCAGCCCGAGCACCGAGATCACCCGCGCCACCATAGCCAACGGCATTTGGCGCGAAAACAGCGCTACCGAGACGGTCCAGATCGCCAGCAACTCCAGCCACAACAGCAGCGAACCTTCGTGCCCGCCCCAGATCGCTGCGAAGCGGTACATTGCCGGCAGGCGGGTGTTCGAGTGTTCGGAGACGTAGAGTACCGAAAAATCATTGGCTTGAAAGGCGTAGGCCAGGGCCGCGAAAGCCAGGCTAACCAGCAGAAATTGGATGATGGCCGCAGGCCGGGCCAAGGACTGCCAGTGCCAGTTACGCGTCGCCGCACCGGCCAGGGGCAACACCCCTTGGAGTAAGGCAACCAGAAGCGCCAATATCAGAGCGTAGTGCCCCAGTTCAACAATCATCGTCCGGCTTTCGTGGTTTCTTGCTCACACGAGGATGATAGTGACTTATTCCTGTCCCTACGCGTTATGGGGATCGCTCAGGAGTTTGGTAACCACGTCGCCGGAAAAGCCGCGGGTGGCCAGAAAACGGTACTGTTTGGCGCGTTCGGCGGCGTTTGTGGCCGCTTGCCCGAATTTTTTGCGCCAGACTTCGCGTGCCCGCTCCAACTCGGTGCCGCGTAATTGGGCCACCGCTTCGGCCACGGCTTGAGGTGCCAGACCTTTGGCCTTGAGCTCGTGTTGAATGCGCGACGCGCCCAGCTTGGGCGCGCGCCGGTGCAGGATGGACGCCACCACCCGGCCCTCGTTGATGAAGTCCTTTTCCACCAACTTGTCCAGCACCGCTGCCAGGGCGCCCGGCACCTCTTCGAAAACCTGGAGTTTGGCTTCGAGTTCGGCGCGGGAATGCTCCCGGCTGCTGAGCAGGCGCAGGGCACGCCCCATCAGGCTGGGCGTGGGGCGGGTGGCTGGCATGGCAACAGCGGGAGTGGGTGATCAACCAGCCAGCGCGGCTGCGTCTTTTTTGCTCAGCTTGGCGACCTTGGCTGTGGCCTCGGGCTGCGTGCCCGCCAGCAGCGGGATGCCCAGCGACTCGCGCACCTTGTTCTCGATTTCATAGGAGAGCGAGGGGTTCTCGCGCAGAAATTCGCGCGCGTTGTCACGGCCCTGGCCGATTTTTTCGCCCTGGTAGGCGTACCAGGCGCCGGATTTTTCGATGATGTTGGCATTGACACCCATGTCGATGATCTCGCCGTGGCGGCTGATGCCTTCGCCAAACAGGATGTCGAATTCAGCCGTTTTGAAGGGCGAGGCAACCTTGTTTTTGACCACCTTGACCTTGGTTTCATTGCCAATGGCTTCTTCGCCTTTTTTGATGGTGCCGGTGCGGCGGATATCCAGGCGCACCGAGGCGTAGAACTTGAGCGCGTTACCGCCGGTGGTGGTCTCGGGGCTGCCGAACATGACGCCGATCTTCATGCGTATCTGGTTGATGAAGATCACCATGCAGTTGGTTTTCTTGATGTGCGCGGTGAGCTTGCGCAGCGCCTGGCTCATTAGCCGTGCCTGCAGGCCGGGAAGGGAATCGCCCATTTCGCCTTCCAGCTCGGCCTTGGGTGTGAGTGCTGCCACCGAGTCGACGATGATCAGATCCACCGCCCCCGAGCGCACCAGGCTGTCGACGATTTCCAGTGCCTGCTCACCGGTATCGGGCTGGCTGATCAGCAGGTCTTGCAGGTTCACGCCCAGCTTTTGGGCGTACTGGATGTCCAGCGCGTGTTCGGCGTCCACAAAGGCGCACTGACCGCCCTGGCGCTGCATTTCGGCGACGACTTGCAGCGTGAGCGTGGTTTTGCCCGAAGACTCGGGGCCGTAAATCTCGATCACCCGCCCGCGTGGCAGGCCGCCTACGCCCAGTGCAATATCCAGCCCCAGTGAGCCGGTGGAGACGACCTGGATGTCTTCAATGACTTCGCCTTCGCCCAGGCGCATGATGGTGCCCTTGCCGAACTGCTTTTCAATCTGGGCCAGCGCGACCTGCAGGGCTTTGGTTTTTTCGGCGTTGGCGGCGAGGGGTTTGACGACTGCGTCCATGGCATTTCTCCTGAAGTGGGGGGGGGGGGTGGAAACCGGGGCCTACAGTTGGCTGGTCTTATGAACAGTCTGTACGCTTGAACAGTATTCTATGGTCTGATGGATTCGTTTTATACGATTTATTAGTCAGTTTGCATTACTATACGCCATATGCTGAACGCTCCGCTCCGCCCCGCACGCTCCGCCCACGACCCGTGGCATCAGGCCCACCTCGGTCATTGGTTGCGCCAGGCACTGGCGCGTTTTGATGCACGGGTTCTGGATTTAATGGCCCGAAACCCTGCGGTGCCGCTGGGCCTTTCCAACCTGGCAGCCCGCGCACAGGTGGGCGCTGCGCATGTGCATATCACCCGACATCTGCCGTTGGAGGGCGCGCGCCTCACGGCGCTGGCCGAACGCGCCGGAATGACCAAGCAGGCAATGGCTGCCCTGGTCACGCAGTGCGAGGCCTGGGGCATGGTGCGCCGGGAGGACGATGCAGCGGACGCGCGCGCGCGCCGCATCGTCTTCACCGCCAGCGGTCAGGCCTGGCTGCAGGCCTACCAGGCCGCAGTAGACCAGGCACAGGCGGAGCTGGCCCAGGCTGTCGGGGAAGAGGTGGCAACCGTGGTGGCACTCGGTCTGGAGGCTTATTGCGGCCACTAGTGCAAACCCGAATACAGGCCCTGCGGCCTAGAATGACCGCACGATCCAAAAACTGCACAACAGAGGAGCGCGCCATGCGGATATTGATTGCAGAAGACGATCAGGTGTTGGCAGATGGTTTGCTCAGGGCACTGCGCAGCGCCGGAGCCGCAGTCGACCATGTGGCCAGCGGCACCGAGGCGGACGCGGCCCTGATGACCAACACCGAATTTGACCTGCTCATTCTGGATCTGGGGCTGCCCCGTATGCATGGACTGGAAGTTCTCAAGCGCCTGCGCGCGCGCGGCTCCAACCTTCCCGTACTCATCCTCACCGCCGCAGACAGCGTTGATGAACGCGTCAAAGGCCTCGATTACGGCGCTGACGATTACATGGCCAAACCCTTCAGCTTGCAGGAACTCGAAGCGCGCGCTCGCGCCCTGGTCCGCAGGGGAGCGGGCGCTGGTTCGAGCATGATCAAACATGGGCCGCTGACCTACGACCAGACCGGGCGTGTAGCCAGTATTGACGGCCGCATGGTGGACTTGTCGGCGCGCGAGCTGGGTTTGCTGGAAGTGCTGCTGCAGCGCACCGGCCGGCTGGTGAGCAAAGACCAGCTTGTGGAGCGTTTGTGCGAATGGGGTGAGGAAGTGAGCAACAACGCCATCGAGGTCTACATCCACCGCCTGCGCAAGAAAATCGAAAAGGGTCCGATCCGCATCGCCACGGTGCGGGGACTGGGCTACTGCCTGGAAAAGATTCCGGCCTGATTTGTGAAGATTTTCCGCCGCGAGCAAAGCTCTCTTTTTGCGGAGATCCTGGATTGGATGCTCACGCCCATATTGCTGCTGTGGCCCATCAGTCTGGTACTGACGTGGCTGGTCGCGCAGGGCCTGGCCGGCAAGCCTTTTGACCGCGCTTTGGAATACAACGCGATAGCCCTCTCGCGGCTGATCATCATCCAGGACGACAAAGCCCGTTTTCAGCTGCACCAGACGGCGCAGCAACTGTTGCGCGCGGCCGAATCTGACGCCGTGTACTACCAGGTTGTGGGTCCTGACGGCGAGCTGCTCAGCGGCGAAGCCGCCTTGCCACAGCCAGAAGAAGTGGGTGAAGAATATGGCAGTGGCCAGCCCTTCTTGCGCGAGGTGCAGGCCAACGGTCAGACCCTGAAGGTAGCGGCGGTATGGGTGCAGCTGCCCCATGCACCTGGACATCCGGCGCTGGTGCAGGTGGCGGAAACCTTAGACAAGCGCAAGCAACTGGCGACCGAGATTGTCAAGGGCGTGATGCTGCCCCAGTTCGCCATCCTGCCGCTGGCAGTCCTGCTGGTCTGGCTGGCATTGGTGCAGGCCATCAAGCCTTTGCACCGGCTGGAGGAACGCATCCGCGCCCGCGACCCGGAGGATTTGAGCCCGCTGGAGGCCCAGACGGTTCCCATCGAACTCATGCCCTTGGTTTCATCGGTCAATGACCTGTTGTTGCGCCTGACCGACTCCATTGCCACGCAAAAGCGTTTTCTGGCGGATGCCGCCCACCAACTCAAAACGCCGTTGGCGGGCCTGCGCATGCAGGCCGATCTGGCCCAGCGCGAGGGCGCCAGTGCCGAGGATTTGAAGCTCTCGCTACGCCAGATCGGTCGCTCCAGCGTGAATGCCACCCACACCGTCAACCAGTTGCTGTCACTGGCACGGGCGGAGAGCAGCGGGGTGGTTCTGCAGCATCTGCCCTGCGATTTGGCACAGATTGCGGTGGATGTGATGCATGACTGCGCGCCCCGTGCCATGGCCAAATTTTTGGATATGGGCTACGAGGGACCGCAACCCGGCACGCCGGGCACGGTGATCAGTGGCAACGCCACGCTGCTGCAGGAAATGCTGCGCAACCTGGTGGACAACGCCATCAACTACACCCCTTCTTCGCAGGAGGCCCCCGGGGTGATCACCACGCGTCTGCTGGTGGATCCATTCAGCCGAGCGGTGGTCTTGCAGGTCGAGGACTCGGGCCCGGGCATTGCGCTGGCCGAGCGCGAGCTGGTGTTTCAGCCGTTTTACCGCGCACTGGGCACCCGCACTGATGGCTCGGGCCTGGGCCTGCCCATCGTGCTGGAGATTGCCCGCCAGCACGCTGCAACCGTATCGGTGGACGCCAGCCGTCCCGGCCAGGTTCCGCCGGGGGCATGCTTCACCGTTCGTTTTGGCGCTGCAGAGCCTGCCGCCTAAGCGGTCGGCCACCGGGAGCAATCACTGGCAGGGTTCTAATCGGTGCGCTTGGAGCACGGGTTGTAACTCCAGCAGAGCCGACCGGATAGCGCTGGTTGCAGCAGGCACCACCAGGCGGGAGGTGGCGGGCGGTTCGTTTTCCAGCACCACCTTGGCGGTCCGTACGCCCAAGCCGTTCATGCGCAGCAACTCGGCCTGTGCAGCGGCTTCGGAATCGAAACGTCCCAGCGATATGCCCGGCTGCAAACCCGGGTCGCGCGGCGTCTCCGGTTTCAGGCTGCGCAGCGGTGCAAGCTGTGCCAGCTTGCGCTTGAGGGTTTCCTGGTTGGGGTATTTGCCCATGTAGACGATCCAGCGTTGCGGTGGGCTGATGGTTTCAAAGGCCCAACTGCCGGGTGGCAGGGCGGTCTCCAGCGCGGGGCGCAAACCGTCCGCCTGCTCGTTTTCCCACGGCCCGCTGGTCAGGCATTCGGGAGGCGCGGGCCGCTCCAGGCGTGCCACTTCCTGGGCGCCCAGGGGCTGCAAGGCCTGCGGTT
Source organism: Comamonas sp. lk (assembly GCA_945860595.1). Classification (GTDB taxonomy): domain Bacteria; phylum Pseudomonadota; class Gammaproteobacteria; order Burkholderiales; family Burkholderiaceae_C; genus Allorhodoferax. Next base: position 8,749 of record CAMAQV010000029.1, read on the forward strand.
GCAGTTGTTCATGGAGGCGGTTAGGTTCACTGCCCGAGGTGGGCGACAGGCCGTACGGCGCCAGCATGCCCTGGCTCCACCCGAAGTACAGAGCGTTGGCTGACAACAAAATAAGTACCAGGCTTTTGCGCATCGGAGGTTTCAGGCTGCGGGTGGGTGGGGCACAGGGCTGGGCAGGGCGGGACGCACGCTGACTTCGTCGCTGACCACCGCCTCTACACCCTGCGCAGTATGCAGCAGCAGGGCACCGCGTACATCCACGCCGGCACCGGTCCCGCTGCGGCCATCGCTGCAGACCAAGGCCTCGCCCCGCAGCACATCGCGCCGGGAATATGCCTGCTGCAGGGGCGCAAATCCCTGGCTTTCAAACCGCAGCAGGGCCCGTAGCAGGGGCGGCACGATCTGCGTTAGAACTTGCGCGGCGTCTAATTCCGGCAGGAGCTCCCCCACGCCCGCAGCGGGGTTGCGCACATCGGCAGCCGAAGGTGCCAGGATATTCAGGCCTACGCCGATGACGCAGTAGCGCTGCGCGCCCTGGTTGGTGGTTTCGATCAGGATTCCACCCAGTTTGCGTCCCTGCCACCACAAGTCGTTTGGCCATTTGAGTCCAAGCTCCGGGTGTATGGCCTCGGCCAGGGCCAGCCCCACTGCCAGCGACAGGCCTGAAAGATCCCGCCGCTGCAGCGCCAGCCCTACAGAAAAGGTCAGCGAGGCGGCTAGATGCTGCTGCCCCTGGGCATCGGTATGGCTGTGCCAGACGCGGCCCATGCGGCCACGCCCCGCGCTTTGGCGCTCGGCCAGCAGCAGCATCGGAGTCGTGTGACCCTGGCGGGCGCGGCGCATCAGCTCGCTGTTGGTGGAGTCGATCTCGGGCAGCACCTCCACCATGAAACCCGCAAGCAGCGGTTCGACGGCCTCTTGCAACGCCAGAATTGGCCAGGGCTTGGCCCCAGCGGCTTCGGGTTTGGCGGGTGCCGGGTCCATGCGGTGGAAGCGGCTCAGCGCTGGCGCTTCTTGGGCGCGAGCATGGTGCCGCGACACACCGGGCTGCCACAGCGGCAGGCGTAATCGGCTTTCACTTTGGCGGTATGCCGGGCCTCAAGCACCAGGCCGTAGTCGTAGTTGAGTTCCTCACCCGCAGCAATGTCGCGCAGCGCCCGGATGAAGACCCGTTGCCCGCGCACCTCGGATTCGCAATTGGGCGTACACGCATGGTTGATCCAACGTGCGGCGTTGCCACCGTAGAGCGCGTCGATCACGCAGTCGGCGTCGACGTGGAAGTAGAACGTGTGGTTGGGTTGCTTGGGGTCATGCGGGTGGCGCTTGAGCGCTTCTTCCCAGTCGATGATCTGGCCGCGGTATTCCAGAATGCGTTCCCCGGCAGGGATGGAACGCAGTGCAAACACACCTTTGCCATGAACGCCGGAAGGCCGTACCTCGATGCGGCGCGATGGTCGCTGAGCGGGCGCGGGTGGTGTCTTTGGAGCCACGTGGCGAAAACTTTGGTATGGTGAATCGTATGGGTGCGCGTGCGCGTGCCTGCGTGAGCGTGCGCCTGCGTGCGCGAGAGAAACGGATTGTAGTCACATGAAAACCAAAGATTCCGCCCCTGCTATGGCCTCTGCGAAAACCCTGGTAATTGCCGAAAAACCCTCGGTAGCCCAGGACATCGTGCGCGCGCTCACCGCATCAAGCGGAAAGTTTGAGAAGCATGACGAGTACTTCGAAAACGCGCAGTACGTGGTATCGAGCGCTGTGGGACATCTGGTGGAAATCCAGGCGCCCGAAGCCTTCGATGTGAAACGCGGCAAGTGGAGCTTTGCCCACCTTCCGGTGATTCCTCCGCACTTTGATTTGAAGCCGGTGGACAAGACCAAGACCCGCCTGAACGCGGTGGTGAAACTGGCCAAGCGCAAAGACGTGGACCAGTTGATCAACGCCTGCGACGCCGGACGCGAGGGCGAATTGATTTTCCGCCTGATCGAGCAATACGCGGGCGGCGCCAAGCCCTTGGGCAAGCCGGTACGCCGCCTGTGGCTGCAGTCCATGACGCCACAGGCCATCCGGGACGGCTTCACCCATTTGCGCAGTAACGCCCAAATGCAGCCGCTGGCCGATGCGGCGCGCTGCCGCTCCGAGGCCGACTGGCTGGTCGGCATCAACGGCACGCGGGCCATGACCGCCTTCAACTCGCGTGACGGCGGCTTTTTCCTGACCACGGTCGGGCGGGTGCAAACGCCCACGCTGTCGGTGGTGGTTGAGCGCGAGGAGCAGATCCGCAAATTCATCAGCCGCGACTATTTTGAGATCCACGCCGAATTCGGCGCGCAAGCCGGCAGCTACGTCGCCAAATGGTTTGACCCGGCGCATAAAAAAGACGCCGAAGACGCCGAGAAAAAAGAGGACCGTCTGTGGTCACAGACCCAAGCCCAGGCGATTGCCGATGCGGTGCGCGGCAAATCGGCCAGCGTCCACGAAGAAAGCAAACCCAGCAACAAGAGCAGCCCCGGCTTGTTCGACCTCACCACCTTGCAGCGCGAAGCGAACGGGCGCTTCGGATTTTCCGCAAAAACCACGCTAGCCCTGGCCCAGAGTCTGTACGAGCGGCACAAAGCGCTGACCTACCCGCGTACCGATTCGCGCCATCTGCCTGAGGACTATCTGCCTACCGTGACTGACACCATGGCCATGCTGGCCAAGAGCAGCATGGGGCATCTGGCCCCGTTCGCCAAGACGGCGATTGCCAAGAACTACATCAAGCCCAGCAAGAAGGTGTTTGACAACAGCAAGGTCAGCGACCACTTCGCCATCATTCCCACGCTGGAAGCGCCCAACGGCTTGTCGGATGCCGAGCAAAAACTCTACGACTTTGTGGTGCGGCGTTTTATTGCTGTGTTTTATCCGGCGGCTGAATACCAGGTCACCACGCGCATCAGCACGGTGGAGACGGACAGCGGCAGCCAGCATTTCAAAACCACGGGGCGGGTGCTGGTCGAGCCGGGTTGGCTGGCGATTTACGGCAAAGAGGCCGCCGCTGAAGTGGACGATGCCAAAGACGGCGACAAAGGCCAGAACCTCGTTCCCGTGCAACTGGGCGAAAGGGTGAACACCGACAGCGCCGAGGCCAAAGGCCTCAAAACGCGTCCGCCTGCGCGCTACAGCGAAGCTACCTTGCTCGGTGCCATGGAAGGCGCGGGCAAGACCGTGGAAGACGAGGAATTCAGCGAGGCCATGCGCGAAAAAGGTTTAGGCACGCCCGCTACGCGCTCATCCATCATCGAAGGCCTGCTGGCCGAGAAATACATGCTGCGCGAAGGCCGTGAACTGATTCCCACGGCCAAAGCCTTTCAGCTGATGACGCTTTTGCGCGGCCTGGGGGTGGAGGAGCTGTCTAAAGCCGAGCTCACCGGCGAATGGGAATACAAGCTGGCGAAGATGGAGAAAGGCGAGTTCGGGCGCGCGGCCTTTATGCAAGAGATCGCCTCCATGACCGAGCGCATGGTGCGCAAGGCCAAGGAATACGACCGCGACACCATTCCCGGCGACTACGCCACCTTGCAGTCCAGCTGCCCCAACTGCGGCGGCGTCGTCAAGGAAAACTACCGCCGCTACGCCTGCACGGGCAAGGGCGGGGTGGAAGCAGGCTGTGGATTTTCATTCGGCAAAACCCCGGCCGGGCGCACCTTTGAGGTCGCCGAAGTCGAGCAGTTTTTGCGCGATAAAAAAATTGGCCCGCTCGATGGCTTCCGCTCCAAAGCCGGTTGGCCCTTCACCGCCGAGATCATCCTCAAGTTGGACGATGAGACCAAAAACTTCAAGCTTGAATTCGACTTTGGCGACGACAAGGCGGGTGACGAATCGGGCGAACTCGCCGACTTCAGCGCGCAGGAACCGCTGGGCGGGTGCCCCAAATGCGGTGCGCAAACCGGTGGTCTGGTGTTTGAGCACGGTAAAAACTACGTCTGTGACCACGCCGTTCCCAGCCTGGTTCAAACCGTGCCCAGCTGTGATTTCAAAAGCGGCCAGATCATTTTGCAGCAGCCCATCGCGCGCGAGCAGATGCACAAGCTGCTGGCCACCGGCAAGACCGATTTGCTGGACAAGTTTGTGAGCATGCGCACCCGCCGCGCTTTCAAAGCCATGTTGGCCTGGGACGCCGAGGCCGGCAAAGTTAACTTTGAGTTCGCGCCCAGCAAGTTCCCGCCGCGCGCACCGGCCTTCAAGGCAGCGGCCAAGGCCGCCGCCAAAGCAGCCTTGCCACCCGCAGCCAAGAAGGCTGCTGCAAAAAAAGCGCCCGCCAAAAAAGCTGCGGCCAAGAAAGCCGCCGCCAAGTCTGCAGCGCCCAAAGCCCCACGCAAACCCAGCAGCGCCCCCGGCAAACAACCCAGCGCAGCGCTGGCCGCTGTGATCGGCAGCGAGCCCGTTCTGCGGCCCCAGGTCATTAAGAAGCTGTGGGACTACATCAAGGCCAAGGGCCTGCAAGATGCCAAGGACAAGCGCCAAATCAACGCCGATGCCGCACTCCTGCCCGTGTTCGGCAAGCCGCAGGTCAGCATGTTTGAGCTGACCGGTATCGCGGGCAAGCATTTGACCTGAGCGTTGCTTGGCGCGCCCTGCGCTTGCCCTGCACGGACAGAAGCGATTGGTCTCATGGTTTAGAAGTAGCGCCGGTAGCCGATGCCGAAGAAGTCTTCGCCGTTAGCGCCATAGTCGTTGATCAGGTCATAGATGGTGCAGCGGTGGTGCAGACGCAGAAACACCTCATGCTGTTTATTGCCGGGCTGGGAAAACGCGGTTTCGATCATCAAAAAGTTCAAAAACTGGCTGCCGCGACCGCCGCTGTCACGCTCCAGCGGGCTCACCGTGGGCGTGTAGGAAATGCCCAAAGGGCCCAGCCGTAAATCGGTTTGCAGCACGTGGTTCCAGGGAAAACCGCTCCAGCGCAGCACGGGTGCCACCGCCACCTCAGAAACTGCGGCTTGGCCAAACTGCTGCCCCACCATACCGTCGATCTCCAAGGCCAGCGGAAGCGTGGCTGAGCGCCACACGGTTTTCGATGCCGTAAGCGCGAGCAGGTACTGGTCTTTGAAGTGGGCATCGCCCGCCAAAAAGCCAGCCGGCATGGTGTCGTAATACGGCCCGCCATACACACCAAGGCTCCGGTCACCTTCTTCGCCTGCTGCGAGGCCCGTCAGCATGGCGCAGGCAAGGGCGGCCAGCCCGCGGGCGCCTCTGTGGCGAATGAAGAATGTTTGTGTTGAGGGCGGCATACAGGGTGCGAGTATCCAAGCCCGCAGAAATTCCCCTCGCCACAAGGGAAATTGTCATACCCCCTCACTACACTGCTTGCCATGGAGCATTTTTTACAGGTATTGCTGCTTCAACTGTCGGAGCCGGCCTATGCGCTCGCGCTGTTGTTCACGGTGGCCTTGCTGGCTGCAACCTTTTTGCCTTTGGGCTCTGAGCCCGTGTTGCTGGCACTGATCACGCTGCAACCCGATTTGCTATGGCCCGCTTTGGGCGTTGCGACCTTGGGCAATACGCTGGGCGGCGTGGTGGGCTGGTGGATGGGGCGCGGTGCGCAGAGCTGGGTGGCGCGCCGCGTGGATCCGGTGCATTCCCCCAGCCACCTGCGCGCTATGCAGTGGCTGCGCCGTTTGGGGCCAGCCGCCTGTCTGGGCGCGTGGTTGCCCGTGGTGGGCGACCCGCTGTGTGTGCTGGCCGGATATCTGCGTCTGCCGCTCCTGCCCTGCGCTACCTACATGGCCATTGGCAAGGGTTTGCGCTATCTGCTGGTGGTGTTCGGCTGGCAGTGGCTGATGACGGTCTGGCCCTGGGGCTGATGTGATGCACTGGAGCAAAGGTGGACGGTTCACCGCGTATGGCGGCGTTCACGGACGGGCTTTGTGCGCGAGTTGACGACACAGCGCGGCCAAGGGCATGGCTTCGATAGCGGGCTTCAGTGCAAAGCAGTCTTGCCCCGGATACACCACCAACTGGCGGTCGGGTTTGAGGTCTTCGCAAGCGACATAAAAACCGCGCTCGGCTTTGGGCGAGAGGCTGCGTTTGACTTCAATGGCCCAACATTCACCGTTGGGCCAATGCAGTAGCAAATCGATTTCGGCACCCGCGTTGCTGCGGTAGAAATGGGCGCTGGCGTTGGGGCCGGCTGCGGTGATCAGGTTTTCCAGCACAAAGCCTTCCCAGCTGGCACCAACGCCGGGGTGGCCCAGCAATGTCTCCTCGTCGGGCAAGCCCAGCAGCGCGTGCAGCAAGCCACTGTCGCGCACATAGAGCTTGGGCGATTTGGTCAGCCGCTTGCCCAGGTTGGCGTGCCAGGGCTCCAGGCGGCGCAGCAGAAACATCTGAACCAGCAGGTCAACGTAGCGGTTGATGGTGCGGTTGTCCAGTCCCAGGCTGCGGGCGAGGGCCGACGCATTGAACAGGCCGCCTTGCTGGTGCGCCAGCATGCCCAGCAGGCGGCGCAAGACATCGGTTCCCACACGTCCCCCCAGCAGCGGGATGTCACGTTCCACATAGGTGCGAATGAAGTCCTGCCGCCAGCGCAGGCTCACGCTCGGTGTGGCGGCGAGGTGGCTGTCTGGAAAGCCGCCGCGCAGCCACAGGCGTGCGTGTTCGCTTTCGGGCAGCTCCAGCGCGTGAAACGGGGTGAGCTCGCGGTAAGCGACCCGCCCGGCAAGACTTTCGCCCGCTTGTTGCAGCAGGTCCAGCGACGCCGATCCGAGTAACAGGTACAAGCCGCTGCGGCGGCCTTCGCGCCGGGCGCGGTCTATGAGTCCGCGCAGTACCGGAAACAGGCCAGGAACCCGGTGAACTTCGTCGATGACCACCAGGCGGTCTAGCCGCTCGCCCAGGTACAGCGCGGGCGAGGCGAGTTTGGCCCGGTCCAGCTCGGACTCCAGGTCCAGGTACACGCTGGTTTCGGGCAGGGCGATTTGGTGGGCGAGTGTGGTTTTGCCGGCCTGGCGCGGGCCCAGAAGGGCCACGGCCGGGAATTGCGCCATATCTTCGCGAAGGCTGGGGAGGATGCTGCGCGCTAACATCCTTGCATTTTATGCATCATCATGTAGATAATGCAAGGATAAAAGGTCAAAAATAGTGTGGCGGGAGGCGAGCTTTCCCGCCGCGCGTCCTGGCTCAGGCCGTCTGCCCGATCTCAAAGTTGGCCATTTTTTCCAGCGCCCGCACCATGGCCGAATGGTCCCAGCCTTTGCCGCCGTGGGCGACGCAGGCGTTGAAGAGTTGCTGTGCCATGGACGTGTTGGGCAGCGACAGGCCCAGCGCTTTGGCGCTGGACAGCGCCAGGTTGAGGTCTTTCTGGTGCAGCTCAATCCGAAAGCCCGGATCAAAAGTGCGCTTGACCATGCGGTCGCCGTGCACTTCCAAAATCCGGCTGGACGCAAAACCGCCCATCAGCGCCTCGCGCACCTTGGCCGGATCGGCCCCGGCGCGGGCGGCAAACAGCAGTGCTTCGGCCACCGCCTCGATGTTCAGCGCCACGATGATCTGGTTGGCCACCTTGGCAATCTGGCCTGCACCGCAGTCGCCCACGCGGGTGATGTTCTTGCCCATCAGCGACAGCAAGGGCAGCACCCGCGCAAAGGCTTCTTCTTTGCCGCCGACCATGATGGACAGCGTGGCGTTCTTCGCACCCACCTGGCCGCCCGAGACCGGCGCGTCCAGGTAATCGCAGCCCAGCGCTTCAATGCGGCTGGCGAATTCTTTGGTGTCGATGGGCGAGATCGAGCTCATGTCCACCACCGTCTTGCCCGGACGCAGGCCTTCGGCCACGCCCTTGGGGCCAAACAAAACGGCCTGCACGTCGGGGGTGTCGGGCACCATCAGAAACACGATGTCCGCGTGTTCGGCGACGGTCTTGGCGTCCGGGCAGACCGTGGCTGCGCTGTTGGCGATGCCCTCGGGCACGCTGCTGCGGGTCTGCACAAACAGCGTGTGGCCTGCGCTTTGCAAATGCAGCGCCATGGGCGTTCCCATGATGCCAAGGCCAATGAATCCGATGTTGAGGGGGGTGGTGCTCATGCGATGTCTCCTGGGTATTTCTAACGGGTGTGTTCCAACGGGAAGGGGCGTAGCCGTGGTTCAGGCGGCGGCGGGCTTGCCCACGGTTTGCATCCAGCCCAGACCGGCTTCGGTGGTGGTGGCCGGCTTGTATTCGCAGCCAATCCAGCCGCTGTAGCCCAGCTTGTCCAGGTGCGCAAACACAAACGCGTCGTCGAGTTCCCCTGTGCCGGGCTCGTGCCGTCCGGGGTTGGCGGCGGTCTGGATGTGGGCGATGCGCGCGAGGTGCTTGGACAGCGTGGCGCAGATCTCGCCCTCGGTGCGCTGCGCATGGTAGATGTCGTATTGCACAAACAGGTTGTCCGCGCCGACCTCGTCGATCAGGCTCAGCGCCTGGTCGGTGCGGTTGAGGTAGAAGCCGGGGATGTCATAGCTGTTGATCGGCTCGACCAGCAGGCGCAAACCCGCGTCTTGCAGGGCCGCAGCCGCAAAGCGCAGGTTCTCCACCAGGGTCTGGCGCATATCGGCTTCGCTGGCGCCGCCCGGGCGTTTGCCGGCCAGGCAGTTGAGTTGGGGCACACCCAGTGCCTTGGCATAGCCAATAGCCCGGGGCACCCCGGCGCGGAACTCGGCCACGCGCTGGGGGTCGCAGGCCATGCCCCGGTCGCCCGCGTCCCAGTCACCGGCCGGCAGGTTGTGCAGCACCAGTTGCAGCCCGTGGCGGTCGAGCAGGGCGCGGATCTCTGTGGCCTCAAAGGCATAGGGAAACAGAAACTCCACTGCGCTGAAACCGGCCGCAGCGGCACGCTCAAAGCGCTCCAAAAACGGTACTTCGGTGAACAGCATGGTCAGGTTGGCGGCAAAACGGGGCATGGTCTGGTCTTTCAAAACAAAAAGGTCGGGCCTACTTATTCCAGCAGTCCGGCAGCTACCAGGCCTTCGCGGCCTTCGGGGTGCAGGCACACCACGTCGTCGAACTCGGTGATCGCGTTGATCTCAGTGCCCATGGCGATATTGGTCACCTTCTCCAAAATTACCTCCACCACCACCGGCGTGCGCAGTGTATGGGCCAGGGTTTGCGCTTCACGCAGCGTGGACTGCAACTTGGCCGGGTCGGTTACCCGCAGCGCCTTGCAGCCCAGGCCCTCGACCACGGCGTGGTGGTCCACGCCATAGCCTTGCAACTCGGGGTCGCTCACGTTCTGGTTGTCAAAAGCCAGTTGTACGCAGTAGTCCATCTCAAAGCCGCGCTGTGCCTGGCGGATCAGACCCAGGTAGCTGTTGTTCACCAGCACATGCACATAGGGCAGGCGGAACTGCGCGCCCACGGCCAGCTCCTCAATCAGAAACTGAAAGTCGTAGTCACCCGACAAACCAACCACGGTGGCCGTGGGGTTTGCCGCCACCACACCCAGCGCTGCCGGGATCGTCCAGCCCAACGGGCCGGCCTGGCCACAGTTGATCCACTGGCGCGGGCCGTAAACGTGCAGGAACTGCGCCCCCGCAATTTGGCTCAGGCCAATGGTGGACACGTAAATGGTGTTGCGGCCGAAGGCGGCGTTCATCTCCTGGTACACGCGCTGCGGTTTGATCGGCATATCGTCGAAATCAGTCTTGCGCTGCATCAGCTTTTTGCGCTCGGCGCAGCGGGCGGACCAGTCGGCATAGTCCTTCCACTGTCCGGCCGCCTTACGCTCGCGCGCCGCTTGCACAAACAACTCCAGCGCCGCTTTGGCGTCGCTCACGATGCCCAGATCCGGGTTGAAGACGCGCCCGATTTGCGTGGCCTCGATGTCCACATGTACGAACTTGCGGCCTTGGGTGTACACGTCGACCGAGCCGGTGTGCCGGTTGGCCCAGCGGTTGCCAATGCCCAGCACAAAGTCGCTGGCCAGCAGCGTGGCGTTGCCGTAGCGGTGGCTGGTCTGCAGGCCGCACATACCGGCCATCAGCGGGTGGTCATCAGGAATGCTGCCCCAGGCCATCAGCGTGGGAATCACCGGCACGCCGGTGAGCTCGGCAAACTCCACCAGCAAGTCGCTGGCGTCGGCGTTGATGATGCCGCCACCAGCCACGATCAAGGGCTTCTCGGCAGCCAGCAACATGTCCAGCGCCTTGTCGATTTGGTGGCGGTGCGCACGCGGCTTGTAGACCTCCAGCGGTTCGTAGCTGTCGATGTCAAATTCGATCTCGGCCAGTTGCACATCAATCGGCAGGTCGATCAGCACCGGGCCGGGGCGGCCCGAGCGCATGACGTGAAAGGCCTGCTGGAACACGCGTGGCACCAGCGCCGGCTCCCGCACCGTCACGGCCCATTTGGTCACGGGTTTGGCAATGGCCTCAATGTCCACTGCCTGAAAATCTTCCTTGTACATGCGCGCCCGTGGAGCCTGGCCAGTGATGCACAAAATCGGAATGCTGTCGGCAATCGCTGAGTACAGGCCGGTAATCATGTCGGTGCCCGCCGGGCCGCTGGTACCAATACACACGCCAATGTTCCCGGGCCGCGCCCGCGTGAAGCCCTCGGCCATGTGCGATGCGCCTTCCACGTGCCGCGCCAGCACATGGTCGATGGATTGGCGGGCGCGCAGTTGCGCGTACAAAGGGTTGATGGCTGCGCCGGGCACGCCAAAGGCCTGGGTAATGCCTTCTTTTTCCATCACAAGCACAGCTGCCATCGCGGCTTTCATCTTGGCCATACGTTCTCCTTTTGCGGGTTAGGAATCAAACAGATAAGTCAATCGTCGGGCTTTGCGGCGCTTTCGGGAACGGGTGCCCGCAGCATTTGGCTTATTCCGTTTTGGAATAGCATCGGGCTTTTGGCTATGAGGAGCTGCTGTGGAACGCATCCAGGCTATTCGTTTGTTTGTGCGCATCGTCGACCTGGGCTCGTTCAGCAAGGCGGCCACCGAGATGCACATCGGCCAGCCTGCCGCCACGAAACAGATCGGGCGCATGGAAGCGCAGCTGGGCGCGCGCCTGCTCTACCGCAGCACACGCGGCGTCAGCCCCACCGAAATCGGCCTGCGCTATTACGAGAAGTGCAAGCTGATTTCGCAGCATGTCGAAGAGGCCGAATCCGTCAGCGCACTGCTGCAAACCCAGTTGCAGGGCGCCCTCAAAATCAGCACCTCGGTGGCCTTCGGGCGGCGCATCATGGCGCCGCTGACCATGCAGTTCATGGACATGAACCCCGGCTTACAGGTCGAGCTGCACTGCGACGACAGCTACGTCAACCTGATCGAGCAGGGCGTGGACGTGGCCATCCGCATGGGTCGTTTGGCCGATTCGGGCCTGGGCTCGCGCCACCTGGGCCTCAACCCCTGGACCATCGTCGCTGCGCCCGCGTATTTGCAAGCCCACGGCACACCGAAGATTCCGCAGGACCTGGGCAAACACACCGCCCTGATTTACAGCACCGTGCAGGGCGATGCCCGCTGGCAGCTCAGCGGCGCAAAGGGCAAAACGGTGTCAGTCGCAGTGCGCGGCGCTTTGCGCTCCAACAACCTGTCCATGCTGCTCATGGCCGCGCGCAAAGGCATGGGCATTGCCGCCGTGCCGCGCTATGTGGCGCAGGAGTCGCTCAACACCGGTGCCGTGCTCAGTGTGTTGGACGATTGGCAACTGCCGCAGCAGGAAATCCACGCCGTCTTTCCCTCACCGCGCATGCTCCCGGCCAAAGTGACCCAGTTCATCGCATGGTTGGAGGGGCAGTTTGACCAGGACTGGTGGGCGCGTAAGGATTTGGCATAAGCGCAGAGGCTCTTGCCATATCGCCATTAGTGGGCGAATTTTCTTGGATTTTCCGGGCTGCCTAGCTTCACAACAACTATATGTTTAGTTAATTTGGCAAAGTTACACCTGATGTGTTTGACTTTGCGCAAATCATTCGTACAGTGAAGGAGGGGCAGCGTGCCCAGCGTGTTTGCTGGGCGCCGCACATACTTTTTCGTTGGAAAACACCGTGACCATCACCCTTGGCAGGGGTCCGTCAGGGCCCGGGCTGTTGATTACATCGATGTCGGACGCTTGTTGTAAGCCTGTCCAGGGTCTTACGCGACCCGGCACCGTGGGTGCGCGTGCGGTGCGGCCAGGGGGCAAACGCTAGCCCATGGCCACGAGCGCCGTCACCACCGACCTGACGGTCCTGACGACCGCACAGTTTGTTGCGCTCGGTTCAGCGCAAATCGCGGGCTTGACCACGCAGCAAGTCGCATCACTGCGCACCGATTTCGCCAAGCTTCTGGCCAGCTCGCAAGTCGCGGCGCTGGACACCACCCAAGTAGCCGCCCTCCAAGCCCAAAGCCTGGCCGCCTTCGGCACCCAGCAAATCGCCGCCTTGAACGCTGCCGACATGGCCGCGCTCAGCACCACCCAACTGGTGGCCATGACCAGCGGACAGTTTGCCGCCATCAACATCCCCCAGCTCGCCGCGCTGAGCACGGGGCAAATCGCAGCGTTGGAGGGCGTTGACCTCGCCGCTCTGAGCAGCGCTGTCTTTAAGACCCTTTCGCTACAGCAAACTGCCGCACTGAGCGCCACACAAATAGCAGCACTGCGCGCCGATCAGCGCGCCGTGCTTAAGACGGTGATTGAGGGCATCAGCACCAGCCAATTCGCCAAACTCAGCACCAGCCAGATTGCTGCGCTCAACACCGACCAAGTTGCCAAGCTCAGCAGCGAGTACGTCCGGGCGCTCACCACCGTGCAAATCGGTGCCTTCGAGCGCGAAGACCTGCAAGCCCTCAGCACTACCAGCATCGCCGCCCTGCAAACCAGCGTCATCGCCGCCATGGGCACGGCCGCCTTGCGCACCTTGTCGTATGAACAGGCCAAAGCGTTTTCAGACCAGCAAATCGCATCGCTGCGCGAGGACCAGAAAAAAGAAGTCAACGTCCGCGCTACCACCAACCTGAACGCCCTCACCACAGCCCAGTTCGCCGCACTCACGCCAGCCCAAATCGCTGCCTTGACCACCCAGCAAGTGGCCACCTTGCGCACCGACTTTGTGCGCGCACTCACCACCACCCAAGTCCCGGCGATCCAGACCGAAGACCTTGCGCTGCTGGCCACCACATCCCTGCAACTGCTCAGCCCCAGCCAAATCGGCGCGCTTACTCCGGCTGAGGTTGCGGCGCTCACCATTGCGCAAATCAGCGCATTGATGACCGGGCAGGTGCAGGCGGTGAGCAGCGCGGGGATTGCGGCGATCACGGTGGCGGAGATGGTGGCCATGACAACCGCGCAGGTTAGCGCGCTGACGACTGCGCAGGTTCAGGCCATCAGTACGCAGAGTCTTGCTTCGATGGAAAGTGGGGATTTGCGGGCGATGACTACGGCGCAGATTGCGGCGTTGACGACGGGGCAAATACTTGGTTTGGTACCCGTAAGGGTTGATGGGTCAATTGTTGTGGCGGGCGTTGCTTCTGCAAGCCTGGATGGTCAGATCAACCAGACGGGGCAAGATAGATTTATCGCCAGGTACGCGGCAGACGGCAGCAAGATATGGTCTAAGTTAATTGGTGCTGACATTTGGTACCCGGTGAATGCAACGCAAATGGGATCCGTTGGCGTGGTACTGGCCGGAGGATCTACCCCCGTTGGTCTAGATGGACAGAAGAACGCCGGAGGTAGAGACGGGTTCTTAACGAAGTATGCGCCGGACGGCACTTTACTTTGGACTAAGCTGATGGGCGGTCCTGAAATCGATGGAATTTTCTCCAGCCACTTGGCAATCGATGGATCAGTCATCGCCAGCGGATACACCAACGATGCGAGTTTTGATGGGCAAACCAGCGTCGGCTATTGGAATGGTTTCCTGACCAAGTACGACACGGACGGAACCAGACTCTGGACCAGAGTCATTGGTGGCAGTGGTTACGACGACATTGAGGCCACTCAAATCTTGGCAAATGGTGCGGTTTTAGTGGGAGGAGTTACCACAGGGGGCCTGGATGGTTTAGGCGTTAATGGAGGACAGGACGCGTTCCTCACCCAGTACACCTCGGAAGGTGTGCGGGAGTGGACCCGCCTGATTGGCGGCAGCGGTCACGAAGCCCTGTTTTTCACCCGAGTGGGTGTTGATGGAGCGGCCATTGCGAGTGGGCCTACCGATGGCAATATTGACGGGCTAGTCAACGCGGGGGGGTGGGACGGGTTCCTTACCAAGTACTCCGCCGATGGCGCCCGGCTATGGACAACGTTGATTGGCGGAAGTGGTCGAGATTATGTTAATTCGACAGAGATTGGAGCTGACGGCACTGTGGTGGTGGGTGGCGTTACGGAAAGTAATCTAGACGATCAAACTAGCCATGGCGGAGCTGATGGATTTATTACCAAGTACGCTGCGAATGGAACCAGAATTTGGACCAGGTTGATTGGCACCGCCGGCAACGATGAAATCCAGTTTTCCCAAATCGCGGCGGATGGCTCAATTGTTGTGGTCGGTACCACGTCGGGCAACCTCGACGGACTGGTGGACACCACTGGTCGAGAGAACTTGGACTTCATTTCAAAGTACTCCACAGACGGCAATAGGGTCTGGACGCGTTTGATCGGCACTGGCGGGTCGGATTGGATCTCCGCAGTTCGCATGGGTGCCGATGGCTCGGTGACATTGTCAGGGACCACCACTGCACAGCTGAATGGTCAAACCAATATTGGAGCATACGACGGCTTTTTGACCAAGTACGATGCGGATGGCAACCGTTTATGGACGACGAGGATCGGGAGTACCAGCGATGATTGGACTACCTCAATGCAGCTGGCAAATGCCGGTGCTGCCGCAACTTTGTCGCTCACCACCACCCAAATCACCGCCCTAACCCCCACCCAAATCAACGCCCTAGGCGCTGCCAACCTGATGTCCGGCTTCGCCACAGACCAGGTCGCAGCCCTTACCACCACCCAAATCAGCGGCCTGAGCACCGCCAGCGCCAGCGGCCTCAGCGCTGCGCAGTTTGCAGTGCTCAGCACCACGCAGGTCATGGCGATTGCGACTGCCAACATGGCCGCGCTGACTACGGCCGAAGTGGTGGCCTTCACCGTGCCGCAGATAGGCGCCTTGAGTGCCGCGCAGGTCGCCGCAATCAACGCGCCGGGCGTTGCCGCCATGCAGACGGCGGATCTGGTGGCGCTGTCCACGGGCCAGATGGCTGCGCTCACCGCCCGGCAAATCAACGCCTTGCAAGCGCCCCAGGTCGCGGCGCTCAGTGCGGCCCAGGTCGCGGGCTTGTCCGCTGCGCAGTTTGCGGCGCTCAACACCGCCGCCCTCAATATCCTGAGCACCGCGCAGTTCCAGGCGCTGAGCACCGCACAGGCCGCAGCGCTCACCACACTGCAAGTCGCCAACCTAGAGTCCGCCGATTTCGCCGCCCTGGGCACCGCCCAGATCGCCGTGCTGAGCACCGCCGACATGGCGGTGTTGAGCAGGGCGGAGATGGTGGCCATGAACACCGCGCAGGTGATTGCTCTGAGTACCGCGCAGGTTCAGGCCATCAGCACGCAAAGCCTGGCTGCGATGGAGAATGTGGACTTGCGGGCTATGACGACTGCGCAGGTTGCGGCGTTGACGAACGCGCAGGTGGTGGGGTTGGTGCCGATTAAACCAGTAGCGGATAACTCGGTATTCGTTGGCGGCTACACCGACGGCAGCTTGGATGGTGAAACTAACAGCGGCAACTGGGACGGATTTATAGCTAAATACGGCGCTGACGGAACGCGCCTTTGGACGCGATTGATTGGCACCAGTGGCATCGAGCACATCACTGCGATTGATACAAGTAGAGACGGCTCGGTTGTGGTCATCGGAGATACCAACGGCAACTTGGATGGCCAGATCAGTAATGGGGGATCGGACGGATTCCTAGCCAAGTACAGCGCGGATGGAACCCGACTTTGGGCTCGGCAGATTGGCACCAGCGGGAGCGAATTGATCACCTCCACCGCAACGAATAACGACGGCTCGGTGATGGTCGGGGGGCACACCACTGGAAACTTGGATGGTGAGGCCAATAACGGTGGGAAAGACGGATTTCTTACAAAGTTCAGCGCGGACGGAACGCGGCTGTGGACTCGACTAGTTGGCACCAGTGGGGATGAGGAGATCAAGTTCATCAAAACGGCCAGTGATGGCTCGGTGCTGGTAAGCAGTGGCGGCTTGCTTGCCAAATACAGCGCCGACGGTACCCAAATATGGACATCGATGGGGTTAATTGCCGGCGATTGGATAAACCCAGTTGTAACGATAAGCGACGGCTCGATCTTTGTTAGTGGGACTAAATACGGCGGCAATGATGGTTACGACGGATTCCTGACTAAATTCAGCGCTGACGGTGATCTTCAATGGAATCGGCTCATTGGTACGCAGGTGAACGACTTTGTAACTAGTGCAACCGTCACAGATGGTGCGGTAGTGGTCGGGGGCTTTACCGCTGGCAATTTGGAAAGCGGGGGAGCCAGTAATGCTGGTGGCTGGGACGGGTTTCTAGCTAAGTACAACTTGGACGGAACCAAGTTGTGGACACGGATGATTGGTACTTACAGCACAGACTATGTGCATTCCACTACAGCCACTAGCGATGGCTCGATAGTGGCGACAGGGACTGCCCCGGGGTACGCAGATGGTTACAGGCACGGATCTCTGACCAAGTACAGTTCAGATGGGGCACTGCAATGGAAGCAGCTCATTGCAGTTGGGCTAACTGACGATCTAATGTATTCCGTCAACGCCAGTGACAACGCCACCTTTGTCAGCGGGGAAACATTTTTTGCTTCGGCCCACCCCGGTGCTTGGGGCGGCGTTCTAGCCAAAGTCGATTCAGATGGCAAGCTTCTTTGGACAACATTGGTAGGGTCTAACTCAAGCGACTGGATCACGTCAATGCAGTTGTCTAAGGCCAGCGCTGCGCCGCCCTTGTCGTTCACCACCACCCAAACCGCCGCCCTAACCGCTACCCAAATAAATGCCTTGGGCTCCGCTGGCCTCATGGAGAGTTTCGCCACCGACCAGGTCGCCGCCCTCACCACCGCCCAGATCAGCGCCCTCAGCACCGCCAGCGCCAGCGGCCTGAGCGCCGCGCAGTTTGTCTCTCTCAGCACCGCACAGGTCGTGGCTATCACCACCGCCAACGTGGCTGCGTTGACCACCGCCGAGGCTGTGGCGCTGACGCTTGCGCAGTTGGCGGTGTTGGCCACGGCGCAGGTGGCGGCTATCAATACGGCCGGTATCGCCAGCATGGAGACGTCGGATCTGGTGACGCTGTCGGCAAGCCAGTTTGCTGCGCTCAGCGCCCGGCAAATCAACGCCTTGCAGGCCTGGCAAGTGGCTGCGCTCAGCACCGCGCAAATCGCGGGCTTGTCCACCACACAAATTGCGGCCCTGGCCACGGGCAGCCTGAACGCGCTGAGCACTGCGCAGGTGCAGCTCTTGTCCACAGCGCAGGTCCGCGCCTTCACGCTGGACCAGGTGGCGAATCTGGAAATCAGCGACTTTGCCGCCCTGAACACCGCCCAGGTTTCCGCCTTGGGCACGACGGGCATTGCGGCTATCACCACAGCCCAGGCCGCCGCATTGACCACCGCCCAGGTCGCACAAGGCCTGAGCACCGCGCAAGTAGCCGCCTTGGAAAACCGCGATCTGCTGGCGCTGCGTGCGGACAGCCTGCGCGCTTTGCAGGCGGGCCAGGTGGGTGCTTTGCGCGCCGATCAGCTCAACGCCCTGGGCACCGTGACACAACGCAGCGGTGCGGTGATGGGCGAGGCAGCCTGGACCGCCACAGACCTGCGCATCAACGGCGTGGCGGTTGACGCCGCAGGCAGCGCCAAAGACCTGGCAGATGCGATTAACAACAAATCTTCTATTACCGGTGTGGTAGCGAGTGCCAGGGCAACGGTCTCGTCGGGCAGATCCTTGGTGCCCGACGATGGCGAGGACAGGGGTAGCAGCCTGGCGGTCACCGGATTTGATGCCAACGGGCATTTCTACCAACTCGTTGCCAACACGTCCATTACGGCCCTACAGGCGCAAAGTGCGGCACAGGCATACAGCTACCGTGGACTGCAAGGCTACTTAGCCACCATCACATCGTCCGCAGAAAATACCTTTGTCAAAGGCTTGACCGATAGGTTGCCGGTTGATCAACAAGGCCTCCAATTGTTCGGTGCCTCAGACGCGGAGGTGGACGGCGTTTGGAAATGGGTGAGCGGCCCGGAGAAGGGAGCCGCGCTCAATTTCTTTGCCTGGGACCCGCGATCGGGCGAGCCCAACGGCTACTTCAATGGCATCCGCGAAGACTACAGCGCGTTTGCGCCTGATTCCGGAGATTGGGTCGATCTGCCATCGGTTCCGTATGCCGGCGGTTTCATTGTGGAATACGGCGGAATGCCGTCCACCTACACGCTGACGGGCAATGCATCGAGCGTCAATGAGGGCGCAAAGGTCTCCTTCTCGGTTGCCACGACCAACGTGCAGTGGGACAGCATGCTGCAGTACACCATCAGCGGCGTGACGGCCGCCGATGTGGTGGGCGGGTCTCTGACGGGCACTGCGAAAGTGGGCAGCGACGGCATCGCGCGCTTCGATGTGGGCCTGGTGGCGGACGGTGTCGCGGAGGCCTCTGAAACCATGACGGTCACGGTGGCGGGGCAGAGCACCAGCGTCACGGTAAACGATGGGTCCGACCCGAGGGATTGCGAGCCCACGACAGTCGTCAGCGTATCCGTCAAGCCGCAGGTGGTCGCAGAAACCAGTACCTCGCGCTTGGTTTACACCTTCACCCGCACGGGCGACACCAGCAGCGCGCTGACGGTGAATGTGGGCATGGGGGGGACGGCTACGGGGGGGGATTTCACTCCTGGATCAAATCTTTTGTCGCCGATGGGGCCAAATGTTGTTTGGACGAAACTGCTTTCGGCAGGCGGTAGCGTTTGGATTAACACTCTTGCTTCTTCCGTAACTACTGGCACTGACGGCGCGGTATATCTGGTGGGATCTGCAAATGGGACACTGGATGATCAGCCCTACAAACCCGGCGTAAACGACGCGTTTCTGACGAGGTACTCGCAAGATGGCGTCAAAGCTTGGACTAGAGAGTTCGGCACCGATTCAGAAGATGTTGCAACTTCTGCGGCAACAGGTACGGACGGATCAATTTACGTCATTGGTTACACAGGTGGATCTTTAGATGGACAAAATAGCAAGCCTGGTACGTCAGACGCCTTTTTGGCCAAGTGGAGTCCAGACGGGAGCAGGTTATGGACGAGGCAATTTGGTACTGAAGTTAGCGACTATGCCTATGCAGCGAAAACCGGCGTTGACGGCGCCGTCTACATCGCTGGAACTACTGGAGGTCGGCTAGATGGTCAAACTTATAACAAAGGTTTTGATGGATTTTTAGCAAAATATCTCCCAGATGGCACGAAGGATTGGACGCGCCAATTCGGCACTAGTGGCGCGGATGCTGTCTACGCATTGACGACTGGGCTGGACGGATCGCTGTATCTCAGCGGTTCTACAGACGGCTCGCTAAACGGGCAATCTTCCAGCGGTAGCGAAGATGCCTTTCTCGCAAAATACGACCAAGACGGTACCCAAGAATGGACAAGGCTTCTGGGTACTGGGTCTACAGACTCTGGGCAAGGACTAACAACTGGCCTTGATGGTTCCATTTACGTTGTGGGTAATACAGGTGCCGCGTTCGACGGTCAAACATACGGTGGTAAGCAGGACGTTTTTCTTTCGAAGTACAACCCTGATGGAACAAAGGTATGGTCTCGTGAATTTGGGAGTGATGAGTTTGACGCCGCATCGGCTATTGCTACGGGCGCGGATGGCTCCGTTTACGTTACTGGATATACGCTGGGTCCTTCTGGGGCGCAGTTGGGGAGCGGTAAACATACTTTTGTAACCAAATTTGGCACGGATGGAATACAAGCTTGGACTAAGTTACTCCAGCTAGTAAATGACGACTATCCGTACGCAGTCACCACGGGTAACGATGGATCACTATTCATAGGAGGTTCGACGTTTGCACAAAACGGTAAGGCTTTCTTAGCCAAATTTTCAGTCGCTGAACCCCAAATCACCTTCGCCGCCGGTTCTTCCACAGCCACCCTGATCGTCAACCCCACGCCGGACACCATTGCCGAAGGCAGCGAAACCGTGGTGGTGAACGTGCTGGCGGGTACGGGGTACACCGTGGGCGGCGGCACGGCCACCGGGCGCATTGTGGACACCGTGGACCCCCGATTCAAAGGAATCGAGGATGACAGTATCCGCATCAACGGTGTGTCCATCGGCGCCATCGGCGACGCGCTGACGGCGGATGACCGGTTGGTGCAAATGCTGGATGCGGTGAATGCGCAAACAGCACTCACCGGCGTGAGTGCGGCTTTTGATCCATCCACCGGCGGGCTGTCGCTCACCGCTGCCGATGGCCGCAATATTGAAGTCTCGACTCTCAGCAGCGCAGGTATCACCGGCGGCGCAACCGGTATCGCTTTGCAGGGTGCGTCGGGCACCGAGGGCCGAACGCTCACCACCTTCCGCTCGGGCGTGGACCTGCTGGCCAACGGTGCCGGCGGAATCAACGTGAGCAGCAGCGACAGCGGTGCTGCGGGTTCTGGCTTGGGCGCCATCGACGCGCCCATCGCGCTGCTGACGAGCGCGCAGATTGCGGCGCTGGGCACGGCGCAGTTAGCGGCCATGACATCGGTGGCGCTGGACGCGTTGGTGACTGCGCAGTTTGCTGCGCTCGGCGCTGCCCAAGTGGCGGCCTTGACGACCTGGCAAGTGGCCAGCTTGGAAGTCATGGACCTGGCTGCCATCAGCACCGCGGGTGTCGCTGCCCTGGGCACGGCGGCGGTCTCGGTGCTGCGGCCCGACGAGGCTATGGCTTTAGGGACTGCGCAAATTCGGGCGCTCAGCACCGGGCAGATCGCCGCTATCACAACCCGCGACACCGCAGTGCTGAGCAGCACCCAGATTGCTGCCCTGAGCACCGCACAGGTCGCAGCACTGAGCACCTCGCAGCTGCTGGCGATGGTCGCCAATAAGGCGGCACCGGCCACGATTTTTATGGGTGGGCAGCGCAATGCGCAGGAGCACCTGGCTATCCAATTACCGGTTCCGGGCCTGACGCCTGTGCAATTCACGCCGCCGTTGGTTGTGAGTGCACCGTCGGTGTCCACCCCCGCGCTGTCCTTGGCATCCGATCCGATGGACAACATCACCTTGCGTGGTACGCCAGGCTCTGATGTTCTGAATGGCACGTCGGGGCCTGACACCATTTACGGTGACGCCGGTAATGACACCCTCAAAGGCTATGGCGGTGACGACTACCTAATGGGCGGTGCGGGCAAAGATACGCTCAATGGCGGTTCTGGCAATGACTCATTGCTGGGCGGCGATGGCAATGACAACTTCAACGCTGACCCGTTCAGTGGCAACGACACCATGGACGGTGGTGCCGGCAAGGAGTGGCTGGATTACGGCAGCGCGACTGCCGGTATCAACATCAACTTCGCCACCGGAACCGTCATCAAGCAGGGTGGTGTCGACACCATCCGCAACATGGAGAACCTGGGTGGGACGAATTTTGCTGACACCATCATCGGTTCCTCTGGCAATGAGTGGATCGAGGCGGATCAGTCGTTTTGGGGAAATTCACGCGACGGCATCACGCAAGCCCAGCAGTCGTCCGCCGACTACATCGACGCAGGCGCGGGCTGGGACGGCATTGGTTACGGCGACGAGGGCAAGGGCGTTTATGTCAACCTGAAAGAAGAGCGCGCGATCGATGTGTTTGGCGGCGAGGACACGCTCAAAGGATTTGAAGAGGTCGACGGCTCCAATTTCAATGACACCATTATCGGATCGGACGGCGACAACTGGATACAGGGTGACGCGGCCTCTTGGGGTATCAGCCGGTCTGATGGCAGTCCATCCTCCGGCGATTACATCGATGGTGGCTTAGGGGTTGACACGATTGCCTATTACGACGACACCACTGGCGTCACCGTTAACTTGCAAACCGGCCGGGCTATCGATAGCTTTGGCGGCGAGGACACGCTTGTTGGCTTTGAAGCCGTACAGGGCTCCAGCTACAACGACACGCTCAATGGCGACAACGGCAACAACACCCTCGAAGGTGGCGGTGGTAGCGACTCCATGTTTGGCGCTGACGGGCGCGACAGCTTCCGTGGCGATGCCAGCGGTGGCAACGACACCATGGACGGTGGTTCCGGCAAAGACTGGCTGAGCTATAGCAAGGGCACCACCGGCATCAACGCCAATCTGCAAACCGGAACGGTCATTAAGCCGGGAGGCACCGACACATTCCGCAATATCGAAAACTTTGGTGGCACGAACTTCGCTGACACCATCATGGGCTCCAGCGGAGCCGATTGGTTTGAGGTTGACCAGTCGTACTGGGGCGCTTCGCGCAGTGGCATCACCCAAGCGCAGCAATCGTCTGCGGATTACCTGGACGCTGGCCTGGGTACCGATGGCATTGGCTACGGGGACGACTTTGCCGGTGTAACCGTCAACCTCAAGACCGAGCGCGCCATCGACGTGTTCGGTGGCCAAGACACCATCAAGGGCGTGGAGAACGTTGACGGCTCCAACTTTGGCGACACCATCATCGGTTCAGACGGCGGCAACTGGATCTCCGGTGACTCCGCCAACTGGGGCGTGAGCCGCAGCGCTGGCAGTCCTTCATCGGGCGACTACCTGGACGGCGGGGCAGGGCGCGACACCGTCAGCTACATGAACGACACGGCAGGTGTCACGGTCAATCTGCAGACCGGACTGGCGATCGACGGCTTTGGCGGACAAGACACCCTCAAAGGCTTTGAGATGGTCGAGGGCTCCAGCTTCAATGACGTGATCATTGGAGACAGCGGTAAGAACTACATCACCGGTCTGGCTGGCAATGACACCATTTATGGTGGTGACGGAAACGACACCATTGACGGTGGTGATCCCAAAGGTGAAGGCTTTGATGTGCTGTACGGTGGTGCGGGTGACGATTCCATCACCGCAAATGCGGGCGACCAAATCGACGGCGGAAGTGGCAATGACATTGTGGTGATCAACGCCGGTATTTCCGCTGGTCAGACTCTCACTGCCAACGCAACTGGCGGATGGACGATGAGTAACCAGGATGGTAGTACGGTCGGTCTATTCAAGTTTGTCGCAGGCAATTGGATCGTGGGGAGCGCTGATGGAACCCCATGGATGAGTTTCCATGACGTTGAGACCGTGGAGTTCCGCAATTCCTCCTCAGGCGAAGTATTCACGATTCAGTTGAATAACACTCCTGGTGCGGAGACATTGCAGTACAGCCGCTACGGAGACTGGGGCGACAGCCGCTTGATCGGTACAGATGGCGATGACTATTTGGTGGGGCGTAGCGGCAACGACTCACTGATGGGTGGCTCGGGCAACGATTCTTTGCTGGGTGGTTGGGGCCAAGACAGTTTGATGGGCGGTGCCGGTAATGACACTCTCGATGGTGGCGCTGGTCAAGGCACAGATACGGCTTATTACTACGATGCGCTCGGCGCGGTTAATGTCAACCTGGTCACCGGCGTCACCTCCATAGACGGTGATGGCGGCTCAGACGTCTTGCGCAATATTGATCGTGTTATCGGATCCAACTATGGCGACGTCATTACGGTCAACCGATTTGGTGAGGCCTATGGCGTGGGTGGCGATGACCTGATCACCATGGGTGACGGTATGGGATTTGTCCATGGCGGCACGGGCAATGACACGATCGTTGGCAGTGCCAGCTTGTCTGATATGTCTCTCTACAACCTTGGATCTACGTCAGTTGGGTCTATCACGGTTGATGGTGATATTTCCCATGGATGGAGCATCCTTGGGAACGGTAACCTCCTAATAAAAATCGATTTCAACCTAGATCGCCAAGAGTGGACGGTCACTGACAAGCGCAATGTCCCAGCCTACAACAATCAGGGCACGGACACATTGCGTGGAGTCGAACTTATTGAAATCTATACGGCAGATCCAGACAACAGTAACCGCGCCGGGATTGATCTGCAACTGACAGCTGGAACGAATCCACTGCTTTCGATTAGCACCATACGTGCCGGTAGCGGAAGTAGCGGTGACTATTCATTAGTGAATGACACACTGAGTGGAACAGACGCCCCCGAATATCTAGCTGGCATGGGCGGCAATGATTTGATCAGCGGTTGGGCCGGAAACGACACCCTGCTTGGCGGCCTCGGCAACGACACCCTGATAGGCGATGAAGGCGATGACTACCTGGACGGTGGCTACCAGTTAAACCTCCTGTGGCGCCGCGGTATTTTAGGTAATACGCCGAACGATTGGGACACCGCCGACTACACCAAGGTGAGCATCGGCGGCGTGCGCCTGGACCTCTCGGCGATGAAGGTTTATGAGCTGGGCGGCTCCGGTACTGGCACCGACACCCTGCGCGGTATTGAGCAAGTCATCCTGAGTCGCCAGCACGACGAGGTCAGTGGCGACTTCAGCCAGATGGCGGGGAATAACGAACTGGCAGGCCATATCCACGAACTCGGCGTTGCTGGTTTTGGCGGCAGCGACACCTTTGACTTCAGCGAAGGCATCAAGCCCTGGCAGGACGTGTGGCTGGATTACTCCTGGTCCAAAACCGGCATCACCGTGCAGTTCACTGGCAGCGTGGGCACCGTCAGTTATGGCGAGGTCGACATTGCCAGCAGCGGCAACTACCAAGCAGGTATTGACACTTTGATCCGCGCAACGGACATCGGCGGTACTTCCTACGACGACCTGTTCGATTTCAGCGGGCTGGTGGGTGGCATGGCAGTGGGTGACAAATGGTCCTGGGCGGATCCCGGCGCGGGTGGTAACGACACCGTCATTGGTAACGGCTACACCGGGGTCGGGTTCAGCTGGGTTGGCGGAACCGCGAATGGCGACAAGCGGGGTGTCACGGTTCAGATCGGCGAGCGTGGGCAGACCACCACCGTAGATCTGAGTTACCTCAAGGACTGGAGCGGCAAGCTGCTTGGCTCCGTGACGCTGAAAGATGTCAATGACGTCGTCGGATCCGACTTTGACGACGTGCTGACCGGAAGTTCCGGGGACGATGGTCTCCAGGGGCGCGGCGGCTGGGATCTGTTGGACGGCGGCTCGGGAGGTATTGACAGCGCCGCCTATAGAACCGCCCAAGTAAGTGGCATCACCGTCAACCTCAAAGACGGCTTGGTTTACAGCAGCAGTGGATTGGGCACGTATGTAGGTCAGGACACCTTGCGTTCCATCGAGGTAGTCTCGGGTAGCAACTTCGGCGACGTCTATGACGCGCGGGGCTTCTCGGCCACTTCGGCCAACGCGGGTAGCCTGGGCAACTGGAACAAATTCATCGGTTTGGGTGGAGACGACACCATTTACGGCAACGGGTCCACCGTGTTGTCGTACGGTGGTTACGCGGCCGCTGTTGCCGTTGAAGTCAACCTCGGCACCGGCATCGCCCAAGCGCTTGATGCCGCGAACCGCGTGGGCGAGCTGGGCACGATTGTGGGTACCGACACTTTCAGCGGTGTGTACAAGGTGGAAGGCTCTGCATTGGGCGACCGCCTGATCACCGGCAGCGCGGGTGGCTATTTGGAGGGTGGCTCGGGCAATGACACGCTGGTGGGTGGTAGCGGTTCTGGCGACGTAGCGGTCTATACGCTGGATGGCATCTCCAGCACCAGCCTGGCAGTGACTCAGCCGGCCCTGCAAACCACCTGGCGTAACGTCTTCACCTTGCAGTCCGATGGTGCAGACGTGCTCCAGATTGTTCGGAACATGGGCTTGCCGCTGGACTTGGCGCCAGCGCAAACATGGCGCTCACTTGCGAGTTGGTCGGTCACGGATGTTCGATCTGGAAAAGGCATCAGTGTCGCGGACCTGGGCACCGATGCGCTCACGGGTATTGAGCGCATCCAAATTAACGGTACGGATTCCACGGGTGACTGGACGCGTGTGCTCACGCTCGGTGAAATGTCAGTCACCCTCGAAGCGCCCACGAAGCCGACATTCGGCGCGGGCGACATCTTCATGGGCACCTACCAGGCCGACGGCACGCTGCGCCGCACCCTGCTCACTGGCACGCTGGCCAGTGACCAGGCCAGCGCAGCGGCCACCGCCTTAGACGGATCGCTGTACCTGACGGGTACCACGCAGGGCAATCTCGCCGGCCAATCGGGCAAGGGCGGGCAGGACGGCTTTGTCAGCCGCTATGACGCCGCTGGCAATGCGGTGTGGACCCGCCTGATCGGCAGCAGCGCCAGTGACAGCGCCAACGCGGTCAGTACCGGTCCGGTAGGCGGCGTCGTGGTGGCAGGCAGCACTGCAGGCGGCTTGAATGACCAGAGCAACCAGGGCGGTACCGATGCCTTTGTGACCCGTTATTCCGACGATGGTTCGCGCAGCTGGACTACGCTGGTGGGCGGCGCTGGCGACGATGTGGCCAATGGCGTGGCCGTGGGCAAAGACGGCGCGGTCTATGCCGTGGGCCGAACTGCAGGCGACCTCAACGGCCAAAGCAACAGCGGCGCCGACGACGCATTCATCACCCAGCTCACATCAGCAGGCAGCGTGGCGTGGACCCGCCTGATCGGCACTGCGGGCAGCGACGTAGCCAACGCCGTGGGCACTGGTGCTGATGGCGCGGTGTATGTGGTGGGCAGCACGGCGGGCAGCGTGCAGGGGCAGGTCAGCAACGGCGGCACCGACGGTTTCCTGAGCAAGTTCGGCGCCGACGGCACCTTGGTGTGGAGCCGCCAGATCGGCACTGCGCAGGCGGACTACGCCCAATCGGTGGTGGTCAGTGCCGACGGCTTTGTCTACGTGGCCGGTGCCACTGCGGGCGCTTTGCCGGGCCAAAGCAACAGCGGCGGTACCGACGGATTCTTGAGCAAATACAGCCCCAATGGCACGCTGGTCTGGACACGCCAGATCGGCTCGGCGGCCGACGACTTTGCGCTCGCGGTGCGCACCGATGCAGACGGCTCCATTTACGTCAGCGGCACCACCCAAGGCGACCTCAACGGCGACGCCAACGCGGGCGGCGATGACGCGTTCTTGACCAAGTTCAGCCCCGACGGCGTGCAGGTCTGGAGCCGCCTCAACGGTGTGGACGGCAATGACTGGGGCAGTGCGCTGGCCATCACCCCCGCGCGACCGGCCACGCTGGCCTTCAACACTGCACAGATCGCCGCGCTAACCGCCACCCAGATCAATGCCTTTGGTGCTGCCAACCTCATGTCGGGCTTCACCACGGAGCAGCTCGCAGCCCTCACCACCGCACAAATCAGCACCCTCAGTGTGGCCAGCGCCAGCGGCCTGAGCGTTGAGCAGTTCTCGGCGCTGGGCAGCGCGCAAATTGCGGCTCTGTCGACCAGCAACATCGCCGCGCTCACGGTCTCAGAGATGATTGCGCTCACCCCCGCCCAGGCTGCGGCGCTGACCACGCCACAGGTGCTAGCGCTTACGGCGTTGGCTTTGGGCAATTTGGAGAATGCCGATCTTTCCGCGCTGGGCACCAGCCAGATCGCCGCGCTGAG
>CAMAQV010000030.1 GCA_945860595.1 Comamonas sp. lk
CTGTTGTAAGGCTCACTGGTTATTAAGCAGCGAGTGCGAAACGTTCGTCGTTTGCAGTTAGTTTGTTTGAATCTGTTTTACGAGCGCATTCAGCTCGACATGCACCACAGCGACTCCGAACCCACGTCGAAACCAGTGCAGCCCCAAGCCTCGCATTTTAGGCACCTGGGAGCAATTGCAAGAGCGCCAGCGGAGAATTAATTTGGGCATGGGCATTCCAGGCGTCTACCGTGCTGTGGGTGCCAAGGTAACCATAGGTTGCAGCTACCGTCCGCATGCCCGCGGCATGGCCGGCCACGATGTCGCGCTCGTCGTCGCCTACATACACGCAATCCGCCGGGGCCAGGCCTAACTGCCGCGCTGCCTCAAGCAAAGGGGCCGGGTGGGGTTTGGAATGCGGCGTGGTGTCGCCGCTCACAATGGTTTGCGCGCTGGCAAACATCGACATGGCCGCCGTGAGCGGTTGGGTAAAGCGCTGCGACTTGTTGGTCACCACCCCCCAGGCCAGGCCCGCCGCCCGTAAACCGTCAATCAGTGCCTCCACACCGTCAAAGGCGTAGGTTCGCTCAGTTAGGCACGCGGTGTAGCGAACAAAAAATTCCTCGCGCAAGGCCTCGAAGTCGGCATGGTCGGGGCCGAGGCCAAAGGCGACACCCAGCATGCCGCGCGCCCCCGCACCGGCCATAGGGCGGTACTGGGCAAGCGGCAAGGATGGCATGTTCCGCGCCACCCGCATCTGGTCGGCGGCATAGCCCAGGTCGGGCGCGCTGTCCACCAAGGTGCCGTCCAAATCGAACAGCACGGCTTTCGCGTCGTGGAAAAGTGCTTTCATGGTGCTTTTTGGGTCGCCAACAGGTAATTGACCGAGGTGTCCTGCGTCAATGCGTACCTGCGGTTCAAGGGGTTGTAGCCCATACCGCGCGCCTGGCGCAGTTCCAGGCCGCTGGCGCGTGCACATGTGGCCAGCTCAGCCGGTCGGATGAGTTTTTTGTATTCATGGGTTCCACGCGGCAGCAGGTTCAGCACGTATTCGGCCCCCAAAATGGCAAACAAAAACGACTTGGGGCTGCGGTTGATGGTCGAAAAAAACACCCAGCCACCGGGTTTGACCAGCGCCGCACACGCCCGGACCACCGACTGAGGGTCGGGCACGTGTTCGAGCATTTCCATGCAGGTCACCACATCAAACTGTCCGGGCCGCTCCGCCGCCAGGTCTTCGGCACCAATTTCTCGGTAGGCCACGCGCGGGGTTTGGGCTTCTAGCGCATGCAGTTGTGCGACGCGCAGGGACTTGCCGGCCAGATCAACCCCAAGCACCTGCGCCCCTTTGCGGGCCATGGCCTCCGCCAGGATCCCGCCGCCACACCCAATGTCAACGACTTGACGGTCCTGCAATCGCACCAGGCCATCTATCCATTCCAACCGCAGGGGGTTGATCTGATGCAGGGGGCGGAACTCCCCATCCAGATCCCACCAACGGTGGGCCAACTGGGAAAACTTGGCCAGCTCGGCGGGGTCGACATTCGCAGCGGGATGCATGGTTTGGCTTTCAGACTGGGGGCTTGGAAAAACGTCAAGAAAAAACCCGCCGCAGCGGGTTTCTTCCCAGCTAACGGGAGCTTACTTGGTACCGACCACTTCCACCTCAACGCGGCGGTTCTTGGCACGCCCTTGCGCGGTCTTGTTGTCGGCAGCAGGCATGCTCTCGCCCTTGCCCTCGGTGTAAATCCGGCTTTTGGATACGCCAAGCGAGACCAAATAGGCTTTCACTGCCTCGGCACGGCGCTCGGACAGTTTTTGGTTATAGGCATCGGTTCCCACGCTGTCCGTATGGCCTACCGCAATCACAACCTCGAGGCTGATACTCTTGATTTTTTCAACCAAATCCTTCAGCCTGGCTTTGCCTTCCGCTTTCAGTACCGACTTATCAAAGTCGAAAAAGGCATCGGCTGCAAAAGACATTTTGACCGGTCCAGGTGCGGGCGTAGCTTTCGGGGCGGGTGCTGGTACTGGTTCAGGCGCGGGTGCAGCCTTTGGCTCAGGCGCGGGTGCAGCCTTTGGCTCAGGCGAAGCCGCAGGAACCGCCTCTACGGAAGGGGCCGCAGCCACTTGGGCAGCAGGCGCAATTTCAACCTGAGCCGCGGGTGCTTCAGGAGCAGCCGGGGCGGCATTTTCAACGGGTGCGGGTGATGCCGCAGGTGTGGGCGCTGGAACCATAGCAGGGGCAGGTGCTTGAACGGGCGCAATGGCACCATCACAGCCTGGTGCGGCAGTCGCAGGTGTCCAGCTGCCATCGCGCCAGCATTGGCCATTCGCATCTTTCCAGACTAAACCTGTGACGCTGCTGCGCCAGTTGTGAATTTCTTGTGCTCCAGCCAACGACACCACGGCCGTCAACGCAAGCAAGCCAGCGAGGCGAGCAAATTTCATACGAACCTTCCTTGTTTTCCGATTTTGGGGCGGCGACGCCACCCAACGGTGCGTGGACAGGCGAACCGGTAGGGGCCCGCCAAATCCATCCCACTATTCTGCCACAGCGCCCTGCCACACGGGTAGCAGCCGACACCGAAGCGGCCCCAGACGACCCGTAGAATCCTCCCTCGCACATCAGCCGCATCCAACAACTCTAGTTATGACCCAGTTTGCCAAAGAAACCCTGCCCATCAGCTTAGAAGAGGAGATGCGGCGCAGCTATTTGGACTATGCGATGAGCGTGATTGTGGGCCGGGCCTTGCCTGACGCCCGCGACGGCCTCAAACCGGTGCACCGCCGGGTTCTCTTCGCCATGCACGAACTGAACAACGACTGGAACCGCCCGTACAAAAAGTCAGCGCGTATCGTGGGCGATGTGATCGGCAAGTACCACCCGCATGGTGACCAGTCGGTCTACGACACGATTGTTCGGATGGCGCAAGATTTTTCGATGCGCCACATGCTGGTGGACGGCCAGGGCAACTTCGGCTCGGTAGACGGCGACAACGCCGCAGCCATGCGCTATACCGAAATCCGCCTGGCCAAGATTGCCCACGAAATTCTGGCGGATCTGGACAAAGAAACGGTGGACTTCGGGCCCAACTACGACGGCTCCGAGAAAGAACCTTTGGTCATGCCGACCCGCTTGCCCAATTTGCTGGTCAATGGCTCGGGCGGCATTGCCGTGGGCATGGCCACCAACATCCCGCCGCACAACCTGAATGAAGTGGTGGACGCCTGTCTGCATTTGTTGCGCAATCCACAGGCGTCAATTGACGAACTGATGGAAATTATCCCGGCGCCAGACTTCCCGACGG
Source organism: Comamonas sp. lk (assembly GCA_945860595.1). Taxonomy (GTDB): domain Bacteria; phylum Pseudomonadota; class Gammaproteobacteria; order Burkholderiales; family Burkholderiaceae_C; genus Allorhodoferax. The sequence goes on from CAMAQV010000030.1 coordinate 3,291, forward strand.
CCGGCATTATTTACGGCATCAACGGCGTAAAGGACGGCTACCGTACTGGGCGCGGCCGTGTGGTGATGCGGGCCAAGTGCCACTTCGAAGACATCGACAAAGGCGCGCGCCAGGCCATCATCGTGGACGAGCTGCCCTACCAGGTGAACAAGAAAACCCTGCAAGAGCGCATGGCCGAACTGGTGCACGAGAAGAAGATCGAAGGCATCAGCCACATCCAGGACGAGTCCGATAAATCGGGCATGCGCCTGGTTATTGAGCTCAAGCGCGGCGAAGTGCCCGAGGTGGTGCTCAACAACCTGTATAAGCAAACCCAGTTGCAAGACAGCTTCGGTGTCAACATGGTTGCGCTGGTCAACGGCCAACCCAAGCTGTGCAACCTCAAAGACCTGCTGGAGGTGTTTTTGCAGCACCGCCGCGAGGTGGTGACACGGCGCACGGTGTTCAATCTGCGCAAAGCACGCGAGCGAGGCCATGTGCTCGAAGGTCTGGCGATTGCGCTGGCCAATATTGACGATTTCATCGCCATCATCCGCAACGCGCCCACGCCGCCGGTGGCCAAAGCCGAGCTGATGACCCGACCGTGGGATAGCCAGTTGGTGCGCGAGATGCTGACCCGCAGCCGCGCCGATGGCGGCACCGTCAACGCCGACGACTACCGGCCCGACGGTCTGGAGCGCAACTACGGCATGGGCGCGGACGGCCTGTACCGCCTCTCGGACACGCAAGCGCAAGAAATTTTGCAAATGCGTCTGCAGCGTCTGACCGGTCTGGAGCAGGACAAAATCGTTGCCGAATACAAAGACGTGATGGCCGAGATAGACGACCTGCTCGACATCCTGGCCCGCCCCGAGCGTGTCTCGACCATCATCGGGGAAGAGCTCAGCACCATCAAACAGGAATTCGGCAACACCAAGCTCGGCGCGCGCCGCAGCCTGGTGGAACACAGCTCCTTTGACCTGAGCACCGAAGACCTGATCACGCCCACCGACATGGTGGTCACGCTTTCGCACAGCGGCTACATCAAAAGCCAGCCACTGGGCGAATACCGCGCCCAAAAACGCGGCGGGCGCGGCAAACAGGCCACCGCGACCAAAGAGGACGATTGGGTGGACCAACTCTTCATCGCTAACACGCACGACTACATCCTGTGCTTTTCCAACCGCGGCCGCTTGTACTGGCTCAAGGTCTGGGAAGTCCCGCAAGGCTCGCGCGGCTCGCGTGGGCGGCCCATCGTCAATATGTTCCCGCTCATCGACGGCGAAAAAATCACTGTTGTGCTCCCGTTGACCGGTGAGAAGCGCAGCTTCCCCGCTGACCAGTACATCTTCATGTCCACGCGCATGGGCACGGTCAAGAAGACCAGCTTGGACGAGTTCTCCAACCCGCGCAAGGCCGGCATCATTGCCGTCGATCTGGACGAAGGCGACTTTCTGATCGGTGCCGCATTGACCGACGGCACCCACGACGTGATGCTGTTCTCCGACGGCGGCAAGGCCGTACGTTTTGACGAAAATGACGTGCGCCCTATGGGCCGCAATGCCCGTGGCGTGCGCGGCATGATGCTCGAAGAAGGCCAAAGCGTGATCGCCATGCTGGTCGCCGAAGACGAACTGCAAAGCGTACTCACGGCGACCGAAAACGGCTTTGGCAAACGCACCAACATCACCGAATACACCCGCCACGGACGCGGCACCAAAGGCATGATCGCCATCCAGCAATCCGGCCGCAACGGCAAAGTGGTGGCAGCCACCCTGGTGCATGCGGATGACGAAATCATGCTGATCACTGACAAAGGCATTTTGGTCCGCACCCGGGTCGCCGAAATCCGCGAGCTCGGGCGCGCTACCCAGGGGGTCAAGCTGATCAATCTGGACCCCGGCTCGCAACTCAGCGGCCTGCAACGTATCGTCGAAAACGACGCGCAGGCCGCCGCCGATGCCCAGGATGGCGACGACGAGGCCGCACCCGGCGAGGGCCAGGACGACGCTGGAAGCAGCGCCGACTGAGGCGCTGCCGCATGGCTCTGCGCCCCTTTAATTTTTCGGCAGGCCCGGCGGCCATGCCCGCAGAGGTGCTGGAGCAAGCCGCAGCCGAGATGCTGGACTGGCCTGACGCCGCCGGTCGGCGCAGTGGCATGGGCGTGATGGAAATGAGCCACCGGGGCCGCGCATTTGGCGAAATCCTGGCGCGCGCGCAGGCCGATTTCCGCACCTTGATGGCAGTGCCAGAGCACTTCCATATCCTCTTCATGCAAGGCGGCGGTGCGGCGCAGAACGCCATCGTCCCGCTCAATTTGTGCGGTCCGTCTCCGGATGGCCGAACCCAGGCCGACTTTGTGGTCACCGGCGGCTGGAGTGCCAAGTCGCTGCTGGAAGCGGCCAAATACTGCCAGCCCCACGAGGCCGCGCGCAGTGCCGCATTCCGTGACATTCCTGACCCAAGCACCTGGAAGCTGAGCAAGCGTGCCGCCTACGTGCACCTGTGCAGCAACGAAACCGTACACGGCGTCGAGTTCCACACCCTGCCCGACCTGGCGGCCTTGGGCTGCGACGCGCCACTGGTGATCGACTGTTCGTCCCACATCGCTTCACGCCCCTTGGACTGGTCGCGGGTGGGTCTTGCCTACGCGGGTGCCCAGAAAAACCTGGGGCCTGCCGGCCTGACGCTGGTCGTCGTGCGCGAGGACCTGCTGGAACGCGCCCTGCCCGCCTGCCCCAGCGTCTTCTGCTACCGGGAGCTGGCGCGCCACGACTCAATGGTGAATACACCCCCAACTTTCGGCATCTACATGGCCGGACTGGTCTTTCAGTGGCTGCTGCGCCAAGGCGGCATTGCGGCGATGGAGCAACGCAATATCGCCAAAGCGCAGACCCTGTACGCCGCGATTGACGCGTCCACGCTGTTTTACAACCCCGTGGACACGGCTTGCCGCTCACGCATGAACGTGCCGTTTTTTCTGCGCGCGCCGGAGCGAACCGATGCGTTTTTGGCCAGCGCCGAGGCGGCGGGGCTGTTGCAGCTCAAGGGCCACAAATCGCTGGGTGGCCTGCGTGCCAGCCTGTACAACGCCATGCCCATGGAGGGCGTGCAGACGCTGATAAGCTTGATGCGCGAGTTTGAGCGCACCCAGGCCTGAACCCGCGCCCGCCCTGACAGCAACTTTCTCCGCCCTCTTTCATCGCCCCACGCCGCCATGACCCAGACGCTCGCCGAGCTCCGAATCCAGATTGATGCGCTGGACCAATCGCTGCTGCAGCTGCTCAACCAGCGGGCGGCGCTGGCGCACGCAGTGGGCGTGATCAAGCACGCGGAAGGGTCGCCGGTGCTGCGCCCCGAGCGCGAGGCCCAGGTCATCCATGGCTTGCAACGCGTGAACACCGGCCTGCTGAAAGCCGAGGGTGTGGCCTTCATTTGGCGCGAGATCATGTCGGCTTGCCGGGCGCTGGAGGCACCGCAGCGCGTGGCCTACCTGGGGCCGCACGGCACATTCAGCGAAGAAGCCGCGCTGCGCTTTTTCGGCTCCAGCATCACCCATTTGCCGTGCAGCAATTTTGACGAAGTTTTTCACGCGGCCAGCGCCGGTAGAGCCGATTTTGGTGTTGTTCCAATAGAGAACAGCACCGAAGGCGTAGTCACCCGCAGCCTGGATTTGCTGCTGCATTCGCCCCTGCACATCGTGGGCGAAATCAGCCTGATGGTGCGCCACCACCTTTTGCGAAGCAGCCCCTCGGCCGAAGGCGTGGACGTGGTGTTGGCCCACCCGCAGGCGCTGGCGCAGTGCCAACAATGGCTCAACACCCATATGCCAAACGCCGAGCGGCGTGCCGTGTCCAGCAACGCCGAGGGCGCGCGGCTGGCTGCTGGCAACCCGGCATGGGCCGCGCTGGCCAGTGAGCGCGCGGCGTCCGAATTTGGCCTGCACATCGCAGCGCAAGCGGTGCAAGACGAGGCCTTCAACCGCACCCGCTTCATGGTCGTGTGCCTGCCCAGCGTGCTGCCTGCGCCTGCAGCCAGTGGCACAGACTGCACCAGTCTGGTGGTGTCGGTGCCCAACCGCCCAGGTGCCGTGCACGACCTCTTGGTGCCACTCAAAAACAACGGCGTGTCCATGACGCGGTTCGAGTCGCGCCCGGCCAAATCGGGCCAGTGGGAGTATTACTTCTACATCGACATCCAAGGCCATACTGCCCAGCCCCATGTGGCCGCCGCCTTGCAAGAATTGCAAGGCCTGTGCGCTTTCTACAAGGTCTTGGGCTCGTACCCCGTCAGCGAATGAGTTCGCCGAGATTTCAACGCCTGGCACTCATAGGCTGCGGCTTGATGGGCGGCTCCTTCGCCCTGGCGGCGCGCCAGGCGGGGCTGGTCAGCAGCATTGCAGGCTACAGCGCCTCGGAAAAAACCCGCCAACGTGCCGTGCAACTCCAGGTCATCGACCAAGCCTGCAGCAGCGTGGCGCACGCGGTGGATGGTGCGGATCTGGTCTTGCTGGCCGTGCCGGTGGGCGCCATGCAGTCCAGCTTTGAAGCCATGCGCGATGTGCTCAGCCCCAAAGCCTTGCTGATGGACGTGGGCTCCACCAAGTGCGATGTTGTTGCAGCCGCGCGAAGCAGCTTGGGCGAGCGACTCTCATGCTTTGTGCCCGCCCACCCGATTGCAGGCAAAGAAGTCGCTGGCATTGAGCACGCCGAAGCGGCCCTGTACCAAAACCGCCGCACCATCCTCACTCCTCTCCCCGAAACAGACGCTGTGCGTCTGCAAGCCGCCCACGCTATCTGGGCCGCGATGGACAGCCAGGTCAGCACCATGACACCCGAGGCCCACGACGCCACCTTTGCAGCCGTCAGCCACCTGCCGCATATGCTGGCCTTTGCCGCCGTCAACGCCTTGTCATCCCAGCCTCAAGGCGCGGCGTATTTGGACATGGCCGGTCCTGGCTTCAAAGACTTCTCGCGCATCGCGGCCAGCGATGCCGCCGTCTGGCGCGACATCCTCAGCGCCAACAGCGCCGAAGTGCTTGCTCAAGTCGCGCACTTTCGCGCCGCGCTGGCGCAGTTCGAAAACGCCTTGAAGGTGGGCGACGCTGCCGCACTGCAACAGCTGATTCAACAAGCCAGCGTTGTGCGTTCGGCTTGGACGCTGCAAGCCCACACCTCGTGCAACACGACCTCTGAGGCCTGAGCCTTCGGTCCACCATTTTTTCGCCATGTTCTCCACGGCCTTTCTCGACCTGCCGCCCTTGCAAGGTGCCTCCGGCACCGTCACGTTGCCGGGCTCGAAAAGCATCTCCAACCGCGTGTTGTTGCTCTCGGCCCTGTGTCAAGGCACCACCGTGGTCCACGACCTGCTCGACTCCGACGACACCCGCGTCATGCTCGATGCCCTGCGGCAACTCCAATGCGGTGTGGACGTGCAAGGCAGCACCGTCACCATCACCGGCTTGGGCGGACAACTGGCGCACAAAGCACCCATCGCCTTCTTCATGGGCAATGCAGGCACCGCCATGCGCCCGCTCACCGCTGCCTTGGCCGTGCTGGGGGGCGACTTCTCGCTCTCCGGTGTGGCACGCATGCATGAGCGCCCGATTGGCGACCTGGTCGACGCGCTGCGCTTGCTCGGCTGCCAGATTGACTACCTGGGCCAAGCAGGTTTTCCGCCCCTGCACATTGGCCAGCCCAGCTTGAAACTTGATGCGCCCATCCAAGTGCGCGGCGATGTGTCCAGCCAGTTCTTGACCGCCTTGCTGATGGCCCTGCCCTTGGCCGCGCAACACAGACCCATCGTGATCGAGGTGGTGGGCGAGCTGATCAGCAAGCCCTACATCGACATCACGCTCAACCTGCTGGCGCGCTACGGCATTGCGGTGGTGCGGGAGGGTTGGCAACGCTTCACCATTCCTGCGGGCAGCCACTACCAGTCGCCGGGCAGCATCCACGTCGAGGCCGATGCGTCGTCGGCCAGCTACTTCATTGCGCTGGGTGCCATCGCCAACGGTGAAGGCATTCGCATCCAGGGCGTAGGGGCCGACTCGATCCAGGGCGACATCCGCTTCATCGAAGCCGCCACCCAAATGGGCGCGCACATCACCAGCGGCCCCAACTGGTTGCAGGTGCAGCGCGGGGCTTGGCCGCTGCACGGCATCGAGCTCGACTGCAACCACATCCCCGATGCCGCCATGACCTTGGCCGTCATGGCGCTCTACGCCGACAGCCCGACCACGCTGCGCAACATTGCCAGCTGGCGCGTCAAAGAAACCGATCGCATCGCCGCCATGGCCACCGAATGCCGCAAACTCGGTGCCACCGTAGAAGAAGGCGCTGACTGGTTGCGGGTTCACCCACTGCCAACCGGCCAACAACAGCCAAGGTCGGCTCAGTCTGGCGCAACAGCCCCCGACAAGTCCGGCCAAAGCAGCCACTGGCAGCGCGCCAGCATTCACACCTACGACGACCACCGGGTGGCCATGTGCTTCTCGCTCGCCGCCTTCAATGCCGAGCAACTGCCTGTGCGCATCGAAGAGCCCCAATGCGTGGCCAAAACTTTTCCCGACTACTTTGAAACCTTGTTCTCGGTGGCCCACACCGACGCCGCGCACGTTCCCGTCATTTGCATTGACGGCCCCACCGCCTCAGGCAAAGGTACGCTTGCCAGCGCGCTGGCTGCGCGCTTGGGTTACCACTTTCTGGACTCCGGCGCGCTGTACCGCATCAGCGCCTATGCGGCCGTGCAAGCCGGGCTGGCGCTGGACCTGCCACACGAGACCCAGATCGCGCAGCTGATCGCCAGCCTGTCCATCCGCTTTGAGGGCGACTCGGTCTGGCTGGACGGAGGGGATGTGAGCCTGGCGATCCGCACCGAGGAGGCCGGTGCCAACGCATCCAAGGTCGCCGCCCTGCCCGCGGTGCGCGCCGCACTGCTGGGCGTGCAGCATGGTTTTGCGCGCCTGCCCGGCTTGGTGGCCGACGGGCGCGACATGGGCACGGTGATTTTTCCGCAGGCGCGGCTCAAGGTTTTTCTGACAGCAGATGCCGAATGCCGTGCCCAGCGCCGCCTGCAGCAGCTGGCCGCCAGGGGCACAAAGGCTATACTCGCCGACCTTCTGGCTGATCTGCGCACGCGAGACGAACGGGATTCTTCCCGTGCCACCGCCCCGCTCAAAGCAGCCGAGGACGCCCAACTGCTGGACAACGGCGCGCTGACGGTGGAGCAATCCATTGACACCGTGCTGGCCTGGTGGCAAAGCAAGCAGCCTTTTTGAGCCATCCGGCTCGACGGGGCTGAACGGTCCCCCCGGCTCCCTTCGCGCTGCATGGCGCTTGGCCGGTGGGTTCAACAACTTAACCCGCGGTTTGACCCGCGTATCTGAATGTCTGAATCTTTCGCAGCCCTGTTTGAAGAGTCACAAAAAGCCTCTGAAACCCGTATTGGCGAGGTCGTAACCGCCGAAGTCGTTCGCATCGAACACAACTTTGTCGTCGTCAACGCCGGCCTGAAGTCCGAAGCCTATGTTCCCCTGTCTGAGTTCAAAAGCGACCAGGGTGAACTCGAAGTCCAAGTTGGTGAATTTGTTTCGGTGGCCATTGTGGCCATGGAAAACGGCTATGGCGACACCATTGTCAGCCGCGACACCGCCAAACGTTTGGCCTCGTGGATGAGCCTGGAAAAATCCCTCGAATCCGGTGAATTCGTCACTGGCACGACCAGCGGCAAAGTTAAAGGTGGCCTGACCGTGCTGGTCAACGGCATCCGCGCCTTCCTGCCCGGTTCGCTGGTGGACACCCGCCCGACCAAAGACCTCTCGCCATGGGAAAATAAAACCATGGAATTCAAGGTCATCAAGCTCGACCGCAAGCGCAACAACGTCGTGCTGTCACGCCGCGCGGTGATCGAAGCCTCGATGGGCGAAGAGCGCGCCAAGCTGATGACCACCCTCAAGGAAGGTTCCATCGTGCACGGTGTGGTCAAGAACATCACCGAATACGGTGCGTTTGTGGACTTGGGCGGTATCGACGGCCTGCTGCACATCACCGATATGGCATGGCGCCGTGTCCGTCACCCGTCTGAAGTGGTCACGGCTGGCCAAGAAATCACCGCCAAGATCCTCAAGTTCGACACCGAGAAAAACCGCGTGTCCCTGGGTCTGAAGCAAATGGGCGATGACCCCTGGATGGGCGTCAACCGCCGCTACCCGCAAGGCACCCGCATGTTCGGCAAGATCACCAACATCGCCGACTACGGCGCGTTTGTGGAACTCGAGCCCGGCATCGAAGGTCTGGTTCACGTATCCGAAATGGACTGGACCAACAAGAACGTGGCCCCCTCGAAAATCGTGGCCCTGGGCGACGAAGTCGAAGTCATGGTGCTGGAGATTGACGAAGACAAGCGCCGTATTTCCCTGGGTATGAAGCAATGCCGTGCCAACCCCTGGCAGGAATTCGCGCTCAACACCAAGCGTGGCGACCGCGTCAAAGGCCCGATCAAGTCGATCACCGACTTCGGCGTGTTCGTGGGCCTGGCTGCCGGTATCGACGGCCTGGTGCACCTGTCTGACCTGTCCTGGAACGAAACCGGCGAAGCCGCTGTGCGCGAGTTCAAAAAGGGCCAGGAAGTCGAAGCCATCGTGCTGGCCGTGGACGTGGACCGGGAACGCATCTCGCTGGGTATCAAGCAACTCGACTCCGACCCGTTCACGACCTTTGTGTCCATGAACGACAAGGGCCAGGTCGTGACTGGCAAAGTCAAGACCGTGGACGCCAAGGGCGCCGAGATCGATTTGGGCCAGGACATCATGGCCTACCTGCGCGCCTCCGAAATCAGCCGTGACCGCGTGGAAGACGCGCGCAATGTGCTCAAAGAGGGTGACGAGATCACCGCAGTCGTGGTGAACGTGGATCGCAAGACCCGCAATATCCAGCTCTCCATCAAGGCCAAGGACGCTGCCGATGAGAGCGAAGCCATGGCCTCCCTGAGCCAGAACTCGCGCGAAAACGCGGGAACAACCAGCCTGGGTGCCCTGTTGCGCGCCAAGTTAGATAACAACTTAGCTGATTGAGCGCTGCATGTTGACGCGAAACAAGGGCCGCAGGTACGCTACCGGCGGCCCTTGTTTTTTACATTCTGTGGAAGACCTGCCATGACCCGCTCTGATCTGGTCGAAGAACTGGCCAGCCAATTCAGCCAATTGACCCAACGCGACGCCGAAACCGCCGTCAAGGCGATTCTTGACGCCATGAATGACGCGCTGGTGCGCGGCCACCGCATTGAAATCCGTGGCTTTGGCAGCTTTACCGTCAACCGGAGGGCACCGCGCCAAGGCCGTAACCCACGCAGTGGCGCCAGCGTTGCCGTGCCCGAAAAACGGGTGCCGCACTTCAAACCCGGCAAGGCGCTGCGGGAAGCCGTGGACCAGAGCCCGGGCGCAGTGCGCGAGGTGCCCCTTGCAATTGTCCAGCCGGGCTGAGCACGGCTGAGGCCCCAGTGACACGCGTCGTCGCCTACCTGCAATGGGCTTTGAAAGCCTTTGCGTTTTTTACATTTTTCGCCTTCGCGCTGAATAACCAGGGAGACGCCACGGTGCGTTTCTTTTTTGGTTACGTTTGGACAGCGCCCATGGTGCTGATCGTTTTGGGCGCTTTCGGGATCGGGCTCTTCATAGGCATTTTGGGCATGGTTCCGCGTTGGTGGGGACAGCGCCGTGCCGCAACCTTGGCCCGGCGGGGGGCGGTGGCCGCTGCGCCTACCGAGCCTAACGTGCCTGGGAACGCCCGCAGCCATGGACTTTGACCCGGTTCTGGCCCTCCTGGGTTTGCCCCTGGCCTTCGTGCTGGGTTGGTTGGCCTCCCGGTTTGACCTGCGCCAGCTGCGACTCGATAACCGGCAGGCACCCAAAGCGTATTTCAAAGGTCTGAATTTTTTGCTCAACGAGCAACAAGATCAGGCTATCGATGCATTTATTGAGGCCGTGCAAAACGACCCGGACACCTCGGACCTGCACTTCGCGCTGGGCAATCTGTTTCGCAGACGTGGAGAGTACGAGCGCGCTGTGCGGGTGCACCAGCACCTGCTGTCACGGGCGGACCTGAGCCAGGACGAACGACACCGTGCGCAGCACGCGCTGGCGCTGGACTACTTGAAAGCCGGCTTGCTCGACCGCGCCGAGCAGGCCCTGCTGGCGCTGGAGGGCACCCGCTTTGAGATTGAGGCGCGGCTAGCGCTGCTAGCCAATTACGAGCGCTCGCGGGATTGGGCGGGCGCAGACCGTGTGGCCCAGTTGCTCGAAGACAGCGGTCAGGGCAGCTTTGAGACCCGGCGAGCCCATTACCTGTGCGAGCAGGCGGCGGAGTGTCTGTCGGCATCGAACAGCCGGCAGGCGCAATCCCTGTTGTTGCAGGCCATTACCATGTCGCCGCAGGCCGTCCGTGGGCGGCTTGCCCTCGCTGCGCTGCACAGCAGCGCGGGCGACACCCGGCAGGCCTGGGAGACGCTTTCGCTGGCACTGGCGCAGTGCCTGCCTGCAAGTGCGCCCCTGATGGCACCGGCCTTGGCGCAGTCGGCTGTCGCCGCCGGGCAGGTCAACACGGCCCTGACGCTTCTGGAAGACTGCTACTCCCACACTCCGGCGCTAGACGTGCTGGACGCGATCGTGACCTTGCAAAGCCTGGATCCGGCACGCCACGCCAGCGCCCGCGAGCGCTACGCCCTGCATCTGGAAAAAGAACCTTCGCTGGTGGCGGCATCTAAGTGGATAGCAGGTGAAGTCTTGTCGCAGGAACAATTCCATCCCCACGTGCAACGGGCGCTGGACCATGCCGTGAGGCCACTTTCGCGTTATCGTTGCATGGCCTGCGGCTTTGAGGCCACGCGCTACTTCTGGCAGTGCCCGGGCTGCCAGGCCTGGGACAGCTATCCTGCCCGCCGCATTGAAGAACTTTGACATCCACTATGACAACCGGCTTGACTCCCCTGCCCCCACATTCCCGGCTTGCCGATGCCCATGTACTGGTCGTCGGCGATGTGATGCTGGACCGTTACTGGTACGGAGCGGTGGACCGCATCTCGCCCGAAGCCCCGGTGCCCGTGGTGCGGGTCACCCGGGAGGAGGAGCGCAGCGGCGGCGCGGCTAACGTTGCGCACAATGTGGCGGCCTTGGGCGCGCAGGCCGCCCTGCTCAGCGTAGTGGGAGACGACGACGCCAGCCAGCGCCTGGAGGCCCTGCTGGCGACAACCGGTATTCAGACCCACTTTGCGCGCGACCCGGAATTAAAGACCACGGTGAAATTGCGCGTGATCGGACGCCAGCAACAACTGATACGGCTAGATTTTGAAAATACCCCACGGCTGGAGTTGCTGGCCAGCCAAACCGCCCGCCTGGCCGAGCTGGCACCAGGCTGCAGCGCGGTCTTGTTCTCGGACTACGGCAAAGGCGGCCTGGACCATGTTGCGGACATGATCGCCCTGGCACGGGGGCTGGCCATTCCAACCCTGATCGATCCCAAAGGCAGCGACTACAGCAGCTACCGTGGAGCCACTTTGATCACGCCGAACCGCGCCGAGCTGCAGCAGGTGGTTGGCACCTGGCGCGACGAGGCGGATCTGCGCGCCAAGGCGCAGGCGCTGCGCGAAAGCCTGCATTTGGACGCGATCCTCCTGACCCGCAGCGAAGAGGGCATGACTCTGTATGACGCAGCGGGCGAATTCAGCATCGGGGCGCAAGCCCGCGAGGTGTTCGATGTCACCGGTGCGGGCGATACGGTCATTGCCACCATGGGTGCGCTGATAGCAGCGGGCCTGACCCCGCGCCAGGCCCTGCCCTGGGCTAACAAGGCCGGGGGCATTGTGGTGGGCAAATTTGGCACCGCGTCGGTGTCCTACCAGGAGTTGTCTGCATGACACGCATCGTGGTCACCGGCGCAGCCGGGTTTATTGGCAGCAACATCATCCAGGGCCTGAATGCCCGTGGAATCACCGACATCATTGCCGTAGATGATCTGACACAAGGGGACAAATTCCGCAATCTGGCGGATCTGGCGATCAGCGACTATGTCGACGCCACCGACTTCTACAGCGACTTTGCCAAAGGCGCATTTGGCACTGTCGAAGCAGTGTTCCATGAAGGTGCCTGCAGCGACACTATGGAGCACAACGGCAAATTCATGATGGCTAATAACTACGCCGTCTCTTTGCAATTGTTCGAAGCTGCGCAGGTACGTAAAGTCCGTTTGTTGTACGCGTCCTCGGCAGCCACGTATGGCGGCTCCAGCGTGTTTGCGGAGGATCCGGCCCATGAAGCACCGCTCAACGTGTACGGCTACTCCAAGCTGCTGTTCGACCAAAAAATGCGGGCGACGCTGGGCGCACAGTTTGAGCGCGCCCATTCACAGGTGGTGGGCTTTCGCTATTTCAACGTGTATGGTCCGCGCGAGCAGCATAAAGGCCGAATGGCCAGCGTGGCATTCCACCAGTTTCACCAGTTCCAAGCCGAGGGGCGGGTCAAACTCTTTGCCGATTACGGCGGCTATGCCGCCGGTGCGCAAATGCGGGACTTTGTGTTTGTCGACGACGTGGTGGCGGTCAATCTCTGGTTTTTTGACCATCCTCAGACAAGCGGCCTTTTCAACCTGGGAACAGGGCGGGCCCAGCCCTTCAATGACGTGGCCTGCGCCGTGGTCAACAGCGCACGCGTGGCGCGCGGCGAATCGGCACGCGGGCTACAGGTGCTGGTCGAACAGGGACAGATTGAATACATCCCGTTCCCAGACGCCTTGCGCGGCAAATACCAGTGCTTCACCCAGGCCGATCTGGGCGCGCTGCGCCGCGCTGGCTGCGACCATGTTTTTGCCGATGTCGGGCAGGGGGTTGCGGCCTACGCCGCGCGCCTACCGACCAGCGCCTGACCCTAGCCCCAGGCCAGCCCAGCCCTCCATAGAACCATGGCACCCACACCGTCCCTGGAGTGCGCGCAGACGACACCGAGGGCGTTGGAGCGCCCTTTGCGCACCTGCGCCGCAGTGGCGCTGGCGCTGGTGACCGGCCTTTCGATGGCCACGGACATCAACCTAGCCAACGAGGCCGAGCTCGACGGTATCCGCGGCTTCGGGCCGCCCACGACCGTGCGCATCCTGCAGGAGCGGGCCAAAGCACCCTTTGCCAGCTGGGCGGACCTGATGCGCCGTATCAAAGGCATCAAACAAGCCCGGGCCCGTCAACTATCCAGCGAAGGGCTGACCGTCAACGGCCAGACCTACCCCACACCATGATGGGCGTACTTGCCATTTGCCTGGGGGCCTGCATGGGCGCGTTGGCGCGTTGGCAACTCGGCCTCTGGCTGAACCAGCCACCGCGCCTCGAGGCCGGTGACGCGGTGCTGGCGGGGCACTACCTGCCCTGGGGTACGCTGGCAGCCAATTTGATCGGTGGCTATCTGGTGGGCGTGTGTGTGGCGGTGTTTCAGGCGCTGCCCGATCTGGACCCGGCCTGGCGGCTCGCGCTGGTCACCGGATTTCTGGGCGCTTTAACCACCTTTTCCAGTTTTTCGGCAGAAGTGGTCACCATGCTGGGCCAACAGCGCTACGCGCTGGCGCTCGGCACCGCCGCCATCCATCTGCTGGGGTCGCTGACTCTGACCGTGGCCGGCATGCGAACGGTGGATGTGCTTGCAGGGCGCTGAGGGCTGGCACGTCGCATCGCAGGTTAGCCGCGCAGGGGCACCAGTCCCCAATCCGGTCGGAAATAAGCCCTATTGATACAAACCTAGTGTTTACCCTATAAGCAAAAAAAGTATAAGTTCTGTACTCTTTTCTCGGTAGTTCACTTAGTGGTCAGTGCGTAAGATGACCGCATAGCTTGAGTCATACACAGCCATTAGGAGTCACAACGTGTCACCCTACCTCGAGTTGGTCGGAATCCAGGAGCAAGAGTCGTTCAAGGTGTGGACGCACGGCTACCCCTATGAGACCGTGCGCTGGCATTTCCACCCGGAATACGAGCTCAACCTCATTACCCATACCTCGGGCCGGTTTTACGTCGGTGACCATACCGGCATCTTTGAGCCCGGCCAGCTGGTGCTGATGGGGCCGCACGTACCCCACAACTGGATCAGCGACGTACCGCAAAACCAATCCGTTCCCGAGCGTTGCATCGTGTTGCAGTTTTCCAGCAAAAGCATTCAGGGCGGGATTGAGGCCTTTCCAGAATTGGCCGCCCTCAAAGATCTGTTGCACCACGCACAGCGCGGCATTTTGTTTTCTCCGGCTGCCGCACAAGAAGCCGCTCGCATGATGCGCGAATTGCTGGTAGCCCGCGGTTTTCAGCGGGTGTACAAATTGCTGGCCTTGCTTGAATTTTTATCCACGGCGCAGGACAGCACGCTGCTGGCAAGCCCCAGCTTCCAGCCCGACCCACAGAGCTACCAATCCTCCACCATCAACCAGGTGCTGACCTACCTGGTGGATCACCTGGCCGAGCCACTCACCGAATCGCACTTAGCGCGCTATGCCGGTATGCAACCCAGCGCTTTTTCGCGCTTCTTCCGCCGCCACACCGACATACCGTTTATCAAATACCTCAACCGCTTGCGCATCAACCGCGCCAGCGAGCTGTTGATCAGCTCCGACATGTCGGTCACCGACATCTGCTACGCCTGCGGCTTTAACAACGTGGCCAATTTCAACCGGCAGTTTCTGGGGCAGAAAGCCATGCCGCCCTCGCACTACCGGCGCTACTACCGCATGAACGATGGCTGCGACACCACCAACCGCAGCGTTGACCGCCGGCGCGCCACGGTGCGCGCACTGCAGTAAACCGCAGCGCCTACCCACCCTTTTATCAACCCCATCCCACCCGACTCCATGAACACAACAACGCCCGATATGCAAGCTGTCGTCTGCCACGGCCCCAAGGATTACCGCCTGGAGCGGGTCGCGCGACCCCGACCCGGTCCCCACCAGCTCGTGATTGAAATCGCCGCCTGCGGCATTTGCGCAAGCGACTGCAAATGCTATTCGGGTGCCGCCATGTTCTGGGGTGGCAATGGCAAACCCTCGTGGGTCAAAGCGCCGGTTATCCCAGGCCATGAATTTTTCGGCTATGTGGTGGAAGCCGGGCCAGGCGCGCTGGAGCATTTCGACGTCACCATCGGTGCGCGCGTGATCGCCGAGCAAATTGTTCCCTGCGGCAAATGCCGCTATTGCGTATCAGGTGATTACCACATGTGCGAAGTGCACAATATTTTCGGCTTCCAGCGGCTGGTCGCCGATGGCGGGATGGCGGAGTTCATGCTGCTGCCCGCCAACGCGCGGGTGCACAAGATTCCCGAGTCGCTGTCGGTTGGCGACGCGGCCATGATCGAGCCCATGGCCTGCGCCGTACACACCGTCAACCGCGCGGACATCCAGTTCGATGACGTCGTCGTGATTGCAGGTGCCGGGCCGCTGGGCCTGGGCATGGTGCAGCTGGCCAAACTCAAGACCCCGAAGAAGCTGGTGGTGATTGACCTGGTTCCCCAGCGACTGGCGCTGGCAAAAGCCTTTGGCGCGGATGTCACGATCAACCCGGAAACAGACGATGCCCTGGCCATCATTCAGGGGCTGACCCAAGGCTATGGTTGCGATGTCTACATCGAAACGACTGGCGTTCCGGCCGGTGTGACGCAGGGGCTGGAGCTGATCCGCAAACTCGGCCGCTTTGTGGAGTTCAGCGTCTTTGGCAAGGAAACATCGGCCGACTGGTCCATCATCGGTGACCGCAAAGAGCTCGACGTGCGCGGCTCGCACCTGGGCCCGTATTGCTACCCGGTGGTGATTGACCTGATGGAGCGCGGGCTGCTGACCTCGCGCGGCATCGTCACCCACAATTTCAGCCTGAACGAATGGGAGGCCGCCTTCGGCATCGCCAATTCATTTGATTCGATCAAGGTTCTGCTCAAACCGGGACGCAGCGCATAAGCAT
The DNA here is from genome assembly GCA_945860595.1 of Comamonas sp. lk. GTDB lineage: Bacteria > Pseudomonadota > Gammaproteobacteria > Burkholderiales > Burkholderiaceae_C > Allorhodoferax. The sequence goes on from CAMAQV010000030.1 coordinate 19,236, forward strand.
GGCTACTGACTGCGTCATCGGCGTTGACATCGGCACCCAAAGCACCAAGGCGGTGCTGGTGTCCTGCGCGGACGGGCGCATTCTGGCCCAGCAAACCCGCGCCTACCAGCCGGACACGCCGCAGGCCTTGTGGGCCGAACAGTGGCCCCAGGTCTGGCTGGATGCAGTGGAGCAATGCGTCGCATCGCTGGTGGCGCAGGCTGTGGTTCCAGCCGGCTGCATACGCGCAGTCTGTATCAGCAGCTTGTACGGCGGCAGCGGCATCCCCGTCGATGCCGCCGGCCAGGTTCTTCACCCCTGCCTGATCTGGATGGACAAGCGCGCGCAGGAGGAGGTGGAGCAGGTTCGCCGCAATGTCGACCTGCAGCGGCTGTATGACATCACTGGCAATGGCGTCGACAGCTACTACGGATTTACCAAAATTCTCTGGATCAAAAACCACCGTCCTGACGTGTGGGCGCGGATCGATCAATTCCTTCCGCCCAACAGCTATGTCAATGCACAATTGACAGGGGAAGTGGCAGTAGACCACTCATCAGCGGGCAACATTGGTGGCGTCTACGACGTGCAAGCACGCGGCTGGTCTGAGGAGGCGATGGGTATGCTGGACATTCCCACGCACATGATGCCTAAGCGTCTGCTGCAGTCCAGCGACATCGTGGCTCCGCTGCTGGCAAGCTGGGCGGTGCGGCTGGGTTTGCCGACGGGTACTCCTGTGGTCGCCGGTGGCGTCGACGCAGCCATGGCCACGCTGGCTGCGGGTGCGGTCCATCCGGGCAACCATGTGGCCATGATGGGCACCAGCATGTGCTGGGGCACCATCCGCCCGACGGTGGACGCGCGCCATGGCCTGATCAGCATGCCGCATGTGTTCAACGGCGCGCAGGACCTGTATGTGTTTGGTGGGGCTACGACGGCGGGCGCCTGTATCACGTGGTTCCAGGACACGTTTTGCCAAGCGGAGATGCACGCCGGCGCGGCCAGCGGCCTCGATTTGCATGCGGAGCTGGAAAAGGCGGCGGCGCCCCTGGCTGCGGGAGCAGAGGGACTGTTATTTTTGCCCTACCTCATGGGCGAGCGCAGCCCAGTCTGGGATGCACGGGCCAGCGCCTGTTTTGTCGGTTTGGGTTTGCACCATGAACGGGCCCATATGTACCGCGCAGTTTTGGAGGGCGTGAGTTTCGCGCTTCGCCACAACATTGAAGCTGGGCTGTTGGGCATGGGCACTTTGGACGATCGCCTGGTGGTGGTCGGCGGTGCCAGCCGATCCAACTTGTGGATGCAAATCATTGCCGACGTCACGGGTCGCCCTGTATTCACACTGGAAGAAGATGCGGAGGCCTGCCTGGGAGCAGCACTGCTGGCCGCCTTTGGCACAGGTCTGATTGATGCAGCAACTGTGCAACGCGGCTGGGTTCACCAGGTGGCCCGTGCTCTGCCGGACGCTAGCCGTCACGCCGCGTATGGAGCATTTTTCAGCCTGTATGTCGATCTCTATCCCGCGCTGCAACCCACCATGCATCGGTTGCGCGCCCTTGTTTCACCCCCCCAGTAAGAGAAGGAGCTTATATCGAGGAAAAAACCGCGTTCCCGCGTTCTGCAATCATGTTCAGTTCATTTCAATTAGGAGACATACCCCATGAAGAAATTTATCCTTGGCGCCGTCGGGGCCGCCATCATCGCCCTGACCGCACCGGTCTCGACGTCCTTCGCTGCCGACTGGGCTATCGACAAAGCCGCCGCACCGCTCAAAGGCACCAAGATCAAGGTTTTGTTCCTCGATCGTCCCGGCTACCGCGCCATCATCAAGCTGCTGCCTGAATTTGAAACCAAGACCGGCATCAAAGTCGAATATGAAATTGTGCCCTACGAGAACGCCCGCGAAAAGCAGGTCTTGAACTTCACCGCCAAAGGCGACCTGACCATGGCGCTGGTGGACTTGGTCTGGATCGGCGAATTTGCCGAAAGCGGCTGGATTGTTCCGGTGGAAAACTTCACCAAGGACGCGGCCATTACCGACCCCAACCTCAACCTCAAGGGATTCTTCCCGCTGCTGCTGGACGCTTTTGGCTCCTGGGACGGCAAGGTCTACGGCCTCCCCTTTGACAACTACTCAGGTCTGATGTTCTACAACCAGTGCATGCTCAAGGAAGCTGGCTTCGACAAGCCACCGCAAACCTGGGACGAACTGAAGAATGTCTACGGTCCCAAGCTGACCAAGCCCGAGAAAAAGCAGTACGCCTACGCGCTGCAGTCATTGCGCGGCGAGACCCAGTCGGCTGACAGCTTCATGCGCTTTCTGTGGCCTTTCGGCGGCACCTTGCTGACCAAAGACTTCAAATCGAATCTGAACTCCAAAGCCAGCCAGGATGGCCTGAAGTTCCGCCAGGATTTGATGAAGTACATGCCGCCCGGCGTGGTCGCGTATGACCATAACGAAGCGGTCAATGCGCTGGCGCAAGGTCAGGTCGCCATGATCACCGAATGGTCGGCGTTCTACGGCACCCTGACCGATCCGAAGACCTCCAAGCTGGGTGACTGCCTGGGCGTGGCGCCTGAGCCCAAAGGACCGGCCGGACGTTTGCCCGCATTGGGCGGCTTCTCGCTCGCGGTTGCTTCACAGGCTTCGCCTGCGCAGCAAAAAGCCTCCTGGATTTTCAATCAATGGGCGACTTCTGACGCAATCGCCAAGCAGTATGTGGAAGCAGGCGGCGTGTCTGGCCGGATGGCGATCTACAAAGACCCCGCGATCCAAGCCAAGTACAAGTATGTGAAACCCATGGTCGAGTCCTGGCAGCAAGGTGTGCCCGAATTCCGTCCGCGTTTCCCGGCTTGGTCGTCCATCACCGAAGTGGTGGCGGAATTTGGTAGCAAGATCATGTTGGGTGAAACCACGGTGGAACAAGGCACCAAAGAGATCAGCACCCGCATGGAGTCCATCTTGAGCAAAGAAGGCTACTACGACGGCAAGAAGAAGAAACTGCAATAAATTGCAGCGACAGGGGCATTGCTTGCGGGCAATGCCCCTGTCGGTTTCTCCCCGATTCTGATTTCTGGAACACCCATGACCGACCCCTTGGTTGCTGACGCTACCACCAGCGCACCGGCACAACGCGCCGACCTGGCACACGGCAGATGGACGCCCATGTGGTTTTTGGCTCCCGCTGTGTTGACGCTTTTTGCGATTGGCATTTACCCGACATTGTTTGCGCTGGTCACTTCCATGCGCAAGTACAACCTCACACGCGCGCGTGACGGTTTCCCTTTTATCGGTCTGGAGAACTACCAGACCGTTTTGACCGATAGCACCTTCTGGCAGACGCTGTGGCGTACCGCACGGTTTTTCATGACGGTGATGCCGGTGGAAATTGTGCTGGGCATCCTGATCGCGCTCTTGCTGCACAAACCCGGCTGGTCTCTTACCCGTTCACTGGTGCGGGTTTCGCTGGTCGTCCCGCTGGCAACCACCTATGCGGTGGTCGGTCTGATCGGGCGTTTGATTTTCAACCGCGATTTCGGTGTGGCCAACCAGTTCAGCAACTGGATGGGCTTTGAATCCTTGGACTGGCTGGGCAGCCAGGCTGGCGCTTTCGCAGCGATTGCCATGATGGATGTTTGGCAATGGACGCCTTTTTGTGCGCTGATTTTTTTGGCTGGGCTGTCCATGGTTCCCAATGAGGTGGAGGAAGCGGCGCGGCTGGAAACGTCATCGTACTTTGCGCTGCTGCGCCATGTGCAACTGCCCTATCTCTTACCCGGCTTTACCGCCATGCTGATTCTGCGTTCGGCTGATGTGCTCAAGCTGTTTGACATGGTGTTCACCATGACACGCGGCGGCCCGGGCGCTGCCACCGATTTGGTATCGGTCTACATCCAGCGCGTGGGCTTTCGCATCTTCGATATGGGCGTCGCGTCAGCGCAGGCGATTTTGCTGTTGATCCTGACAATCTTCATCAGCCGCTTGTTCATCACCCTCTTTTACCGGGAGATCGACGCATGATCTATAAAAATGTGGGACGCATTCTGCACCTGCTCAGCCTGTTGGTATTTTTGGCGTTCACGCTCTTTCCTTTTTACTGGATGGTCTCCAGCAGCTTCAAAGACCAGACCGATTTGCTGGCATCACCCCCGGTATGGACCTTTGTGCCCTCCATGGCCCACTATGCCGAAGTGTGGCAAGACGACAAGGTTTTCGCCGCCATCCGCAATTCGCTGATTGTCGCCAGCGCCACCACCTTTTTGGCCATCGTGCTGGGCGCACCAGCGGCCTATTCGCTCGCGCGGTTTCAATTCAAGGGAAAGAAAGACCTGTGGTTCTGGTTTATTTCCAACCGCATGATCAGCCCCATTGTGCTGGCGCTTCCCATCTACCTGCTGGCGCAAAGCGTGGGCATGCTCGACACCCACCTGGTCCTGATCCTGATTTACCTTTCGTTTTGCTTGCCCATTGTGGTGTGGATATGCACGGACCAATTCCGCTCGATTCCACCTGACCTTGAGCAGGCGGCGCGTCTGGACAATGCCAACCAATGGGACATTTTCTGGCGTATTTACGTACCCCTGGGTGTTCCTGGCATTGCCGTCTCCGCTATTTTCAGTTTCATATTTTCCTGGAATGAACTGCTGTACGCGCTGGTTTTGACCCGCAGCAATGTGCAAACAGCACCCGTCATCGCAACCAGCTACATGTCGGGCTATGAATTGCCCTGGGGCAAGATCATGGCCACCGGAACCCTGATTGTTCTGCCTGTGACGGTGTTTGCGCTCTTCGTGTCGCGCCACATGGTGCGTGGCCTGACCATGGGCGCCACCAAATGATGCGGCCGCTCTCACCCCACCCTTTTGATTGCTTGGAGAAGCCTGCATGGAATTTTTGAAAATCGACGGCGTACGCAAAAACTACCGTGATGTCACGGCTGTGGGTGGCGTCAGTTTGTCGGCACGGGAGGGTGAGTTTGTGGTCTTCGTGGGCCCGTCGGGTTGCGGAAAATCGACCCTGATGCGACTGATAGCAGGACTCGAAGAAGTCAGTGCCGGGCGCATCTACATTGACGGCGCCGAGGTTACCCACCAGGAGCCGGCCAAGAGAGGCGTGGCCATGGTGTTCCAGTCGTATGCACTGTACCCGCACATGAATGTGCGCGAAAACATGTCCTTTGGTCTGAAGATGATCAAGACCCCGGCGAAGGAGATTTACCAGCGTGTCTCCGATGCTGCGGCCATCCTCAAGCTCGAAGAACTGATGGAACGCCGCCCCAAAGAACTCTCGGGTGGACAGCGCCAGCGGGTGGCGATCGGGCGGGCCATCGTGCGCAAGCCCAAACTGTTTTTATTTGACGAGCCCTTGAGCAATCTCGACGCCGAACTGCGCGGCGAAATGCGCGGCGAAATTGCCCGCCTGCACAAGGAACTTGGCGTGACCATGGTGTACGTGACCCACGACCAAGTGGAAGCGATGACGCTGGCCGACCGGATCGTGGTGCTGCGCGCCGGGCTGGTTGAGCAGATTGGCACGCCAGCAGACCTGTACGACAAACCGGTTAACACCTTTGTGGCGGGATTTATCGGATCGCCCAAAATGAACTTTATGCCGGTGGGTGTGGTCGAGGTGCACCCGCAGGCATTGCGACTGAGCCATCCGGCGCTGGGCACATTCAGCCTGCCGGTGGAGCGCAGCGGCGCAGTCGCGGTCGGTGCCACCCTCAGCCTGGGCTTGCGACCGGAGCATTTGATGCTGTCGCCCGATGCGCTGCCGGACGCACTCAAGCTCCAGGTGACCAGTGATTACGTGGAAAACCTGGGCGGCAGTTCGCAGTTTTACACCTGGGCCGCCGATGGCAGCCGCGTGATTGCGCTGGTGCAGGGGCGCCACACGGCAAGCAAAGGCAGTGCGCTGGAACTCGGCATTGCGCTGTCCAAGCTCTACCTGTTTGATGCGCAAGGACACGCGCTGTGATTGCGAGCCGCGCGCACGTTCACACCAAGCGGAGCTGAAGCGTGGATTTCACCGGCAAACGGGTACTTGTCACCGGGGCGGGCAAAGGCATTGGGCGGGCCACCTGCCAGCAGCTTGCGGGGCGGGGGGCGCAGGTCATCGCATGGAGCCGCGATCCGAGCGATCTGGCTAGCCTGGCCAATGGCACCGGATGTGAAACCCTGTGCGCTGATCTCGGTGATGCCCAAGCGGCGCTTGACCATGCTGCGCGCACACTGCCTGTGGACATGCTGGTCAACTGCGCCGGCATTGTGCGTGTTGCGCCATTTTTGGAAACTACACTGCAAGACTTTCACGACACACTGAACACCAATACCGTGGCCCCCATGCTGATTTCCCAGGTTGTCGCACGCGACTGGGTAGCCCGCAATGTCGGAGGAGCCATTGTCAATGTCTCCAGCATCGCAGCGCATTTCGGTACGCCCCATCACGCGGCCTATTGCGCATCCAAAGCGGCTTTGGATGCGCTAACCCGGGTAATGGCGGTTGAGCTAGGTCCCTTGGGAATTCGCACCAACAGCGCCAACCCGGTCGTGACACTCAGCCCCATGGGCATCAAGACCTGGAGCGACTCGCAGCGCGCAGGCCCCATGCTGCAGAGAATTCCTTTGCAGCGCTTTGCCCAACCGGAGGATGTCGCCGATGCAATCCTGTTTTTGTTGAGTGACGAAGCGCGCATGGTCAATGGTGTGTGCCTGGATGTTGATGGAGGTTTTTGTGCAAGTTGATCCGGTATTCGACATGTTCGACCAATCCCTGTCCGAGTTAAAGGGCGCGTTAGCAGGCATTGATGCAGCGCATGTGCACACATGCATCGCTGCGATCGCCCGTGCGCGCAGGATTGCACTGTATGGCGTAGGACGGGAGGGCCTGCAGATCAAAGGCTTGGCGATGCGCCTGTACCACCTCGGACTAGACGCACACGTGGTGGGCGACATGAACTGCCCGCCACTGGGACCGGATGATCTGCTCATTTGTTCGGCCGGTCCTGGCTTTTTTTCGACTGTGCAAGCGCTCCTGAAAGTCGCCCAGGCAGATGGTGCAAGCACCATGTTGGTGACTGCCCAACACACAGCCGAATGTTCGCGGCTGGCGAACTTCGTATTGACGGTGCCGGCCCAAACCATGGCCGACGACCAGGCCCCGTCCACTTCGATACTCCCCATGGGCTCGCTTTACGAGGGCGCGCTGTATGTACTGTTTGAAATCATGGTGCTGTTGCTACGCCAGCATCTGAACATTGCCCCAGGCGCCATGCGGATGCGCCATACCAACCTGGAATAAACACCATGCATAAGAATCCTTTGGGCGTACATGCGCTGGTCTGGGCCGGCGACCTGAGCCCGGAATCGACGCGGATGGTCATGGCGCAGACGCGCAGGGCAGGGTTTGATGTGATCGAGCTGTCCCTGCACGGCCCCAAGGTGATGGACCTGGCGCTGACCCGCGATCTGGCGCAAGAACACGGGCTGCAACTCAGTTGCTCCCGCGGCCTCACGCTGGACGCCGATATTTCCAGCGAAGACCCCACCTGCGTGGCCCGTGGCATGGCCATCCTGGAAGAAGGGGTCAATATCACCGCTGCCTTGGGTGGCCACTATTTCGGTGGAATTTTGTACGGTGCCATGGCGAAATACCCGGGTCCACTCAGCCCAGCCGGCCGTGCGAATGCAACCCGCTGCCTGCAGCAAATCGCCGAGTTGGCTCTGAAGCGCAACATCACGCTGGGCTTGGAAGTCGTCAACCGGTACGAAAGCAATCAGCTCAACACGGCCTTGGAGGCTCTGGATTTGATCGACCGGGTTGCTGCACCCAACGTGGTGGTGCATCTGGACACCTACCACATGAATATCGAAGAGGCCGATTTCACCCAGCCGGTGCTGGCGTGTGGCAAGCGCCTGGGTTATGTGCATATTGGCGAGAGCAACCGGGGTTATCTGGGCACGGGGACCATCGATTTCAAACAGTTTTTTCATGCGCTGGCCATGATCGACTACCAGGGCGTCATCACCTTTGAGAGCTTTTCCTCGACCGTGGTGAATGAAGTGCTGTCCAACACCCTGTCCATCTGGCGCAACCTCTGGACCGACAGCATGGATCTGGCCATTCACGCACGCGAGTTCATGGCCAATGGATTGCACGCTGCGGCACAAAGCAAAGGTACCATTTGACCCAAACTGGTGGTGGCGCACAGCCCACCCAAAAGGCCGGCCTGTCTACTGCAGCGGCCCTTTGAGACTCTCCGGCAAGAGGAAAGGCATGACATGCACGCCCTCTTCCAGCAGTTCCCGCGTCTGCTCAGGCGTAGCCTGACCGCGAATGGAGCGGGCTTGCGATTCACCGTAATGGATCTTGCGGGCTTCGTCTGCAAACCGGGTCCCCACATCCTGCGTTTGTTCGAGCATGGCTTTGGCCAGACGCAGTACCGTCTGCGTTAGGTCAGTCTGTGGCGAGGCCAGCGCTACATCGGTCGAGGAAGTTGCCGGTTCAGATACCGAGGCGTCGGCTGATTCGGTGTGCGGCGTCTGCGCGCGACCCAGGTTCAAACGGGGTGCACTGAGCATTTTTTCCACCTGCGCATCGCCACACAGAGGGCACTGAACCAAGTGACGCGCCAATTGGTCGACAAAATCCGCCTCGCTCCCGAACCAGCCCTCAAAAACATGCTGGCTGGTGCACTGGAGGTCAAATACCTTCATGCCGCCTGCCAGCTCAGCGTCCAGCGACCACTCAGCACGTTTTGCAACCACAGCAGGCAGGACAGCGTCTTACCATCGGTCACCAAGCCCTGCGCACACCATTCCAGCAAGTCGTCGGGACTGGCCGTAAAAACCTCCAAAAACTCACCTGGATCCAACTTGGCTGCACCGGCTTGCAGGCCACGGGCAAACCAGACGTCGATGTGTTCGGTGGAATAGGCAATGGTTGGATGTATGACCCCGGCAAAAGCCCATTCGCGGGCGCTGTAGCCGGTTTCTTCGCGCAACTCGCGCTGCACACAGAGCAGCGAATCCTCGCCATGCTCCAGCTTTCCAGCCGGGAACTCGATGAGCACCCGGCCAAGCGGGTAGCGAAACTGACGCTCCAGTACGACGCGGACACCGCCCGACGCGTCGTAGAGCAGAGGCACCACCACCACGGCCCCGGGATGAACGATGTACTCTCGCGAAGCGGTACTGGAGTCCGGCAGGGCGATCTGATCGCGCCGGACGTGCAGAAAATGACCCTCGTAGACCGACTCCGAACTCAGCTGACGCTCGCTCAGATCCACGGTGAAGTGTTCTCGAAAGTGGGCACGCAGGCGGCCGATCAGGTGCCCATCATCTGCAAAATGGCTTCAGCGCATAGCGTCATGAGACCACCGGGCAAAAGGCCCAATAGCAGCAGCAGCAGTGCATTGATTGACAGGACGAACTGCACATCCTTGGGCGCGCTCACAGAAGCACGCGATAAGGGGGCGTCGAAATACATGACCTTGACCACGCGCAGGTAATAAAACGCACCGACCAAGGACATCAAGACTGCAAAAATAGCCAAACTGATATGCACGCTGCCACCGGCCAGAACCAGGGCCTGCAAGACAGACAATTTAGCGAAAAATCCGACCAGCGGAGGTATCCCGGCCAGCGAAAACATGCACATAGCCATGACGCCGGCGTACAAAGGGCTGCGCCGGTTCAAGCCGGAAAAGTCGGCGATCTCCTCGCTCTCAAAGCCCTCTGCCGACAACAGCATGATCACACCGAAGGTGGCGAGGGTGGTCAGCACATAGGTGATCACATAGAACATCGCGGAGCTGTAAGCATTGGCTGCGGCAACGGCGCTTCCGTCGACCACGCCGGAGAGCAAGCCCAGCAAAATAAAACCCACCTGCGAGATGGTTGAGTACGCCAGCATGCGCTTGATGTTGGTCTGCGCAATAGCTGCGAAGTTGCCGACAAAGAGTGAGGCGATAGACAGCACCATGAGCATCTGTTGCCAGTCCAGAGCGAGTGGCAAAAGCCCTTCAACCAGAAGACGGATCACGATGCCGAAGGCCGCCAGCTTGGGCGCTGCGGCGATCATCAACGTCACCGCAGTGGGCGCGCCCTGGTAAACATCGGGAACCCACATGTGGAAGGGGACTGCACCGAGCTTGAAGGCCAGCCCGGAGACAATGAAAACCAGACCGAACACCAGCACTTGATGCTGGATATGACCCGCCACGATCGCTTTGTGAATCTGGGTGATATCCAGCGTGCCGGTTGCGCCGTACACCATGGACATGCCGTAAAGCAGAAAACCCGAGGCCATTGCGCCCAGCACAAAGTACTTCATCGCCGCTTCAGTGGCCTGCGTCTTGTCACGACGCAAGGCAACCAATGCATAACTGGACAGAGTGAGCAGTTCCAGACCCAGGTAGATGACCAGCAGGTTGTTACCGGAAATCATGACAAACATCCCCAGCAAAGCAAACAGACCCAAAGTGAACAATTCACCGCCTCGCAGCATGTCGCGCGAATGGGCATATGGACGGGCATAGACCAGCGTCACCAACACCGCCAGGCTGGCAAAACACTTGAGCCAGGCGCTCATGCTGTCACTAACCACCATGTTCGAAAAACCATACATGGTGAAGCCTGATGCTGCGAAACCAGCCTCAATGGCTGCCACCACCAGCAGGGTCAACACCGACAGGACGTAGGTCAGCGTGCGCAGGGGCGAGGTCACACCCAGGTCTACGATGGCGATCACGCAAGCCATGATCAGTAACAAGGCCTCCGGGAAAACCGCAATCCAACTGATTTGGTCAATCATGGTGTGTCTCTCAATTCAGTGGCACTGCGGCAAGCTTGGAAACCGCCACGTGCTGCAGCAGCGAGGCCACAGAAGCGTCCATCACGTCAGTAAAAGGCTTGGGATAGATCCCCATACCCAATACCGCCAGCGCCAGCAGTGCCAGAACCAGAAATTCGCGCGCACCGATATCGACAAGCGCTGCCACCTTGGCATTGGCAACCGGGCCCAGGTACACGCGCTTGAACATCCACAAGGTATAGGCAGCACCAAAGATCAGGGCACTGGCTGCCCCGAAGCCGACCCAGAAATTGGCCTTGACTGCCGCCAGAATAACCATCCACTCGCCCACAAAACCAGCCGTCGCAGGTAGGCCACAGTTGGCCATGGAAAATAACAAGGCAAAAGCGGCGAACTTGGGCATGGTGTTGACTACGCCGCCATAGGCACCGATTTCACGCGAGTGCACGCGGTCGTACAGCACGCCAATACACAGAAACATCGCCGCAGACACAAAGCCGTGGGCGATCATTTGCACCAGACCGCCGGATACACCCAAATCACTGAACACAAAAAATCCTAGGGTCACAAAACCCATGTGCGCGACGGACGAATAGGCAACCAGTTTTTTCATGTCCTGCTGCACCATGGCCACCAGGCCCACGTACACCACCGCGATCAGCGAGAGCGTGATCATGAAACCCGCCCACTCATGCGCCGCATCGGGAGCAATCGGCAGTGAGAAACGCAGGAAGCCGTAGGCCCCGAGCTTGAGCATGATGGCTGCCAACACCGCAGAGCCGCCCGTGGGAGCCTCTACGTGCACATCAGGCAGCCAGGTGTGCACCGGCCACATTGGAACCTTGACCGCAAACGCCGCCAGAAAGGCAAAAAATAAAAAGGTCTGCTCGCTGCGCGACAGCGGCAGCGCATGCCAGGTGGCGATGTCAAAACTACCCGCGGTCTGGATGTACAAGTAGATCAGCGCCACGAGAGTGAGCAAGGAACCCAGTAGCGTATACAAGAAAAATTTAAAGGCTGCGTAAATCTTATTCGGTCCGCCCCAGATTCCGATGATCAGGTACATGGGGATCAGCGTGGCCTCAAAGAACACATAAAACAACATGCCGTCGAGCGCGCAGAACACGCCGATCATCAAGCCCGACAAAATCAGGAAAGCGGCCATGTACTGCTGAACCTTGACCGTGATCGACTCCCAACTGGCAATGACCACAACCAGATTGATAAAGGCGGTCAGCACGACAAACCACAGCGAAATCCCATCCACACCCAGGTGGTAGTTGACGTTGAAACGCTCGATCCAAGGCAGGTTTTCGGCGAACTGCATGGCCGCGCTGGCGTTATCAAACTGGGCGTAAATGGGCAATGTGACCAAAAAACTCACCAAAGCACCGACCAGTGCGATCCAGCGGGTTGCGTGCGCCTGATCGTCCCGCCCGAAGGCCAGCAGGACCAGCCCGAAGGCTATCGGGGTCCAGATGGCAAGGCTCAAAAGTCCCATGGGCAGATTCCTTAATTCCAGAAAAACGGGAACCACGCCATCGAGGCACGCAGCATCAGCGCAAGTGGCCCGTGCCACAGCGAAACCGTCAGCAAAGCAAACAGTCCCAGTGCCATGACCAGCGCGTAGTGGTACAGGTAGCCCGACTGCGCGCGCCGCACCCATCCGGCCAGCGCAGCAACCGTCTTCCACGAACCGTTCACCACAAATCCATCGATGGCACGGCGGTCACCACCCTGCCAGAATGCGGTTCCGAGTGCACGTGCACCCCGCGCTAGCACGTTCTCATTGAACCAATCCAGGTAGTACTTGTTCTCCAGGATCACCACCACTGGCCGCAAGCTCGCTCCGATGGCGCGCGGCAGCGCCGGATTCACCAGATACATGTACCAGGCGGTCGCGACACCGGCACACGCAAGGGCAAAAGGCAGGGATGTCAGGGCATGCAGCGCCATCGCCCAGGGGCCGTGAAAGGCCTCCTCCAGACCATGCATGGCATGGTGGGTTTCACCGTTAACGCGGATGGCGTCGGCCAGAAAATCACCGAACAGCAAAGGCTCAACTGTCAGGTAACCAATCACCACGGACGGAATGGCCAGCAGCACCAGCGGCAGCGTCACCACCCAGGGCGACTCATGGGGCGCATGGGATCCGTGGTGGCCATGGCCATGGTCCGCATGGTGGATATCGGGGTTCTGGTCGTAGCGCTCGGCACCGTGAAATACCAAAAAGTACATGCGGAAGGAATAAAAAGCGGTGACAAAAACGCCCGCCAGAACGGCGAAGCTGGCGAATCCGGCAGCGGGCAGATGGCTCTCGGCCACGGCTTCAATAATGCTGTCTTTGGAGTAAAAACCGGAGAACAAAGGCGTACCGATCAGCGCAAGGGAACCCAGCAAAGAGGTGATCCAGGTAATGGGCATGTACTTGCGCACACCGCCCATCCAACGGATATCTTGGTTGTGGTGCATTCCCATGATGACCGAGCCCGCACCCAAAAACAACAGCGCTTTGAAGAAAGCATGGGTCATCAGGTGGAACAAGGCCACCGAGTAGGCGGAAGCGCCAAGGGCCACGGTCATGTAACCCAGCTGGGACAGCGTGGAATACGCCACCACCCGTTTGATGTCGTTTTGGATGATGCCCAGAAAGCCCATAAACAGCGCCGTGATGGCTCCGACCACCAGCACCAGGTTCAGTGCCGTATCCGACAGCTCGAACAGACCCGACATGCGCGAGACCATGAAGATGCCCGCCGTCACCATGGTGGCGGCGTGAATCAGCGCAGAAATAGGCGTTGGACCTTCCATAGAGTCGGGCAGCCAGACGTGCAGTGGAAACTGGGCCGACTTGCCCATGGCCCCAATAAACAGGCAGATGCAAATCACCGTCACCAGCGACCAGGCGGTACCGGGCAAGGTCTGGGGAACCAGGTTTGGAGCTTGGGCAAAAACCTCGGAGTAGTTAAGGCTTCCCGTAAACGCCGCGATCAAGCCGATGCCCAGGATGAAGCCAAAGTCACCCACGCGGTTAACCAAAAAGGCTTTCATATTGGCGAAGATGGCCGTGGGTTTGTTGAACCAGAACCCGATCAGCAAGTACGACACCAGGCCGACTGCCTCCCAGCCGAAAAACAACTGCAGAAAGTTGTTGCTCATCACCAGCATCAGCATGGAGAAGGTGAACAGCGAGATGTAGGCAAAGAACCGGTTGTAGCCCTCGTCTTCTGCCATATAGCCGATGGTGTAGATGTGCACCATCAGGGACACAAAGGTGACCACGCACATCATCATGGCGGTCAACCCGTCGACTAGAAAACCGACCTCCATCTTGAGGCTGCCCACCTGCATCCAGTGGTAGACGGTCTCGTTAAATCGGGCGCCTTCGGTGGCCACGCTATGCAATGTCATGGCCGAGAGAATGAAGGAAATCAGTACACCCAGAATCGCCAGGCTGTGGGTGGTGCGGCGTCCGATCCGGTTGCCCCCAAAACGGGTGCCCAGTACGCCGGCCAGCAATGCACCGGCCAGCGGAGCCAGCGGAACGGCCAGCAATGCCGTAGAGGACAAAGTTTGGCTCATCAGATCAGCCCTTGAGGGTATTGAGTTCGTCCACGCTGATGCTGGATTTGTTGCGGAACAGCAGCACCAGAATCGCCAGACCGATGGCAGACTCTGCTGCGGCCACCGTCAGAATGAAGAAGACGAAAATCTGCCCGTTCATATCGTTCAGGTAGTGCGAAAAAGCCACGAAATTCGTGTTGACGGCCAGCAGCATCAGCTCAATCGCCATGAGCAAGACGATGAGGTTGCGCCGGTTCATGAAGATGCCGACGATGGAGAGCGCGAACAGCACCGCACCCAGCGACAAAAAGTGACCCAGGGTAATCGTCATGGCTTGGTTCCTGGCGTGGGGTCAGTCGCTGCGGCGTCGTGGGGTGGCGATTCTTCCGGTGCCGCATCGACCTGGCTGGCGTCCATTTTGAGGACTGTCAGGCGGTCGGCGGCGCGCACCCTTACCTGCTCACCGGGGCTGACATACTTGCTGTCCTTACGGGCACGCAGCGTCAATGCAATCGCTGCGATCATGGCGACCAGCAGAATGGCGGCTGCAATCTCTACCGGGTACAGGTACTCGGAATACAGCAGCTTGCCGAGCTGCAAGGTATTGGGCACATCGGCGGCGGGATCGGGCAGCGGTGCGGCAACGCGGAAGCCCCCCATCAGCACTGCAGACATTTCCAGCGCAATCACCACCCCGATCAAAGCGATCAAGGGGAAATGCGTCCAGAATCCGTCGCGAAGATTTTCGACGTTGATGTCCATCATCATCACCACAAACAAAAACAGCACCATCACCGCGCCCACATAGACCAGAACCAGCGTAATGGACAAAAATTCCGCTCCAAGCAGCATCCAGACCATCGCACCCTGGAAAAACGTCAACACCAGATAGAGCGCCGCATGCACCGGGTTGCGCGCGGTAATCACGCGGAACGCCGCAAACAGCAGCACCGCCGAAAACAGATAGAACAAACCGGTAGTAGTACTCATGGACGACAACTTTCGGGCAAGGTGCTAGCGGTATTTGGCATCGGCCTGCTTGGCCCGCGCGATATCGGCTTCGTAGCGGTCCCCCACTGCAAGCAGCATGTCCTTGGTGAAGTAGAGGTCGCCGCGCTTTTCACCGTGGTACTCCAGAATATGGGTTTCCACAATCGAGTCCACCGGGCAGCTCTCTTCACAAAATCCGCAAAAAATGCATTTGGTCAGATCGATGTCGTAGCGGGTGGTGCGGCGCGAGCCGTCGTCCCGTATGTCTGACTCGATCGTGATAGCCATCGCGGGGCATACCGCTTCACACAGTTTGCAGGCAATGCAACGCTCTTCGCCGTTGTCGTAGCGGCGCAGCGCATGCAGGCCACGAAAGCGCGGCGAGATGGGAGTTTTTTCTTCGGGGAACTGAACTGTGACTTTGCGGCGGAACAGATAGCGTCCGGTCAAGGCCATTCCTTTGAACAGCTCGATCAGCAAAAAGCTGTAGAGAAAGTCCTTTAACGAAAACGGCGCGGGCTTGTGGGTGACGAAATGGTTTGCCATGCTGCGCCCTCTTACTTCCAAATAGTCCAGGATGTCTGCATCCAAAGACCGACCACGACCAGCCAGAACAGCGTGACCGGGATAAAAATCTTCCAACCCAAACGCATGATCTGGTCGTAGCGGAAACGTGGGAATGTGGCGCGCACCCAGATGAAAACGCTCACCACGGCAAAGGTCTTGATGCCCAGCCAGATCCAGCCGGGAATCCAGTCCAGCGCAGCAACCGGCGCTATCCATCCACCCAGAAACATGACCGCCGCCAAAATCGAGACCAACCACATATTGGCATATTCGGCCAAATAAAACATGGCGTAGGACATGCCGGAATACTCGACCATGTGCCCAGCCACAATTTCGGCCTCGCCTTCCACCACGTCGAAGGGGTGGCGGTTGGTTTCGGCCAAACCAGAGATGATGTAAACCACAAAAATCGGTAGCAAGGGCAGCCAGTTCCAGGACAAAAAGTTCAGGCCGTAACTGGCAAACACGCCCTGCCCTTGGCCCAAAACGATAGCCGTCATGTTCATGCTGCCGGTGACCATGAGCACCACTACCAGACAAAAGCCCATGGCAATTTCATAGCTGACCATCTGCGCCGATGCGCGCAGCGCACCCAAAAACGCGTACTTGGAATTCGACGCCCAACCGGCAATCACCACGCCGTAGACCTCCATCGAGGTGATCGCCATCACAAACAGCAGGCCTGCGTTCACATTGGCCAGTGCGACGTCCGGCCCAAAGGGCACCACCGCCCACGCCGCCATTGCGGGCATGATGGTCATGACCGGACCGATAAAAAACAGGCCTTTGCTGGCCTGGGCCGGAACCAAAATTTCTTTGGTCAGCAGCTTCAACGCGTCAGCAATGGGTTGCAACAAGCCCCAAGGCCCGACGCGGTTGGGACCCACGCGAACCTGCATCCAGCCCAAAAACTTGCGCTCCCACAAAGTCAGGTAGGCGACCGCGCCCAGCAGCGGCAGCAAGACCAGCAGGATCTTCAGTACCGTCC
>CAMAQV010000031.1 GCA_945860595.1 Comamonas sp. lk
TCTTCATGAAATCCTACAAATCTTGAGCTTGACCATGTTTGAAACAACCCCAATAAATCAACTACTTACACCAACCGACCCCGATAAGAATTCAGAATTTGAGCCTCAACAGCTCTCTCTACTCTGAAAAACGTTGGGACACTACTGAAGTCGGTTGGGGTTTCAAACTGCTTCGATACCTAAAAAACGCATATTCACCGCCGGTGGAATTGGTCTTGCTGGAGCCGCGTTCCATGATTATGGTTGGACGGGGGTTGTTCTGGTAGCGATTGGAGTTGCCATGCTGTGGAGGCTCTCGTTTTATTTCTTGACGGGCCAGCAGACGTTCTGGTTAGGACTGGTGTTGTTCCCTTGTCTAGTATTTACGATGGTTATACAGTTCATGTTTGTGGGGCCGGCAACGATCAGCTTCCCATTCACGTTCTTGGCGTTTTTACTTATGTCGTGTTTGCCTTGCAACGCAGCAAAGACTTTTTCGTTGAAGTTCCAAATGGGTCAAGATGCACGCAATATTAAATGATCAATTTCCAATGACATCTGATTCAAATCGTGATGCGAGACAATCCAAGCAAGAAGATCTGGTTTCCATCATCACGCCTGCCTACCAATGTGCTGTTGTCGTTGATCAAACCATTCAGTCTGTTCTGGCGCAGACTCATTCAAATTGGGAGATGCTGATCGCAGAAGATTGCTCGACGGACAATACACGAGAGGTGATCGATCGCTGGACGAAGGTAGACTCACGAATCAAGCTCATCAAAATGTCGAAAAACGGGGGCCCTGCGATGGCGCGAAATGCTGCGCTTGAAAGGGCGCAGGGGCGCTGGATTGCGTTTCTCGATAGCGACGATCTCTGGTTGCCGAAAAAGCTGGAGTCCTGTCTTGAGTTTGCGAGCGCCAACGACGCGGCTTTTGTCTACACGGGATTCAGGCGGATCCCGGCAGCCGGTGGCCAGCCCGGTCGCTATATCGGGGTGCCAGCAAGCATAAATTACAGCCAGCTACTTGGCAATACTGTCATTGCGACTTCCACCGTGATGATGGATACCGCACGAACCGGTCCGATTTGCATGCGAAAGACGTACTACGACGACTTCGACTGCTGGCTACAAGTCCTGAAAAAAGGCATCGTGGCCCGCGGACTAGATGCTGATCTTATGAGATATCGGCTGACGAAGAATTCCGTCTCTCGCAACAAAGCAAGATCCGCGTTGAAGGTCTGGCGTGCTTATCGCGATTTGGAGGGCCTTAGCATCCCGTTGTCCGTCTGGTACTTCACGCAGTATGCGGTTCGTGGAGTCTTAAAGTATCTTTAGAGCGACTGGCTGCAGAATAGATGGACACCAGAAACCTCGCTGTCGACCTATTGCGTGTATTTTCTGTCGCGCTTGTGATGCTATCGTATTATGGGCTCTTGGGAGGATGGATGGGCGGAATTCACGGAGTAGCCATCTTCTTCATGATCAGTGGTTACTGCATGCGCTATTCCACTGGGGGGGGCGTACGGGGGTGGCGTTCCTGAAGGCCCGCTTTTGGCGTCTGGTACCCACCTTAATGGTTTGCGCGACGCTGACGGCCGCCGTCGAGACGCTCAACATCCTGCCAGAGCGATCACAGTCGGTGAGGTCGTATTTGGCGAACTTAGCTTGTCTTCCGCTTGGAAACCTTCTGTGTGATGCTGCTAGCGTGACTATTTCAGGGAAGCCGGTAGCATATTCTTGGGTTGATGGGGCTTATTGGTCGCTGCTGGTAGAGATCAGATTATCTCCTGTTGTGGTTGCTGTTCTACGTTCTAAAAATCAAGCGGGCCGAAATCCCAGTCGCTCTAATGGGCCTGCTTGGGGGGGGTATGCAGTTGGACCTGGTATCCAAAGGTCAGGACTTTCTTATTTATTTGCCATTCTTCGCCTTTGGTATGGCCTTTAGGGCGTATCGCGGCGGAGACTCTTGTGCATTAATAGGTCTCTCTTTCGCAGTCTTGGCCAGTATCTATAACGCTGCTGAAAATGCCTCAGGACTTTCAATGACTCACAGCATAGAAAACATTTTTGGGTATGTGATTTGTTACGTGATTTTTGTGGCAACGATGGTGACGTTTAAGAAGGGCGTCGTCCCCGCGGTTAACTATTTGGGTATCTTGTCGTATCCCTTGTATTTGGTCCACCAGGACTTGGGCCTAATTGGGATTGAGTTGCTTAAGCCTGAGATCGTTCATTTGGTTGCGGCGTTGCTTGTGGTCGTGTTGGCCGTTGCATTGGCGGCAGTTGTGCAATTCATAACCGTGTGGCTAACGGCGGTGCTGCGGCGAGATTGGTCGTTTAAGGCCGTTCGATAAGATGCGCTCAAATGTTCAATGTATTTCCAGCGTGAAAGTGGCTGTAAGTGGGGCTAATGGTTTCGTCGGACGTGCAGTGTTGAATCGTCTAATTCTGGGTAGTCGCCCGGTAATCGCCTTCGTACGCGATCGAGGGGCAGAGCAGCTCGGTGAAGTCAATGTAACAGTTGTTTCTACTGCCGATCCGATGTCTTGGCCATCGGCATTGAGACAATGCTCGGTTTTTGTTCATTGTGCTGGCCGAGCTCATATATTGAAAGGCTCAGGACGGTCTGCTTTAAATGAGTTTCGCGATGTCAACGTAGATCTCACTCTTGCGTTGGCAAGGAGCGCTGCAGCTGCTGGTGTGAAGAGATTCGTGTTTGTTAGCTCGATTGGGGTCAATGGCCTGTAGAGTGGTCCAGAACCATTTACGCCAGATGGGGCTGTCAATCCGCACACGCCCTACGCGATATCGAAGTTCGAGGCTGAGCAGGGCCTCCAGGTAATATCAAAAGAAACAGAGATGAAAATTGTTGTGGTCAGGCCGCCCCTGGTTTATGGTGTTGACGCCCCTGGGAACTTCGGAGCCCTCATGGCTATGCTCCGGCGAGGCTGGCCCCTACCGCTTGGAGCCATCACGAGAAACCGGCGCAGCTGCGTGGCTTTGCCGAACCTGGTCGATTTGCTGTTGGCTGTCTGTGACCATCCCGCTGCAGCGAATCAAGTTTTTCTCGTTAGCGATGGGGAGGATCTTTCGACTGCAGATCTGCTGCGCCGACTAGCGGGTGCGATGGAGCGGCCAGCTCACCTGTGGCCAGTCCAGATTGCATTGCTCAGGCTGGGCGCCATGATTTTGTGGCGTCACGATATTGCCCAGCGTCTCTTGGCTGACCTTCGTGTCGACATCTCGAAGACAATGCGACTTCTGGGAAGGGGGCCCTTGGTGACTGTGGAAAAAGGTTTTGGCTTGGCGGTGAAGGGGAAGCCTCAGTGAAGCGTGTGTTTGATGTTGTTGTCACGCTCGTTTGTTTGCCGATACTGGGTGTGCCAATTTTTTTGACGGCGCTTGCGGTGAGAGTGTCTTCGCCTGGTCCCGTACTCTATTGGAGCGATCGGGTGGGACGCCATAACCGTTTATTCCGCATGCCGAAGTTCCGCAGTATGCGCATCGATACGCCAGCGGTGGCCACTCACCTGCTGCGGAACCCAGACCAATGGCTGACTCCGATTGGGTCTTTTTTACGCAAATCAAGTTTAGATGAGATACCACAATTGTGGTGCATTCTCGTAGGTAACATGAGTTTTGTTGGCCCTCGTCCGGCATTATTCAATCAAAATGACTTGATTGTTTTGCGAACAGAAAAGGGAGTGCACAACCTGCTGCCAGGTTTAACAGGTTGGGCACAGGTCAATGGTCGAGACGAGTTGCCTATCCATCGTAAAGTGCAATTAGATTCTGAGTATCTACAGCAGCGATCATTTCTGTTTGATATGAGGATATTGTGGATGACGGCTCTGAAAGTGCCGGCAAGAGATGGAGTCTCTCATTGAAACGACGTCTCCCTGATTTGAGTAGCACCTAAGCTTGGAGTCCAATCCCAAAGAAGGTCATTCCTTATGGATATGAAAATACTTTACATGACCTTTGTCAAAGTCATCCGCCGTGCAGAGGTCTCACATTGAATGAAAGTAACCTTATAATGCGCCACCTCATCAACTATAGGAGTAACGAATGGGTAACCTGATCGATATTCAATCTCAAATCGAAAAGCTGCAAAAGCAAGCAAACGACATCAAATCCAAAGAATTTGCCGCCACTGTCCATGAAATTCAAGCCAAGATGCAGGCTTTTGGTATCACCGTAAAGGACTTGCAGTCCACCAAAGGCGGCCGGGGTAAGGCAAAGTCGTCTCCCGCCAAGGCTACGAAGGCCGCCAAAACTCCCAAAACTCCCAAAACACGCAAGGCCAGCGCCCCGGTCGCCGCCAAATACCGCGGTCCCAATGGCGAATCCTGGTCCGGTCGTGGCCTCATGCCCAAATGGTTGTCCGCTTTAGTCGCGCAGGGTCAAAGCAAGGAATCTTTCAGCGTTGCAGCCCCGCACGCTTGATGTAGTAAAGGCCCAGATCGGCCCATAAAAACGCCCCGTTCACCGGGGCGTTTTGCTTGCAGGCCGCACTCCAAACGTCAGCCCAAACCACAATGGCGGCATACTGATGCGCGAATTTGTATTGCAATTACCCCGTCCGGTCAAACAGATGACCGTCTTGGCTATGGATTTCCTGTTGTCCTTGTTAGCCACGTGGGTAGCTTTCAGTTTACGGTTGGACATATTGCATGTCCCCTCGGGGGCTCAGTGGTTCGTGTATGTGGTCGTTCCGTTTTTGCCGTTGCCGATATTTATGCATTTTGGCCTGTACCGCGCGGTATTCCGGTACTCCGGCTACTCGGCGCTGGTGGCCACCGGCCATGCTGTTTTCTGGTACGCGGTGTTACTGACACTGGCTTTGATGCTATTGAGAATTCCTGACGTTCCGCGAACCTTGGGTTTATTACAACCGGTAATATTTTTGTTATTGGTAAGTATCAGCCGCGCCCTGGCTCGGTTTTGGTTAGCCAATACTTTTTCAAAGAGCGAGGAATCGCCCAGTCGCCTTTTGATCTACGGTGCCGGTGCCGCAGGTGTGGAAACTGCCGCTGCCTTGTCCATGTCGCGGCAATACAAGCTGGTCGGTTATGTGGATGACGACCTGGGCAAAGTCGGCAGCACGCTCAATGGTGCGCGGGTTTATTCTGCGACGCGCCTTCCAGAGTTAATCACCGAGCATGCCGTGACCGATATTTTGCTGGCCATGCCCAGCGCCAGCCGGGAGCGGCGCTTTCAGATATTGGAGATGGCCAAGCTGCTGTCGGTGCATGTACAAACCCTGCCGCGACTGTCAGACCTGGCAACCGGCCGGGTCACGGTGCAAGACATCCGGGAATTGGATCTGGAAGACCTGCTGGGTCGGGCCCCGGTGCCGCCGCGCCTGGACCTATTGGCCAATGAATTGCACGGCCAAATCGTGCTGGTAACCGGCGCAGGTGGCAGCATCGGTAGCGAGCTGACCCGCCAAATTCTGGCGCAACGTCCGCGCCAGCTTTTGCTTTTGGACCACAATGAATTCGGGCTGTACACCACCCACCAGGAGCTGTTAGCGCTGGCCCGCGCCGCGGGTTGGGTGCCGGATGTGATTCCCCTGTTGGGCAGCGTCACCGCCACAGCGTCTATGCACGGGCTGTGCGCCCGTTACCGACCCGCCATCGTGTACCACGCAGCCGCCTACAAGCATGTCCCGCTGGTAGAGCAGAACCCTGGCCAGGGTCTAGATAACAACGTGATGGGGACGCTCAGCATGGCGCTCGCAGCCCGTGATGCGGGGGTGCGCCGCTTTGTTCTGGTCAGTACCGACAAGGCCGTGCGCCCGACTAATGTGATGGGCGCTACCAAGCGCATGGCCGAGTTAATCCTGCAAGCGTTTGCGGCCGACGCCGGACCCGGCAGCACCTGTTTTTCGATGGTCCGTTTTGGCAACGTGCTCGGTTCCAGCGGCAGCGTGGTACCCCTCTTCCGCCGTCAGATAGCCCAAGGTGGCCCTATCACAGTGACGCATCCGGAAGTCACCCGCTACTTCATGACCATCCCGGAGGCGGCGCAATTGGTGTTGCAAGCCGGTGCCATGGGCGAGGGCGGCGATGTGTTTGTGCTGGACATGGGCGAGCCCGTGAAAATCATGGACTTGGCGCGCCGGATGGTGACGCTGTCGGGCTTGAGCGTGCGTG
Source organism: Comamonas sp. lk (assembly GCA_945860595.1). GTDB lineage: Bacteria > Pseudomonadota > Gammaproteobacteria > Burkholderiales > Burkholderiaceae_C > Allorhodoferax. Next base: position 6,140 of record CAMAQV010000031.1, read on the forward strand.
ACGCAGACCGGCCAGACGGCGATATCCCCATCGCCATCACCGGTTTGCGTCCAGGCGAGAAGTTGTACGAGGAACTGCTAATCGGCGACAACCCCGAACCCACCAGCCACCCCCGCATCCTCCGCGCCCGCGAGGCCTTGCTGCCTTGGCAGGAGTTATCGGCTGAGCTGGACCATTTGCGCGAGGCGACCGCCGCGCAGGACGTGCCGGCAATGCGCGCAGTGCTGGCGCGCTGTGTCCAAGGATTCCCGGCTGATCCAGTTCTCGCGCCGGGTTTAGGCCAATAATCGGTTCATTCTGTCTGAAGCCCTGACCATGCACGAAGCCTCTGTTACCCCACCCACGCCGGCAATGGCTGCCGAGGTTCTGGCCGCGGCCCTACCGTTCCTGCGCCAGTACCAAGGCCGCACCATGGTCATCAAATACGGCGGCAACGCCATGACCGAACCGGCTTTGCAAGCCGCCTTCGCGCAGGACGTGGTGATGCTCCAGCTGGTTGGCATTCGCCCGGTGATCGTGCACGGCGGCGGGCCGCAAATCGAGGCTGCACTCAAGCGCCTGGGGCTGCGGGGCGCATTCATCCAGGGCATGCGGGTCACCGACGCGGACACGATGCAAGCCGTGGAATGGGTTTTGTCCGGTGAGGTGCAGCAGCAGATCGTGGGCCTCATCAACCAGGCCGGTGGCAAAGCCGTGGGTTTAAGTGGGCGCGACGGTGGTTTGCTGCAGGCCCAAAAACTCGCCATGCCCGATCCAGCCCATCCCGGTGCGTTCCTTGATCTCGGGCAAGTCGGCGACATCGTCAGCGTGGACACCGCCATCGTGCGCCGCCTGCAAGACGCGGGCTGCATCCCCGTCATCAGCCCTGTCGGGGTAGGTGCCAACAATGAGAGCTACAACATCAACGCCGATGTGGTCGCCGCCCGCATGGCCACGGCCTTGCAAGCTGAAAAGCTGCTCATGCTCACCAACATCAGCGGCGTGCTCGACGGTGCAGGCCAATTGATGACCCGTTTGAGCGCCGCGCAAATCGACGCCATGGTCGCGGACGGCACGATCTCCGGCGGCATGATTCCCAAAATCAGTGGCGCGCTCGAGGCCGCCAAAGCCGGTGTCCAAGCCGTGCACATCGTGGATGGCCGTGTGCCCCACGTGTTGTTGTTGGAAATCCTGACCGGGCAGGCTTTCGGAACCATGATTTATCCCGCTTGACAGTCGACCGCGTGACCCACGCCTTTGACCAGGCGCTGCAACTGCGCACACTCCAGCAAGACCCGCAAGGCGGCCGATACGCAGGCCAAACGCATGCCGCTTGGGACAATATGGTGGGCCCTTACGGTGGCATCCTCGCCGCCATCGCGGTGCACGGCGCGCAGCAGCACCCGGCCGTTCTGGGCCAACCCCTTGCGCTGACGGTCAACTATGCCGGCCCGGCTGCAGCTGGTGTCTGGGAATTGCAAATCCGTTTGGCGCGCACCAACCGCTCCACCCAGCACTGGACATTTGAACTGGGCCAAACGGAAGCGGGCGGCGCGCCCAACGTGGTGCTTACCGGCACGCTCATGTCCGGCCTACGCCGACCCACCTGGGGCGGAACCGATATGCCCATGCCCGATGTGCCGCCGCCCGAGGCCTTAGCACCGCCGCAGGACCCTATCTCTATCGGCTGGCGTGACCGCTACGACCTGCGCCGCGCGGGTGGTGGTTTGCCCGCAGAGTGGACCCAAGTCGAAACCGCAGCAGCGCCCGAAGCAGCCAGCCTGGACCAGATGTGGTTGCGCGATGCCGATGCGCGGCCCCTGGACTTTGCCGCGCTGGCTGCGGCCTGCGATATTTTTTATCCCCGCGTTTGGCAGCGCCGCGGTGGGCACACACCGGCGGGCACTGTTTCGATGACGGTGTACTTTCACGCCGATGCGCTCGCTTTGCAGGCCGTGGGAAATGCCTTTGTGTTAGCGCAAGCCCGCGCCCAGGAATACCGAGGCGGCTTTTTTGACCAGACAGCCCAGCTGTGGGCCAGAGATGGCACCATGCTCGCTACCACGCACCAACTGGTTTATTACAAATCCTGAGTTCTACCGACAGAAAGTTCCCCCATGCAAGACATCCTGATCGACAACGCCGATGGCGTTCTGACCCTGACCCTGAACCGTGTCGAGAAGAAGAATTCTTTCACCCAGGCCATGTACACCGCCATGGCAGACGCCTTGGCCGGTGCGGCGACTGACGCTGGCACGAGGGTCGTCGTGATCCAGGGGCATATCACCGTGTTCAGCGCGGGAAACGATTTGCGTGATTTTTTGAGCGGTCCGCCTGTGACAGGCACCAGCGACGCTCCGGTTCAGCGCTTCATCGCCGCGCTGGCGCAATTCCCCAAGCCTTTGCTCGCCGCGGTTTGCGGCCCGGCGGTCGGCATCGGCACCACCATGCTGTTCCATTGCGACCTGGTTTATGCAGGCGACAATGCGGCTCTCTCCATGCCCTTTGTCAACCTCGGCCTGTGTCCGGAGGCGGCATCCAGCCTGCTCGCACCGCGCCTCATGGGCTACCACCGCGCTGCCGAGGCTTTGCTCATGGGCGAGCCCTTTATGGCCGAGGCGGCTTTGGAGGTGGGCCTGGTCAACCGCATCGTCCCACCCACCGAGGCCAATGGGCTGGCGCAGACCCAGGCGCGCAAGCTGGCTGCAAAGCCCATGCGCGCCCTCATCGAGACCAAGCGGCTCTTGAAGAAGTCGCAGACCGCTGAGATCACGCAGCGTGTTGCGGAAGAATTTGACAGTTTCGGGCGTATGTTGAAAGAGCCAGCGGCGCTGGAGGCAATTGCGGCATTCACCGAAAAGCGGCGTCCCGACTTCTCCGGGCTTTAGGCCTGCGCTAGGGGCAGTGGCAGCGGCCGGGGTCGGCCGTCGCTGTCAATCGCCACGTAGGTCAGCAGCGCTTCGGTGACCTTGATGTAGCGGCCCTGCTCCACCATGCGTTCCGCAAAGACCTCGACCTTGACCGTCACTGAGGTCCGCCCGACCCGGCTCACCTTGCTGAAGAAGGACAGGATGTCACCCACCCGCACCGGTTGTTTGAATACGAATTCGTTGACCGCCACCGTGGCCATACGCCCGCGTGTGTAGCGCGCCGGAATCACGGCGCCGGCCATATCGACCTGCGCCATCACCCAGCCGCCAAAAATATCGCCGTTGACATTGCAGTCCGCCGGCATAGGAATCACCTTGAGCACCAGTTCCTGGTCGGTGGGCAGCGGTGCAGTGGGGGACATAGGCACAATCAGGCGGTTCCAGAACAAAAACGATTCCATTGTCTCCCATGCGCCCTGCCGCCCACGACGCTCCGTCTGCCTCTCCCGCTTCCTCCGCTTCCTCCGCTTCCGCGCCCGATGGCGACTGGGCCACGCTGAAGCGCCTTTTCCCCTATTTGTGGGCTTACAAGTGGCGGGTGTCGCTGGCGCTGAGCTTCATGGTCGGTGCCAAGTTGGCCAACGTCAGTGTGCCCCTGCTGCTCAAAACCCTGGTTGACAACCTGACGCCACGCCCGGACGCGGCCACCGCCATGCTGGTGGTTCCGCTGGGTTTGCTGGTGGCCTACGCGGCCCTTCGGCTGAGTACCTCTTTGCTCACCGAGTTGCGCGACCTGATCTTTGCCAAGGCCACGGAAGGCGCGGCGCGCAGCATCTCCTTGCAGGTGTTCCGGCATTTACATGGCATGAGTTTGCGCTTTCACCTGGAGCGGCAAACCGGTGGCATGACGCGCGATATCGAGCGTGGCACGCGCGCAGTGCATTCGCTGGTTTCGTACTCGCTCTACAGCATCATCCCGACCCTGATTGAGCTGGTGCTGGTCCTCACGCTGCTGGCGGTCAAGTTCGATGTCTGGTTTGCCTGGATTACGCTGATCGCCTTGGTGTTCTACACCACGTTCACCATCAGTATGACCGAGTGGCGCACCCAATTCCGCCGCCGTATGAACGAACTGGACTCGCGCGCACACACCCGGGCTATTGACTCCTTGCTGAACTTCGAGACCGTCAAGTATTTCAACAACGAGGCTTTCGAAGCCGGTCGATACGACGACAACCTGGAGCGCTACCGCCGCGCCGCGCTGGCCAGCCAGCGTACCTTGAGCATGCTCAACGCCGGGCAGCAATGCATCATCGCCACAGGGCTGGTGGCCATGCTCTGGCGCGCCACGCAGGGTGTGGTGGACGGGCGCATGACGCTGGGCGATCTGGTGATGGTCAACGCCTTCATGATCCAGATTTACATCCCGCTGAATTTTCTGGGGACGCTGTACCGCGAGCTCAAGCAAAACCTGCTGGACTTGGAAAAAATGTTCAATTTGCTGGAGCGCAGCCAGGAGATTGCAGACGCTCCCGGCGCCCGCGGGCTGCAACTACAAGCCCAGCAAGCCAGCGTGCGCTTTGACCATGTGCATTTTGCGTACGACGCCAACCGGCCCATCCTGCACGACGTGAGCTTCGAGATACCTGCTGGCAAAACTGTGGCCGTGGTCGGGCCTTCGGGTTCGGGCAAGTCCACGCTGGCGCGCCTGCTCTACCGCTTTTATGACGTGCAGCAGGGCAGCGTGCAGGTCGCCGGGCTGGACATCCGCACCCTTACCCAGGCCAGCCTGCGCCAGGCCATCGGCATCGTGCCGCAGGACACGGTCTTGTTCAACGACACCGTGGAATACAACATTGCCTATGGCCGCACCGGTGCCAGCCGCGACGAAGTGCGCGCCGCCGCCCGCGCTGCCCGCATTGATGCGTTTATTGAGAGCACCCCTTTGGGTTACGAGACCATGGTAGGCGAGCGTGGGCTCAAGCTCTCGGGCGGCGAAAAGCAGCGCGTGGCCATCGCCCGCACCTTGCTCAAGGATCCGCCGATTCTGATTTTTGATGAGGCCACCAGCGCCCTGGACTCAGCCAATGAGCGCGCCATCCAGGCCGAACTCACCCGCGTGGCGCACGACAAAACCACTTTGGTCATCGCCCACCGCCTCTCCACCGTGGTGGATGCGCATGAAATTCTGGTGCTCGAGGCAGGGCGCATTATTGAGCGCGGTACCCATGCAGACCTGCAGGCCAAGCAGGGCCGCTATGCCCAGATGTGGGCCTTGCAACAAAGCGCTGAATAGTCCGCCCGCTGCGGTCTTTGGTCGCAATGCCCGCATTTGGGACAATCCCGCCATGTCCGAATCCATCGCCCCAAAGTCTCCTCCCGATTCCCTAACCATTACCCGTCCTGATGACTGGCATCTGCATGTGCGCGACGGCGAGGCCCTGACCACCGTGGTGCCCCACACCGCCGCGCAATTCGGCCGCGCGGTCATCATGCCCAACCTCAAGCCGCCGGTGACCACGGCTGCACAGGCGCAGGCCTACCGCAGCCGCATCGCAGCTGCCGTGCCGCCGGGCGTGGCGTTCGAGCCTTTGATGACGCTTTACCTCACCGACATGCTGCCGTCCGACGAGATCGCCCGCGCCAAAGACGCTGGCGTGGTCGCCTGCAAGCTCTATCCGGCTGGGGCTACCACGAATAGCGACGCGGGTGTGACCGATGTGCGCAAGACCTACCGCACCCTGGAAGCCATGCAGCGCGCCGGGCTGCTGCTGCTGGTGCACGGCGAAGTCACATCGCCGGATATTGATGTGTTTGACCGCGAAGCGGTGTTCATTGAGCAGCAGCTGATCCCGCTGCGCCGCGATTTTCCGGAGCTCAAAATCGTGTTTGAGCACATCACCACGCGCGAGGCCGCGCAGTACGTGCACAGCGCGGGCCCTTTCACCGCCGCCACCATCACGGCGCACCATCTGCTCTACAACCGCAACGCCCTGTTTCTGGGTGGCATGCGCCCGCATTACTACTGCCTGCCGGTGCTCAAGCGGGAGCTGCACCGCCAGGCGCTGGTCGATGCTGCCACCAGTGGCGTGTCCCGGTTTTTTCTGGGGACTGACAGCGCCCCGCATCCTGCACAGCTGAAAGAGCACGCCAGCGGCTGCGCCGGTTGCTACACCGCGCACGCGGCCATGGAGTTGTATGCCCAGGCCTTTGATGCCGCAGGCGCGTTGGACAAGTTGGAGGGTTTTGCCAGCTTCTTCGGTGCAGATTTTTATGGCTTGCCGCGCAATACCGGCCACATCACCATGCGCCGCCAAAGCTGGACGCCACCGGCCAGCTTTGCCTTTGGCGCTGCTGAGCTCAAACCCCTGGCCAGTGGCGAAGCCTTGCAGTGGCAACTGCAAGCCTAGCGGCGATTGACTGGGCCGCGCCCTGGCTGGCCCCAATGCGTGCCGTAGGAGAACCTTTGGCGCTGCAGGTGCACGCAGGTGCAGGCTGCGCGCAGGCGCTGAACGCAGCACCTGTGGCCATGTCGTCGGATGCGGGCATGCAGTTTGTGGCGCAGACCGCCCTCCCGCCCGGCCAGGCCTATGAGGCATTTATTCACCAAACTCGCCAGGTTCCCACGCGCGACGGTTTGCATGATTTTTTCAACGGCCTATGCTGGCTGCATTACCCGCGCACCAAGAACCGCCTGAATCAGTTGCAGGCGGAGCAGATCGCCCGCCACGGCATCGGTCCGCAGCGCGGTGTCGCGCGCGACGCGTTGACGGTTTTCGACGAGAACGCCGCCTTTGTGTGCGCTCCTGACGCGCTGTGGAACGCATTGCAGGCCAAAGACTGGGTTGCCGTGTTCGGGTCGCTGCGCCCGTTGTGGTCACAGGTACATCTGCAACTCTTTGGCCACGCCTTATTGGAAAAATTGTGCAACCCGCGCAAGCCCATTACTGCCCATGTGTACCGCGTGCAGCATGTGGATGGCTCCTGTGCATCGTTCGACAAGGCGGTGGCCCAAACGCTGAGTGTGGCTTTGCTGGAATCCAAGCCTTTTGCCCATGTGCCGGTGTTGGGCGTACCCGGCTGGTGGCCCGCAAATGAAGCCGCCGACTTCTACCGCGACGCTTCGGTATTTCGCCCGGCAAAACCCCATGCGGTATAAGCATTTATGGCTTAGGGCCTTTGTCGCCTTGCGTACCATTACGCGCGTGTTCTTTACTGAGAGTTCTTGATGAAACGAATTGTCCTGCTGGTGTTGACCAACCTGTTGGTGGTGGTGGTTCTGGGCATTGTGGCCAGTGTTCTGGGCGTGAACCAGTATCTGACGGGTAGCGGGCTGAACCTCGGCTTGTTGCTGGGTTACGCGTTGGTTATCGGTTTTGGCGGCGCATTCCTATCGCTGCTGATCAGCAAGCCCCTGGCCAAGTGGAGTTCCGGTGTGCGCTTGATCGAGCAGCCGCAAAACGCTGACGAGGCGTGGATTGTGCAAACGGTTCAAAAACTTTCGCAACAGGCTGGCATCGGTATGCCCGAGGTCGGTATTTTTGAAGGCGAACCCAATGCCTTTGCAACTGGCGCTTTCCGTGACTCGGCGCTGGTAGCCGTATCCACCGGGCTGTTGCAGGGCATGACCCGCGACGAGGTGGAGGCGGTGCTCGGCCATGAAGTGGCCCATATTGCCAACGGCGACATGGTGACCATGACACTGATACAGGGCGTGATGAATACCTTTGTCGTCTTCCTCAGCCGCGTGATTGGCTATGCGGTGGACAGCTTTCTGCGTAAAAACGACGAGGAGCGCAGCGGCCCGGGCATCGGCTATTACGTCACCACCATCGTGCTCGATATCGTCTTGGGCTTTGCTGCGGCCATGGTGGTCGCCTGGTTCAGCCGCCAGCGCGAGTTCCGCGCCGATGCGGGGGCCGCCCAACTGATGGGAAACCGCCAACCCATGATCAACGCATTGGCGCGTTTGGGCGGCATGGCACCAGGGGAGTTGCCCAAGAGCGTGGCCGCATTCGGTATTGCCGGCAGCATCGGTCAGCTTTTCTCCACGCATCCCCCGATTGAGGAGCGTATCGCCGCCCTGCGTCAGGCCAGCTGAGCCACCGGGCTGGCTTCAGTCTGGGCGGTGGTGTGCAGGGCGCTTGTACCGCTGAGCGCTCGTTCCGCCAGCATGCTGCGAACGTGGGCCAAGAGATCGGGGTCGCGGTAGGGTTTGGTCAGGTACAGCTGAACCCCAGCTTCTATGGCCGCCTGCCGGTGCTTGTCCGCACTCCGTGATGTGACCATGATTAAGGGTATGTCCGTCCACGCCGGAAAGCTGCGCATGCGCCGCGCGAGTTCCAGCCCGTTGAGGTCCGGCATTTCTAGGTCGGTAATCACCAGGTCGGCCGGTGATTGGCGCAGACTGTCCAAAGCGGCGTTGCCGTTATGGGCGGTGTCGACACGGTAGCCCGCGTCTTCCAGCAGTTGCTTCATGGTCATGCGTACGGCCCAGGCGTCGTCGACCACCAAAAGACGCACGGGTGCGATGCGGGCACGTTGTTGCATGCGACGTGTGCCCTGCTGGTAACTGGCGCGCTCGGTGCCGCGTTGCAGCGCTTGCAAGTCCAGCATAAAAATGGCCTTCCCATCCGGTGTTAAAGCGGCGGACGACAGTCCGCCCACACGCCGAACCAGACGACCGACCCCTTGCAAAATCAACTCGCGTGCATCCAGTACGGCATCGGCCAGCAGCGCCATGGGTCGACCCAGAATGCGAACGATCACCGGTGTTCGGCGGTCGGCAGCCATGTCGCTGTCGATGTGCAGCCAATCGGCCAGCACGCTGGTCGGCATCTCCTGATCCGCGTGGTGCAGCATGGTTTGCCCATCGGCAGTTAAGCTGTAGGAGGCTTCCGATGCGGGAACGATGCTGTCGATGACATCGCTGGGAACTGCAAATATGCCGTCGCCGCAGGCCATCAGTACCGCGTGGACCACGCCGCTGTTGGCCTGCACTGTCATCCGGAACGCACACCCCTGCCCACTTACGCTGTGGATCTGTAATTCGCCCTGCAGCTGGAGCAAGCGGTCGTTGACCACGTCCATGCCCACACCGCGTCCGGATGTTTCCGTAACACGCTCCCGTGTGGAGAAGCCGGGCAGCACAATCAGGTTGAAAAGCGCTTGTTCGTCGATCTCGCTGTCCTGCCCCAACAGACCGTTGGCAATCGCGGTTTGGCGGATCATGGCGCTGTCTAGACCCCGCCCATCGTCGCGCACAGTGACCGTCACCCGGTCCGCGTTGCGTGCGAAACGCACCTCGACCACACCTGCTTGCGGCTTTCCTGCGGCCACGCGTTCAGCCGGAGATTCGATGCCGTGGTCCACCGCGTTGCGCAAGACGTGGAGCAAAGCCTCCACCAGCTTTTGCAAGACCATGCCATCCACCTGAATATCGTCGCCGTGCAGTATGAACTGCACACTACGTCCGGTCGTTTCAGCCGTTTGCGCCACGATGCGGCGCAAACGGGCTGCAATGGTTTTCACGGTTGTGGCACGCACCTTCAGCAGATCCTGGCGCTGGTCGGCCAAGGCGGCACCGCCCTCGCGCAGATGGTTTTCCAACTGCCCGGATACGGCTTTACTCTGGGCAAGAAATTCCTGCTGGTCCCGTACTTTTTCTTCCATTGACAGCACCATGTTCTGCAGTGCGTCGTACCGGTCGAGCTCCAACAGGTCAAAGTCGTCCCGCGTGCGCATGGTCTCGTGGGCTTGAAAAGACTGGTTTTTGACGAGTTGGGTCAGGTCTGTAATGGCTTCCAACAGTTCGCGGTTACCCGCTGTCAGCGCCTGGAGCCAGCCCTCAGCGCTGCGCGCCAGATCCAGCAAGCGGGCATTGCGGCCCATGCTTTGGCCGCTGCGGCGCAACAAGAGATCCATATGCGCCGAGTCGAGTTGCAGGGGAGCCTGCTGCGCTGGGGGAGCGGCTTGTGCTGCCGCAGGACTCTGTACCGAAGTGATTCCGTGTACCGCACTGGCTGCGTGTGCCTGGGACGTGGCCTCTCGCAGGGAGGCGTTTTGTGTTGGTGTCCATATCTGCTCGGTAGGTGCCGTGCCTGCAAGCGCCTCGAGGTCCGGGTTTGCCGTGTGCGGCGGAAACGGCGGGGCCGCTGCGCGGTCGCTGTGTAACCACCGGGCAGCGACCCGCAGCGCTTCCCCCATCAGGTGCACACCGCTTGGTTCCGCCTCTTGGCCTTGCAAAAATCCTACTATCTGTTGCAGCATGTCTACGGCACGCTGCAGGGTACCCAAGAGCGCCGAGGGCGGGGGGATACCGTGCTGCACGTCTTCTACACCGCACTCCAGTACATCTTCAAGGTGGTGTGACAGCCGTCCTACACCGCGCAGTCCCAGGATGTAGCCACTGCCCTTGAGTGTGTGTGCTGCGCGCATAGCTTCTTGTATCTGTGCGACCGTGCAGCTTCCAGAGCCCCAGGCGGAAACAGCAGTCTCAATCTCCAGAACCTGCCTTGGCGCATCAAAGAGGAAGACTTGCAGTTGATCCGGCTCCACGTTTGCCACATCCAGCGCGTAGTCCAGTGCGTCTTCTGCTACATCAGGCTCTGCGGTGGCATCGCTTGCTTCAGAGAGTTGTGGCGCGGCCAGCAGACGTTCAATCAGCTCCTCCTGCCAGGCCAAATCCACGGTCGCGGTACTCGCGGCGAGTGAGTACTCGATCGCTTCAACTGCGTACGCGCTGCCTGGTTCCTTAAGGTACAGCCGGGTTGCCCCTTGCCAGCCGGCCAAACGGCTGCGTTCGGCCTCCGCGTTGTCACGCGCGGGCTCAGCGTGGCACTGAGTCAGCAGCAGACGTACCAGACCCAGGTATTCGGCCAGGCCATCCAGACCGCTGGCTTGCACGGCCTGGGTGAAACGGTCGAGGAAATCCAGAGCCGCGTCGAAGGCCTCGTCGCTGACCGGCTCCCTCTGCGTCCAGGCTTGCAGTACGGCCAGCGTTGGAGCCGACTCGCTCAGCTCCTGATGCAAAAGCGCCAGTATCACGCGGTGTACTCCACCTGATCAGGCTGCGGGTTGAGAGGTGGGCTGATCGAGGGTGAACTCTGAGACGCTGTCGCGCAAGCCCTGCGCGTAGTCCACCAGCGTTGTGGTCCATGCTTTCTGGGCTGCCATGGCCGCACTGGTTTGCACGGTGGACTGGTTGATCTCGTCAATCGACTTGCGCAAGGAAGCCGCCAATTCCTGCTGGACTTCAGAGGACGCCGCAATTTGCCCCACCATGGCGATCAGTTCTTCGGTTGCAGTCTGGGCCAGTTGCATCTCTTTCGCCGCTGACTCAGCCCGTCCGGTTTGGCTGACCACGTCGGTCACCAGGCGGTTCAGGTTCACCAGTGATTCGTTGGCCTCGGCCTGGATGTTGTCCACCATCGCGGCAATCTCGTTGGCCGCTTTGCTGGATGCATCAGACAGGCGCTGTACCTCCTGGGCCACTACGGCAAAACCGCGTCCGGCATCGCCGGCGGCAGCGGCCTGGATAGAGGCATTGAGCGACAACACATGGGTGCGCTCCGAGATGGTGTTGATCAGGGCCACCGCAGTGGAAATTTCCTGTGAGCGCTGGGCCAGGCTCTTGAAGCGCTTCTCGGTATCGCCCATGACCTGGCGCAACTGCTCCATTCCTCGCACGGTGCTTCCAACCGCATCCTGCGCAGCGGCAGCCGCACTGGCAGTACGGCCCGCTGATGCGGTCGAGCGTTGCGACAACTGGGCCACGCTCAGCAGCTGGGCCGAGGTGTCGGCCAGCGTTGCCTCCATGCCTTTGAGCAGCACCTGCTCCTGGGCAATGGCTTGGTCCACCTCTTGCGCCTGTTGCCGGGTTTCCTGCGTTGCCTGTTCGAGTTGCAGCGTAAGCGTTTGCACACTGTTCAGGGCCTGGGCCGTCTCGTCAGCGAGCTGGTTGATGGAGGAGGCAATCGTGCCCACAATGTTGTCGTCCACCGGTGCCCGCACGCGCAAGTCGCGGTCTGACAAGGCAAGCACCGCCCCAAGCAAAGTGATAGCGGACTCGTTCATCGCTTCATTTTCTTGCCGCTTGACGGCCTCACTGACCAAACGCTCATCCAGGAGCTTGTCGAAATTCTGGCCGATGGTGCTGAGCTCATCCTGTCCGGTCATATCTGCGCGGGCCGAAAAATCGCCGCCGTTGATCCGGCGGATTGCGGACTCCAGGCGTCCGAAGCCACTATTTAAATTGCGGTAGAACCAAATGATCATTGCAACCACCACCAGTTCGGTGAAAGTCTGGCCAAAGACGATGGCGCGCTCAAAGCCGCTTCTAGCTGCTGAGGAGTCTGCCTGAATTGCAGCAATTCTCTGAGCCAGGCGCCAGCCAATCGACTCCAGCATAGGGTGGCGCTGGTCAAAGTCATATATAACTGCTCGCTGCGCGTCGCGGATTACGGTCGGTGCATCGGCCGGTACAGCCATCAGTGTCTCCGCCAGTTTGGTGTAGTTTTCGGTTCGGGCCTGGGTGTCAGTGAGGTCCTTCAATATGTCAGGCGGAAGATTTTTGGGAAAGTCAAATAAATTGGCTTTGCGGACTTCGTCAATGAGCTCCTGCAGCTTTTTACCGGCTTCTTCGCTTCGCTCGGGGTCTTTTTGCAGCACGGCATTCGCGTACTCAATCGCCTCGGTTAACAGTTCCGCGCTGAGCAAATGCACGTTGCCGAAGCGGGTCTGAACTTCATCTACAGAGGTTGTCGCCGAGACGAACCCCTGGTAAGTATTCAGTTGGCTAATGGAAAAATAGCCTTGCACCACGCGTACAAAAACCAAAAACACCATGAGTGCAATCAGTCTGGACCGGAAAGTGTTGAGCATGCGGGGTACCTCGGAAGTAGTGACAGTTACTCGGAAATCAGGGGCTTACGAACAATTCATCAGCGGTGTCGAGCTGGCCCATGCACAGATCAATCAGGCTGCGGGTATCCAACTCCAGCGCTGCAAGTCCGTCAGCCGCCTGGGCAAAGCCCAGTGCCACGGTCTTCAGCAGGGCTGGCAATGGCATATCGGGTGGCAGCGCCTGGGGCGTAAAGCGGATTTGCTGCGGCAGACCGGTGAACAGCAAGCCAATGGCCTCTTTGTTTTCACCGGCCGAATGGCTTCCCAGCAGCAGGCGAACTTTTTCGTTCCGGGAGGTGGCAACGGTTTGCACAGCGTTCTGCGCCCGGGGATCAATCAGCAGTAACAGATCCACAACTGGAACCAAGAGCCCATCGGCGTTGGTGCACCCGGCCAACCAGGCCGGCGCGCGGGGAATCGGATTCAGCGAAAACGCCTCCGAAATATGGGTGGCCCATTCCAAATTGAATGCCAGCAGCCAGGGCCCACAGGCAATCCGGTACGCGGCCCGGGTAATCGGATCCATGGTTGCCGCGTCGGCGCATTCCGATGGGAGCGCGGTATCCATGGCAGTTCTTTCGCAGGGGGCGATTAAAGAAAAGCCAGAATGTCGGCTGCTTGGTAAGGCTTGGTGACATAGCCTTTGGCGCCCAGCATCTGGGCAAAAACCCGGTCTGCTTTTTGGTCTTTGCTGGTGACGAAAACGACCGGAATGTTCTTGGTGTCGGCCTGGCGGCTCATTTTTCGGGCTGTGGCAAAGCCGTCGGTTCCCGGCATGTTGACGTCCATGAGCACCAGATCCGGGCGGCTGCGTTGCAGCATGTCCAGCGCCGCATCCCCCGACGGGGCAGTGCTGATATCGCACCCCGCGTCGCGCAGAATTCTGCTCAGATGCTCGCAATCGACCGGTGAATCTTCGACGATCATGACTTTCTTCATATCTGCTCCTGGTATCTATGACATGGACTGGAAGGGGGGCCGTGCGCCCGGTGCTGTCGACAAGCCCGGCGCACCGACGGTGAGGCTTTGCTTGATGTGGGTGGATAGCATGCGGGCCAGCTCCGCCTCGTTAATGGGTTTGGTCAGATAGCCGTCGCAGCCGGCCATGGATGCGCGGATCTTGTCGATCGTGCCGGTTCTGCTGCTGGTCATGACTACTTTGGGCACGATGCCGCCGCGCTTGTAGCTTTTGATGGCTCTGCAGGTCTGGTAACCGTCTATCCCCTGCATATGGATATCGAGCAGCACCACGGCATAGTTTTTCTGGGAGATGCGTAACAGGGCCTCGTCGCCGCTGGCCGCCACATCGCAATCCAGTCCCATGGCCAACACGCGGTTGCGCAGGTAGTTTTGCGCCACCGGACTGTCATCTACGACCATCACGGAACCGGCGTAAGACTGGCTGGTGGTACGGCTATCGAGTTGGGGTTCGGGAACCAAGGGCGCACGAATCAGCGGCAGTACTTTGGCCTGATCACCCTGCACACCCATGCCCTGCCCGAGCGCCGTGGAGAAGGCGGATTCAAAGGCCAGGTAGGCAGCCTCATTCGGTGTCAGCGCGTTGTGAGACTGCTGGGTTCGGAAATGGTTGAACACAGCAAAAGCCCGGTCGAGCTGCAGCGGTTTGCGCACCGCGGTCAGCCTTTCGTGCAGCCCGGTTTCACTGAGCAGAACGATGCGTCCGCCCGCCGCCTGAAACGCAACCGCCGCCGCAATATGCCCGGGGAGGCTGCTCCCGAGCAGAACGCCTGTTGCTTGCCGCAGCGTGCTGGAGAGCGACCACGAATGGGTTTTGCGCGAGGCGAATTTGCAAAAAGTCGCCAGCTCGCGCTCTTCGGCGGCGTTCAGGCCCAGTGCCAAAACCGTGAACATGTGCATGTGATCCTCCCTGCAAACTGCGCTTTGGCAGCGGCCAAAATCAGATATTTATTGGCAACTATACTTTATTTATCGCGGAGGTTTAGACGGCCGTTTCTGGCGCGACGGCGTCTTGTGTGTCAGCTTTGCGTGGCCGTGCGGCACGCTGGCCGCTGCTGGCGGCTCAGCGGGTTGCGCTTGAATCGGGCAGCGCGCCCGCCAGAGCCTCGGCAACGCGGATGCCGTCCACCCCAGCGGACAAGATGCCCCCGGCGTAGCTCGCGCCTTCGCCTGCCGGATACAGGCCGCGCACATTGCTGCTTTGCAAATCCTCGCCGCGCGGCATCTTGAGCGGGCTGGATGTGCGGGTTTCTACCCCGGTCAACACCGCATCTGCCATATCAAAGCCTTTGATTTTTCGCCCGAAGACCGGCAAGGCTTCGCGGATGGCGGCAATCGCATACGGCGGCAGGCTGTGCGCCAGATCGGTCAGGTGCACGCCCGGGCGGTACGAGGGCTGTACCGCACCGAAGGTGGTGGATGCGCGCCCGGCCAGAAAGTCGCCCACTAACTGGCCCGGTGCCACGTAACTTTCGCCGCCCAGTACATAGGCGGCTGATTCAAGCCCGCGCTGCAAAACAATGCCTGACAAGGGGTGCGCCCGGTTGGCGCTGGGCGGGGTGCCGCCCAGCAGCGTCTGGGTTTCTGCCGCATAGCGTTCGCCGTCGTGCGCGCCGAAGGCGGCAACCCAGCTATTCGTATCGTGGGGATAGTCACCTGGTTCTATGCCCACCACAATGCCGGCGTTGGCGTTGCGTTCGTTGCGCGAATACTGGCTCATGCCGTTGGTCACCACCCGCCCGGGCTCGGAGGTGGCAGCCACCACCGTGCCGCCCGGACACATGCAGAAGCTGTAAACGCTGCGCCCGTTCTGGGCGTGGTGTACCAGCTTGTAATCTGCCGCACCCAGCAGCGGGTTTCCGGCATGGCGGCCCCAGCGGGCGCGGTCGATCACGCCTTGTGGATGCTCGATACGAAAGCCCACCGAGAAGGGCTTGGCCTGCATCGCCACACCGCGTGAGTGCAGCATGGCAAAGGTGTCGCGCGCGCTGTGGCCCAGCGCCATCACCACCTGCCGTGCTGAGATGTCCCGCCGTTGGCCGCTGGCCAGATCCAGCACTTGCAGGCCGCACACGCTTTGCGCACCGCCGCGCGTCTCCAGATACAAATCGGTGACCTGCTGACCGAAGCAGACCTCGCCACCCAGCGCGATGATGCGCGCGCGCAGGTTTTCCACCACGCGCACCAGTTTGAACGTGCCGATGTGCGGATGCGCTTCCACCAAAATTTCCGGCGGCGCACCGGCGTTGACAAACTCTTGCATGACCTTGCGCCCCAGATGGCGCGGGTCTTTGATCTGGCTCCACAGCTTGCCATCCGAAAACGTGCCCGCACCGCCTTCGCCAAATTGCACATTGCTGTTCGGATGCAGATTGCGCTTGCGCCACAAATCCCAGGTGTCCTGCGTGCGCTGGCGCACCTGCGGGCCACGCTCTAGCACCAAGGGCTTGAAGCCCATCTGCGCCAGCAGCAGCGCGGCAAATATGCCGCAGGGGCCAAAACCCACGACCACCGGGCGCAGCGGCAGCGCGGCGGCTGCCTGCGCCACAAATTGATACGCCATGTCAGGCGTGGGGCCGATGTGCGGGTGCGCCTCCAGACGCGCTAAAACCGCTGCTTCCATGTCTGCCGGAAGCGTCGCGTCGACGATGAAAACCGCCAATACATCCGCCTTGCGCGCATCGAAACTGCGTTTGAAGACCTGGAGTTCGCTGATGTCATGTGGCGCCACGCCCAGGGCTTGGGCGGCCAGTGCCCGCAACGCGTCCACTGGATGGGCCAGCGGCAGGCGGTCGGCCTCGGTTTCGCTGGGTGCGTCTGCGGCGCGGCGCGTGGCCACCGGCAGCGCCGAGAGCGGGAGTTTGAGTTCGGTCAGGCGGATCATGCGGGCTCGGGGTTATCAAGCAAGCGGGGATGATACGGCGCACCCCCCACGCGCAAGCGCCGGCCGCAGATCGGGGATCAGGCCTTGAGCATGCCTTTTTCTTCAATAAATGCGACCACCGTATCCAGCCCGGTGAGCGTCTTCAAATTGGTCATCACAAAAGGCTTGAGGCCTTTGGGTGTGCTGCGCATGCGGGTGGTATCGGCGTGCATCACGTCCAGGTTCGCGCCCACGTAGGGCGCAAGGTCGGTTTTGTTTATCACGAACAAATCGCTTTTGGTGATGCCCGGCCCGCCTTTGCGGGGAATCTTTTCGCCCGCGGCTACGTCAATCACGTAGATGGTCAGGTCACTCAATTCGGGGCTGAAGGTGGCGGCCAGGTTGTCGCCGCCGCTCTCGATAAACACCACGTCGGCGTTGGGAAAATCCACCAGCATGCGGTCGATGGCCTCTAAATTGATGGACGCGTCTTCCCGGATCGCCGTGTGCGGACAGCCACCCGTCTCCACGCCCATGATGCGCTCAGCCGGCAGCGCGCCGCTCACGGTGAGCAGGCGCTGGTCTTCCTTGGTGTAGATGTCGTTGGTGATCGCCACCAGGTCGTATTTGTCACGCATCGCTTTGCACAGCATTTCCAGCAGCGTGGTTTTGCCGGAGCCCACCGGGCCGCCTATGCCCACGCGCAAGGGCGGGAGTTTTTTGCTGCGGTTGGCGATGTGGTGAAGGGCGGACATAGCGGGTCTTTCAGGATCTAAAAAGGCGGGAATATTGCACCTCATGCCGCGCGCTCAGAATCGCCAACATGGGGGAAAAGGCTTGCAGTTCGTCAAACGGTGTGGCCAGAGCCCGGTCCACCGCTTGCGGAATATCGGCAGCCAGCGCGGCCAGGATGCGTTGGCCTGCGCTTTGACCCAGCGGTACCGATTTGATCGCCGCCTGCACCATGTTCTCGGCCCAGCCAAAGGCAAAAGCCAACAGGGCGGCGCGCGCCGGGGCTTGGCTGTGGCTGGCCGCCAGGGCAAACGCCAGGGGGTAGCTCGGGTCCATCGCGGCCAGCGTGGCCACGTCGGCTTGCAGGTCGCGCGCAGCGCCCGGGGACGCGCCAATTGCGCCGCCATCGTTCATGTGGTGGTTGCGCAGCCATTCCAGCAGCGAGCGGCCCATCTGCTCGGTTTGTGCGCGCAGCTCGGCGCTCTCGCGGGTCTGCAAAACCCAGGCGTTGAGGCGGGCGATCTCGCTAGCGTCATCCCGCGCCCACGCTTGTAGCGCCAGCGCCACTACGGCGAGGTCTGCGCGCGCCACTGTGATGTGCAGCTGATCCAGCAACCATGCCTTCGCGTCGGCTTCGCTCGCGGCGTATTGCGCGTCCACCGCAGCCTCCAGTCCCTCGGAGTAGGAAAAGCCGCCTATCGGCAAGGCCGGCGAGGCCAGCCACATCAGCTGCATCAGGCTGGTGTCCAGCATGGCCTGCGTATCAGTGCGCGTGGCCACAACCCGGGCCGTGGACATGCGGGGCAGCTGCGATGGGGATGGCACTGCGCGTGGGCGCTACATGGCTGAGGTCGCTCGGATGACCATCGCCGTGTGCATGGCCGTGATCGTGGCTGTGTCCATGACCGCCGTGGGCGTGGCCGCCGCTGGCGTACGCGCCGTTTTCCGGCTCAAACGCTTCGTCCACCGCATGCACGATCAGGTGCATGGCGCGCAGCATCTCGGCCAGCACGTGGTCGGATTCGATCTTGAGGTGATCGGGTTTGAGCTCAATCGGCACATGCCGGTTGCCCAGGTGGTAGGCCGCGCGGATCAGGTCGTAGGGCGTGCCGTGGTTCGTGCAATGGGTGATCTTGAGCACCGGCTGCGGAGCTGCGATAACCCGCACCAGCGAACCGTCGTCTGCCACCAGCACATCGCCGCCGCGCACCACGGTCCCGCGCGGCAGAAAAACCCCGATGCTGCGGCCCGCCGAGTCGCTCGCCTCAAAGCGGCTCTTTTGCCGCGTGTCCCAATCCAGCTCCATGGTCGATGCACGCTTCAACAGTGCAGACGCAAGGCCCGCGCCTTGGGGGATGAGTTTGGAGGTTTGGGGCATGGCGTGTGTTGAGCGATTTATGGACGTTTGCGTTATGAAGCGGAGAGCCCGCCCAGGAGTTGCCTCCGAGCGCGATAGTGGGTAGTATTACAAGCGTAATAACTTGGAGGCTGCGATGTCTGCACTTAAATTAACCCAAATTGGCAATTCTGTCGGTGTGATTTTTCCTAAGGAGATGCTGGCGCGGCTGAAACTGGAGAAAGGCGACAGCCTGTTTGTCAGCGAGGCCGTCAATGGATTCATGCTTTCAACATACGACCCCGAGTTTGAGCAGCAAATGGCCGAGGCGCGTCGCATTATGAAAAACCGACGGACGGTTCTGCACGAGTTGGCCAAGTGAGTTCGGCCAAGCAACCCTGGCGTTGGTTGAGCTCGGACGTTCTGTACGTAGTTCACGCTGAACAGCTTGCGGAGCACGGCGGATTGGCCGGACTGCGCGATGCCAACGCATTGGAGTCCGCGCTTGCCCGCGCCGAGCAGCTCGCACATTACGGCTCGCCGGACGGAGCCGAACTCGCGGCGGCCTACGGATTTGGCATTGCGCGCAACCATCCGTTTTCGGATGGCAACAAGCGCACCGCCTTCGTAGCGACCGAGCTTTTCTTGGTGCTCAATGGTTTTGAGCTGCAGGCGACAGACGCTGATTGCGTCATCACCATGCTCGGCCTCGCCGCAGGCGATAGCGACGAAGCCAGCTTTGCCGCCTGGATCCGCGCTCACATACAAGCGCTCTAAGGCGCGGCTGAACGGCCCCGACAACATCAGAACAAAAAGTAACGCTGCGCCATCGGCAAGGTGGTTGCCGGTTCGCAGGTGAGCAACTGGCCGTCGGCGCGCACGCTGTAGGTCTGGGCGTCAATCTCCATGGTGGGCAGGTAGTGGTTGTGCACCATGTGCTGCTTGCGCACGCCGCGCATGTTTTTGGCAACTGCCAAGGTCTTGCCCAGGCCGAAGCGGGTTTGGATGCCCGCGTCCATACCGGCTTGCGACACAAAGGTGAGCGAGCCGCGTTGCAGCGCCCCGCCATAGGCGCCAAACATAGGGCGGTAGTGCACGGGTTGGGGCGTGGGGATGGAGGCGCTGGGGTCGCCCATGGCGGCCATGGCGATGAAGCCGCCTTTGAGGACAAGCGACGGTTTGACGCCAAAAAACGCAGGCTTCCACACCACCAAATCGGCCCATTTACCCACTTCCACGCTGCCCACTTCGTGGCTGATGCCGTGGGAAATGGCCGGGTTGATGGTGTATTTGGCGACATAACGCTTGGCGCGGAAGTTGTCGTTGCGTTGCTGCAATTCGGTTGCCTCGCTGCGGCCCGCATCGGGGGCCAGCCAGCCGCGTTGGGCTTTCATTTTGTGCGCGGTCTGCCAGGTGCGGATGATGACTTCGCCCACACGGCCCATAGCCTGGCTGTCGCTGCTCATCATGCTGATCGCACCCAGGTCGTGCAGCACGTCTTCGGCGGCAATCGTTTCTTTGCGGATGCGGCTCTCGGCAAAGGCCAGGTCTTCGGCGATACCGGCGTCCAGGTGGTGGCAGACCATGAGCATGTCCACGTGCTCGTCCAGCGTGTTCACCGTGTAGGGCATGGTTGGGTTGGTCGAGCTGGGCAAAAAGTTTTCTTGGCCCACCACTTTCAGAATATCGGGTGCGTGGCCGCCGCCCGCGCCTTCGGTGTGGAAGGCGCACAGGGTTCTGCCTTTGGTTGCGCCAATCGTGTCTTCGACAAAGCCGGACTCGTTGAGCGTGTCGGAGTGAATCGCCACCTGGATGTCCATGGCGTCGGCCACGTCCAGGCAGTTGCTGATGGCCGCAGGCGTGGTGCCCCAGTCTTCGTGGAGTTTGAGGCCGATGACACCGGCCTCAACCTGCTCGCGCAGCGCTGCGGGCAGGCTGGCGTTGCCCTTGCCGAAAAAGCCCAAGTTCATAGGGAAGGCATCGGCAGCTTGCAGCATGCGCTCGATATTCCAGGCACCCGGCGTGCAGGTGGTGGCAAAGGTGCCGGTGGCCGGACCCGTGCCCCCGCCCATCATGGTGGTCACGCCACTGGCCAGGGCTTCTTCAATTTGCTGCGGGCAGATGAAATGGATATGGCAGTCAATACCGCCTGCGGTGACGATATTGCCTTCGCAGCTGATGATTTCGGTGCCCGGCCCGATGACTATGTCCACGCCCGGCTGTGTGTCCGGGTTGCCGGCTTTGCCTATGGCCACGATGCGCCCGCCTTTGAGACCGATGTCGGCTTTAACAATGCCCCAATGGTCCAGGATCAGCGCATTGGTCATTACGCAGTCCACCGCGCCCTGCGCCCGAGTGGCCTGCGACTGTGCCATGCCGTCGCGTATGGTTTTGCCGCCGCCGAACTTGACCTCCTCGCCGTAGCTGCCCGCGCGCAAGGTGTAGTCCGCCTCGACTTCGACCAGCAATTCGGTGTCAGCCAGCCGCACCCGGTCGCCCACGGTGGGGCCAAAAATTTCCGCGTAGGCGCGGCGATCCATGCGTGCCATTTAAAGAGTTCCTTGCGTCAAACCACGAAAGCCGTAGACGGTTCGGCCACCGGCATAGTCCACCAGTTCCACGGTGCGTTCCTGCCCTGGCTCAAAGCGCACGGCTGAGCCCGAGGCGATATGGAGTCGCATGCCCCGTGCTTGCTCTCTGTCAAAACCCAAAGCAGCATTGGTTTCGGCAAAGTGGTAATGCGAGCCCACTTGGATGGGCCGGTCGGCGGTGTTGCGCACCAGCAGCGTGAGGGTGCGCCGGTCGGCGTTGAGCGTGATCTCGCCCTCGCCAGTGATGATTTCGCCGGGGGTCATGGCTTATTTGCGGCGGTGGTAGTACAGGGCTGCGGCGCCGACGAGGGCCAACACGCCCCAGATGTCGGTGGCGTGCCAGTGGCTTCCGTCCATGCCATGGCCTTCATGGGCCCAGGTGGCCGTGCTTGCGGCAAGCATGGTGAGGGCGGTAATAACTTGCATAGCGAATGCGGACATAGCGGTCTCCTTACTGAATAGATGGTCGGTGCGTTTACACGATTGGCTGGTGCACGGTCACCAGCTTGGTGCCGTCAGGGAAGCTGGCTTCCACCTGGATATCGGGAATCATTTCGGCAATGCCCTCCATCACGTCGGCACGGGTCAGAACGCTGCGACCTTCGCTCATCAGCTGGGCCACGGTTTTTCCATCGCGGGCGCCTTCCATGACCGCGGCACTGATCAGGGCAATGGCTTCCGGGTAATTGAGCTTGAGGCCACGCGCCTTGCGCCGCTCGGCCAAGAGGGCGGCGGTAAATATCAGCAGCTTGTCTTTTTCGCGCGGTGTGAGTTCCATCGTGGTGTGTCCGGGGTGAATGCGTGGCAATGGTAACCAGCTTGCTTCGCAAGTGACATGCCTGCATGCGCAGACGCGCGCGCCCTGTCGTGCTCCGCACCGAACTGACGCGGCGCAACCTTGTGGTGCGCCTACCTTGGAAAAACGCTCTTGAATGGTGCCGAAATTGGCACCAGTGCGAGGCCTGAATCGGCCTTGCCTGCTGCGCCGCAGCATGAGCGTACTTGGCACGGTCGTTGCGAAACCACTTTCGCGTCTAGCGATGCGTTCCATTTCATTACCTGTTGCCTGGAGTTATCACACATGTCAAATCGTCGGGGTCACCTTAAATTACTGGCTATGTCCGCTGCGCTGGTCGGCGCAAACCTCTTGTCCCTGCCGCAGGCACAGGCCGCTGAGACCATCAAGGTCGGCGTGCTGCACAGCCTCTCGGGCACCATGGCCATTTCCGAGACCGTGTTGAAAGACACCGTGCTCATGGCCATTGACGAGATCAACAAAAAGGGCGGCGTGCTGGGCAAGCAGCTCGAGCCCGTGGTGGTTGACCCTGCGTCCAACTGGCCGCTTTTCGCCGAGAAGACCAAGCAGCTGCTGGGTCAGGACAAAGTCGCGGTGATCTTTGGCTGCTGGACCTCGGTGTCGCGCAAGTCGGTGCTGCCGGTGGTGGAAGAAATGAACGGTTTGCTGTTCTACCCCGTGCAGTACGAGGGTGAAGAGCTGTCCAAAAACGTGTTCTACACCGGTGCTGCGCCCAACCAGCAGGCCATCCCCGCCGTTGACTATTTGATGAGCGCAGACGGCGGCGGTGCCAAGCGCTGGGTCTTGCTGGGTACCGACTACGTCTACCCCCGCACCACCAACAAAATCCTGCGTGCCTACCTGAAGTCCAAAGGCGTGAAAGACAGTGACATCGACGAGAAATACACCCCGTTTGGCCACAGCGATTACCAAACCATCGTGGCCGACATCAAGAAATTCTCAGCCGGTGGCAAGACCGCCGTGGTGTCCACTATCAACGGTGACTCCAACGTGCCCTTCTACAAAGAGCTGGGCAACGCAGGCTTGAAGGCCAAAGACGTGCCCGTGGTGGCGTTCAGCGTGGGTGAAGAAGAGCTGCGCGGTGTGGACACCAAGCCGCTGGTGGGCCACTTGGCGGCATGGAACTACTTCATGAGCATCAAGAACCCCACCAACGATGCCTTCATCAAGAAGTGGAGCGACTACGCCAAGGCCAAGGGCATTGCCGGCCATAAAGACAAGCCTTTGACCAATGACCCGATGGAAGCCACCTACATCGGCATCAATATGTGGAAGCAGGCGGTAGAAAAAGCCAAGTCCACCGATGTCGACAAAGTGATTGCCGCCATGGCAGGTCAGACCTTCAAAGCGCCCAGCGGCATCACCTCCAAGATGGATGAGAAGAACCACCATCTGCACAAGTCGGTCTTCATTGGCGAGATCAAAGCCGATGGCCAGTTCAACGTGGTGTGGAAGACACCCGGGCCTGTCAAGGCCAAGCCATGGAGCCCGTTCATTGAAGGCAACGACAAGAAGCCTGATGAGCCTGCCAAATAAAGCCGTCGGCGCGCATACCGCGCGCTGTTGACTGCGCGCGCGCCGCCGGGCTTCGGCGGCGCGTGGCGAAGCCAGTCTCCACTCTCCTCAAAACTTATTTTTTGACTGGTCCTGATGGTGTTTCTGCGTGTTTGTTGTGGTCTGTTTCTGGTCTGGATGTCTGGCTGCTATGCCCTGACGCCCGAGGCAGCGTTGGCCATGGCGCGGGGCGAGGGCAGCGCCCGCATCCAGGCTGTGCAGGCCGCTGTCGCACAAGCAGACGCACCGACCTTGGTATTCATCCAGGCCCTGGCGGAAGACGCCGTCAAAATCGTGGACAACAAGCCCCTTATTTTTCAAGGTGACACAGCTCTTGACGCTGTCACCGGCGCACCTGTGGTGCTGAACGCAGAGGCGCTCGCTGCCGCAGAAGATGTGGTCAACAACAACCGCATGCGCGGTGAACTGGACAACGCCCTGGCCGCGCTCAAATTGCTCGCTCCGGAGGCGACTGTCCGGCGCGCTGCGGCCAGGAGTTTGCAAGGCCAGGTCGGTGAGGCGCAGCTGCCGCTGCTGGAGCGTGCGCTGGCGCAGGAAACCGAATCGGATATCGCCCAGGCTCTGGGCCAATTGCGGGCGGCTGCTTTGCTGGCTAGCACAGACGAAGGCCGCCGCGTCGAGGCCGCACGGGTGCTGGGTGCCAGCAGCCAGGCGGCGACCCAGACTCTGTTGGCCGAGCGCCTGGCTATGGAGCCCTCGCCGGCCGTGCGCCAGGTCTTGCAGCGCAGCCTGTCCGACGTGAAAGCCCGGCTTGCCTGGGGCGACCGCTTCGGTGTGGTGTTTAGCGGTATCAGCCTGGGTTCCATTCTGTTGCTGGTGGCGCTTGGGCTTGCGATCACATATGGCCTCATGGGCGTGATCAACATGGCGCACGGTGAGTTGATGATGATTGGCGCCTACGCAACCTACTGCGTGCAGTTGCTGTTTCAAAAGTTCTTGCCCGGCGCTTTCCACTGGTATTTGCTGGCCAGCGTGCCGGTCGCTTTTCTGGCGTCGGCGCTGGTCGGCGCAGTGCTGGAGCGCGGGGTGATCCGCTTTTTATACGGTCGGCCATTGGAGACCTTGTTGGCCACCTGGGGTATCAGCCTGGTGCTGATGCAAGCAGTGCGCAGCCTGTTTGGCGCGCAAAACGTGGGTGTGGAAAACCCGTCCTGGATGAGCGGCGGCGTACAGGTGCTGGGCAACCTTTCACTGCCCTACAACCGCATCGTCATCATTGCCTTCGCAGCCTGCGTCCTGTTGGGTGTGGCCTTGCTGATCGGCAAAACCCGTTTGGGTTTGTTTGTACGGGCTGTCACGCAAAACCGTCCTATTGCGTCGTGCATGGGCGTGAACACGTCCCGGGTCGATACCTATGCTTTTGCCTTGGGCTCCGGTATCGCCGGGTTGGCCGGGTGCGCGCTGAGCCAGGTCGGTAACGTCGGGCCGGATTTGGGGCAAAGCTACATCGTTGACGCATTCATGGTCGTGGTGCTCGGCGGCGTCGGGCAACTTGCCGGCATGGTGATTGCGGCACTGGGCTTGGGCGTGCTGAACAAGTTTTTGGAGGGTCTGACCGGTGCGGTGTTGGCCAAAATTGCAGTGCTGGTGTTTATCGTTATCTTCATCCAAAAGCGCCCGCAAGGCATTTTTGCGATGAAGGGCCGCAGCGCGGAGGCCTAAGGTGATGGCGGATCTGTTTTCATCCCCCGTTCTGGCCGACTTGCCGCAGCCCGTACCCGTGCTGGCGGGTCGTGCACGCATTGTTTGGCTGGCCGCACTGGTGCTCTTGTGCGCTGTGGTGCCGCTGCTCAATTTGATGGTGCCAGTCGATAGCGTCTTGCATATCAGTGATTTCATGGTGGCGCTGGTGGGCAAGATCATGTGCTACGCCATTTGTGCCTTGGCCATGGATTTGATCTGGGGTTACACCGGCATTCTCAGCCTGGGCCATGGCCTGTTCTTCGCATTGGGCGGATACGCCATGGGCATGTACCTGATGCGCGAGATCGGCCTGGACGGCAATTACAAAAGCGCCTTGCCAGATTTCATGGTGTTTCTGGACTGGAAGACCCTGCCCTGGCATTGGGCGCTGAGCCATAGCCTGTTTGCCACCCTTGTACTCATCGTCTTGGTGCCAGGCTGTGTGGCTTTGGTGTTCGGCTATTTCGCTTTCCGCTCGCGCATCAAGGGCGTGTACTTTTCCATCATCACGCAGGCGCTCACTTTTGCTGCCATGCTGCTCTTTTTCCGCAACGAGACCGGCTTTGGCGGCAACAACGGATTCACCGATTTCAAGCGCATTGCCGGGCTGCCGATTGCCACGCCGCAGATGCGCATGTTTCTGTTTGTCTTGACCGCACTCTTTCTACTGGGCTTTTATTTGCTGGCGCGTTATCTGGTGGCGTCCAAGTTCGGGCGCGTGTTGCAGGCGGTGCGCGATGCCGAGTCGCGTCTCATGTTCAGCGGCTACGCCCCATTGGGTTACAAGCTCACCATCTGGGTTATTTCTGCGGTGATGTGCGGCGTGGCCGGGGCCTTGTATGTGCCGCAGGTCGGCATCATCAACCCCAGCGAAATGAGCCCTGCCAACTCGATTGAGATTGCCGTGTGGGCTGCGGTGGGTGGACGCGCCACGCTGATCGGCCCCATCGTCGGTGCGTTTTTGGTTAACGGTGCCAAGAGCTGGTTGACGGTGGCTTACCCTGAGTTCTGGCTGTACTTTCTGGGTGCGCTGTTCATTGTCGTCACCTTGTTTCTGCCGCAGGGCGTGATCGGTTTGCTGCGCCGCCTGCGGGGGCAGCAGGCATGACGCCCGAACTGATGGACCAGGGCGCGCAGCGCATCGCGGCGCTGCAAGAGGCCCACATGCGCCAGGCCTTGCAAACGGCATCGGGCGGGCGCGAGGCCGGGTTTGGCCGGCGCATAGACGCCGAGGCTTTGGACCTGACGCACGGTCGCATCTTGTATCTGGAAGACGTGAGTGTGAGCTTTGACGGTTTCAAAGCGATCAACCGTTTGTCACTGGACATCGCCCCGGGTGAGTTGCGCTGCATCATTGGCCCCAATGGCGCGGGCAAAACCACCATGATGGACATCATCACCGGCAAGACCCGGCCCGATGCAGGCAGCGTGTTCTTCGGCAGCACCATCGACCTGCTGCGCCACACCGAAGCCGAGATTGCCCAGCTCGGCATCGGGCGCAAGTTCCAAAAGCCCACCGTGTTCGAGCAACTCACGGTGTTCGAGAACCTGGAGCTCGCGCTCAAAACCCACAAAGGGGTGGCGCAATCGCTGCGATACCGCCGCAGCGCCGCCCATGACCAGCGTCTGTGCGAGGTGTTGGAGACCATCGCATTACAAGACAGTCTGGCGCGCCAAGCCGGCAAACTCAGCCACGGGCAAAAGCAGTGGCTGGAGATCGGCATGTTGCTGGTGCAAGACCCGCAACTGCTGCTACTCGACGAACCCGTGGCCGGCATGACCGACCAGGAAACCGAACGCACCGCCGAACTTTTTTTGCGCCTGAAAGGCCAGCACTCGCTCATTGTTGTGGAGCACGACATGGCCTTCATCAAAGCCATCGCCCAGACCGTGACGGTGTTGTGTGACGGCGCGGTGCTGGCGCAAGGTCCCTTGTCACAGGTGCAGGCCGACCCGCGCGTGATCGAAGTCTATTTGGGTCGCTAAAGCCCTAATCCCATGACCCGCACCATGCTTGAAGTCAGTTCCATCAACCAGTACTATGGAGGCTCGCACATCCTGCGGGATGTGAGCCTGCGCGCCGCAGCGGGCCAGGTCACCGTGGTGCTGGGGCGCAACGGCGTTGGTAAATCAACCTTGCTCAAATCCATCATGGGCCTGGTGCCCATCAAGAGCGGCAGCATCACATTGGGCGGTCAGCCGATAGACCGCGCCGCCCCCTTTGACCGGGTGCGGGCAGGGGTCGGCTATGTGCCCCAGGGCCGCGAAATTTTTGGCCGCCTGACCGTGCAGGAGAACCTCGCCATGGGCCTGGCGTCCAAGCCTGCGGGTACGCCGCTGCCGCAGCAGCTCTTTGAGTGGTTCCCGGTTCTGCATGAGATGCGCAAGCGCCGTGGCGGTGACCTCTCAGGCGGCCAGCAGCAGCAACTCGCCATCGCCCGCGCCCTGGCCGCAGAGCCCAAACTGCTGGTTTTGGACGAACCCACCGAGGGCATTCAGCCCAGCATCATCAAAGACATTGGCCGCGTCATCCGCCAACTCGCCAGCCAGGGCGACATGGCCATCGTGCTGGTCGAGCAGTACTACGACTTTGCCCGCGAACTGGCCGATCAGTACGTCGTCATGGAGCGCGGCGCGGTGCGCGCCCATGGGCTGGGCGCAGATATGGAGCGGGACGGTGTGCGGGAGATGGTGGCGATTTAAGGGCGCCGTTTGGATGGATTGGCCGCAAAGGTGTCTTCCACCCTCAAATATCAATATTCCCCGCCCGCAGCGCATTGGCTTCAATGAACTCACGCCGCGGCTCGACTTCGTCACCCATGAGCATGGTGAACACGCGGTCAGCTTCAATCGCGTCGTCGATTTGCACTTTGAGCAGGCGGCGTACGGTCGGATCCATGGTGGTTTCCCAAAGTTGGGCGGGGTTCATTTCGCCCAGGCCTTTGTAGCGCTGGCGGGCCGTGGCGTTTTCGGCTTGGGTGATCAGCCAGGCCATGGCCTGGCGGAAGTCGTGGACTTTTTCTTCCTTGGCGCGCTCGCCCTCACCGCGGGTCACGCGTGCGCCTTCGTGCAGCAGGCCTTTGAAGGTGTTTGCGGCGTCGGCCAGGGTGGCGTAGTCCGAGCCGTGCACAAAGTCTTGCGTGAGCACGCTGCTTTTCACGTTGCCGTGGTGGCGGCGGCTGATGCGCAGAATGGGTTTATCCGTTCGGGCGTCGAATTCGCCAGCCACTTCGGCGTCGGGCAAATGGGCTTGCAGAACCGCAGCAGAAGCCTCGGCATCGGCGACGGTATCGAGGTTGAGCGCAACACCGTCGGCGACGCAGCGCAGTGCCTCGGCGTCCATGAAGTTTTGCAAGCGCGCGATCACAGCTTGTGCCACCTGGTGCTTGCGGGCGAGCTCGGCCAAGGTGTCGCCGACCAGCGTGGTGCCGTTGGGGCCGCCGGTGAAGACCGACGCGTTGACGAGCGCGATGCGCATCAAAAAGCTGTCCAGCGCGGACGCGTCTTTGAGGTAGAGCTCTTCCTTGCCAGCCTTCACTTTGTACAGCGGCGGCTGGGCAATGTAAATGTGGCCGCGCTCGACCAGCTCGGGCATTTGGCGGTAGAAGAAAGTGAGCAACAAGGTGCGGATATGCGCACCGTCCACGTCAGCGTCGGTCATGATGATGATGCGGTGGTAGCGTAGCTTGGCGACATTGAAGTCATCATTGCCTGTGCTGCCACCGGCCTTGCCGATGCCGGTACCCAGGGCGGTGATCAGCGTCAGGATTTCGTTGCTGGTCAAAAGCTTTTCGTACCGTGCTTTTTCCACGTTCAGGATCTTGCCGCGCAATGGCAGGATGGCCTGGAATTTACGGTCGCGGCCCTGCTTGGCGCTGCCACCGGCGGAGTCGCCCTCGACGATGTAGATCTCGCACAGCGCGGGGTCTTTTTCCTGGCAGT
>CAMAQV010000032.1 GCA_945860595.1 Comamonas sp. lk
TCGCTGAAGAAGACCGTGGTCGGCCTCACGCCTATCCGCGAAAGCGACATCCAGTCCAAAACCATGACGGATATGGCGCCCAAGCTCGGCGGACTGGTGGAGTTCTACCGCAGCCCGGCCCGTGTGGCCTGGACTCCGACTGGAACCAACGTGCCCGATTACCCCAAGCTGGCCCAGCTCTGGTGGAAAAACGTGGCAGTGGCTGTGACGGGTGAAAAGACTCCGCAAGCCGCGATGGACAACCTGGCTGAGGAAATGGACCAGGTCATGGCCCGTTTGGAGCGTGCTGGAATGGCCAAGTGCCCACCCAAGCTCAACCCCAAGGGTGACCCCAACAAGTACCTGAGTGACAAGGGTGCTCCATGGAAGAAGCTGGCTAACGAGAAGCCTACGGGTCAGACCATTGCCTATGACACGCTCCTGAATGCGTGGAAAGCCGGCAAGGTTCGCTAAGCCCTCCGCCTTGCAGTTTGTCTGCAGGGCAACAACCGCGCCACTGTCCGTCCTGGTCTGACCAGCGGGCAGTGGTGCCCCCATTCTTTCGTCGTGCGCGATGTGTGGATAGCCATGTCCGAAAACGCCAGCCCCCTGCCAACCATTCGAGAGCACGCCCTCGCGCAACTGCGCCAGCAGCATGTCTACGACATGGCGATCGTGGGCGGGGGTGCCACCGGCCTTGGGCTGGCGCTTGACGCCGCGCAGCGCGGACTCTCCGTTGTCTTGGTGGACTCCCACGATTTCGCGCAAGGCACCTCGTCGCGCTCGACCAAGCTGCTCCATGGCGGGGTCCGCTACATGGCCCAGGGCAATATCGGCCTGGTGCGCGAAGCCCTGCATGAACGCACGACCGTCTTGCACATTGCGCCGGGTTTGGCCCATCCTCTGGCATTTGTGATTCCTGCCATTCGCTGGTGGGAGCGCGCTTTTTATGGTGCCGGTCTGACCTTGTATGACTGGCTCGCCGGCAGCGCCGGGCTGGGCCCGACCCGCATCTTGAACGCGGCGCAGACCCTGCAATTGCTTCCGGCGGCGCGGGCTGCCGGTTTACGGGGCGGCGTTCTGTACTGGGATGCCCAGTTTGATGATGCGCGGCTGGCGATTGCCCTGGCGCGGACGGCAGCCGCCCATGGCGCGCTTGTGGTCAACTACTGTGCGGCCAAAGAATTGGTGACTGAAGGCGGAAAAGTTGCAGGATTGCGTTGCGAGGACGCTTTTACCGGGGAAGCTTTCAAGCTACAGGCGCGCTGCGTGGTCAACGCAACCGGCGTCTGGGTAGACCACCTGCGCGCGCAGGAGCAAGCCGCCTGCGGGGCGCCCGCCGTGGACGAGCCGCCCGAATTGCCCCCGCTGGTCGCTCCCAGCCAAGGCATACATATCGTGGTTGACGCACGCTTTCTGGGCTCGGATGCGGCTCTCATGGTGCCCAAGACCTCCGACGGGCGGGTCCTGTTTGCGGTGCCCTGGTTGGGCAAGGTCATTTTGGGCACGACGGATACACCGCGCCAGCACGTTGAACGTGAACCCACAGCGATGCGGGACGAGGTGGATTTCATATTGCGGGAGGCCGCCAAGTTCTTGGTCGTTGCGCCGACGCGTGCCGATATTCGCAGTCTGTGGGTGGGTTTGCGCCCCCTGGTGCGCCCGCACAACGGCAATGGCAGCGCGCTGACGGGCCAGACTAAAAAAATCAGCCGCGAGCACACCATTTTGGTCGGCCCCGGCGGCATGGTGACTGTCACAGGCGGCAAATGGACGACCTATCGGGCGATGGCTGAAGACGTACTGCAAGTTTGCGCCGGGCATGGCTTGGTGCCGTCTTTGCCGCCCTGCCGATCGGCGCAGACGATACTGCTGGATGGCCCCGTTGACGCTGCTTCCCACGCAGGCGACAAGCTAGACGGCGTCTGGCCGCTAGGGCTGTCGCCGTCGAGGGTTCGTTTTGCGGTGCAGCATGAATACGCCTGCACGGTGGAAGATGTCCTCGCGCGACGCAGCCGCTTACTGTTTTTGGATGCGGCGGCAGCACGCCTGGCGGCACCTTTAGTTGCAGACGTCATGCAAGCCTGCGGAATAGCCGACCCGCGCGAGCCGCAACTAGCTGCTCTGGCTGATAAATATTTAAAGATTCCCTGATTGCGGCTCGTAATTGGCGTTTTAGTAGTGCATAATCATAGGCTTCGCTGGAAATCTTTGCGGAGTATCTGCCCAAATGACTGTGATGCGAGTGGTTCGTGTTACAGGCAGCGGGCCCAAGACTGATCGTTGGCGTTTTGCCTGCGGTGCAAGTTGGGAAAATTGAAATGATCCAGACTGAATCTCGGTTAGAAGTCGCCGATAACACCGGCGCGAAATCCGTCCTTTGTATCAAGGTGCTGGGGGGCTCTAAGCGCCGCTACGCCACTGTGGGCGACATCATCAAAGTCAGCATCAAAGAAGCTGCGCCGCGTGGACGCGTCAAAAAAGGCGAGGTCTACAGCGCTGTAGTGGTGCGCACGGCTAAAGGAATTCGCCGCAGCGACGGGTCTTTGGTGAAGTTTGACGGCAATGCCGCCGTGTTGCTGAACGCCAAGTTGGAGCCCATTGGAACCCGTATTTTTGGACCCGTGACGCGCGAACTGCGCACGGAAAAGTTCATGAAAATCGTGTCCCTTGCTCCAGAAGTGCTGTAAGGAGAAGCCATGAACAAAATTCGTACGGGCGACCAGGTCATCGTGATCGCGGGTCGTGACAAAGGTAAGCGCGGTGTGGTCAGTTCCCGCAAGGACGACTCCCATGTATTGGTTGAGGGTGTGAATCTGGTGAAGAAGCACACCAAGCCCAACCCCATGAAGGGTGTGAGTGGCGGAATTGTCGAGAAGACCATGCCGATTCACCAGTCTAACGTGGCAATTTTCAACGCGACCACCGGCAAGGCTGACCGCGTAGGCATCAAATCCCTGGGCGATGGAAAGCGCGTGCGCGTATACAAGTCCAGCGGCGAAGAAATTAAGGTGGCATGAGATGGCACGCTTGCAACAGCATTTCCGTGAAAAAGTAGCTCCTGAGCTAATGGCCAAATTCGGCTACACCTCACCCATGCAGGTTCCGCGCATCACCAAGATCACCCTGAATATGGGCGTGAGCGAGGCGGTTGCCGACAAGAAGATCATGGAGAACGCAGTTTCCGACCTGACCAAAATTGCCGGACAAAAGCCGGTGGTTACCAAGTCAAAGAAGGCAATTGCAGGCTTCAAAATTCGCGAGGGCCAAGCCATCGGATGCATGGTCACCTTGCGTGGCTTGCGCATGTATGAGTTTTTGGATCGCTTTGTGACTGTCGCTTTGCCCCGTGTACGCGATTTCCGGGGTATTTCCGGTCGCGCGTTCGATGGCCGAGGTAATTACAACATCGGCGTCAAAGAGCAGATCATCTTCCCTGAAATTGAGTATGACAAGGTCGACGCACTGCGCGGACTCAATATCAGTATTACCACCACTGCAAAGTCGGACGACGAGTGCAAAGCGCTCCTGGCCGGTTTCCGCTTCCCGTTCAAGAACTGAGGTCGACAATGGCAAAAATGGCTTTGATTGAGCGCGAACTCAAGCGCGACAAACTGGTTGCCAAGTATGCAAAAAAGCATGCTGAACTCAAGGCAATCGCGGGTGATGCCAAGCGCAGTGACGACGAGCGTATGCAGGCGCGCCTAGCCTTGCAAAAACTTCCCCGCAACGCCAATCCGACACGCCAGCGTAACCGTTGCGCGATAACAGGTCGACCACGTGGAACCTTCCAGCAATTTGGTCTTGCCCGCGCGAAGATTCGCGAGATGGCGTTTGCGGGTGAAATTCCTGGCATCGTCAAGGCCAGTTGGTAAGCCGCAGGAGTATTTGATATGAGCATGAGTGATCCTATTGCTGACCTGCTGACGCGCATTCGCAACGCGCAGATGGTAGCCAAGACCAGCGTCTCGGTACCTTCTTCCAAGGTCAAAGTCGCCATCGTCCAGGTCCTGAAAGACGAGGGCTATATCGATTCCTTTAAGGTAACCGGCGAGGCTGGCAAGGCCGAGCTGGAAATTGCCCTGAAGTACTACGCCGGTCGCCCTGTGATTGAGCGCATTGAGCGCGTGAGCCGCCCCGGACTGCGTGTGTACCGTGGCGCCGGTGCCATCCCGACCGTGCAAAACGGTTTGGGCGTGGCTATCGTGACCACCCCCCAGGGTGTGATGACTGACCGCAAAGCCCGCGCCAATGGCGTTGGTGGCGAAGTGTTGTGCGTCGTCGCCTAAATCTGCTGAGAGGAACTCACCATGTCTCGCGTAGGTAAATTACCCGTCACCATACCTGCTGGGGTTGAAGTGGCGATGAAAGACGACCAGATCAGTGTCAAGGCGGCCGCCAATGTGCTGCACCTGCGCTGCAATGCGCTGGTTAACGTGGTCAACGACAGTGGCAAGTTGAACTTCACGCCCGCCAATGAATCCCGTGAAGCCAATGCCATGACCGGCACCATGCGCCAGTTGGTTAACAACATGGTCGTCGGTGTCACCCAGGGTTTTGAGAAAAAATTGACGCTTTTGGGCGTGGGTTACAAAGCCCAGGCCACCGGCAGCAAGCTCAACTTGGTGGTGGGCTACTCGCACCCGGTCAATATTGATATGCCGACTGGTATTTCCGTTGCCACACCGACACCCACTGAAATCGTGATTAAGGGCGCTGACCGCCAGCGCGTGGGTCAAATCGCTGCCGAAATCCGCGACGTGCGCCCCCCTGAGCCCTACAAAGGCAAGGGCATCCGCTACGCGGATGAAAAAGTGGCCATTAAAGAAACCAAGAAGAAATAAGGAGCCGGACCATGCTGACGAAAAAAGAGCAACGTCTGCGCCGTTCGCGCCAGACCCGTATCCGGATCGCATCGCAAGGCGTTGCGCGCTTGACGGTCAACCGCACCAATTTGCACATCTACGCATCGGTCATCTCCGGCGACGGTGGGCGTGTGCTCGCCACTGCTTCAACGGCAGAGGCCGAAGTCCGTACTGCTTTGGGCGGTTCCGGCAAGGGCGGCAATATTGCTGCAGCGCAATTGATTGGCAAGCGTCTGGCTGAGAAAGCCAGAGCGGCTGGCGTTGACAAAGTCGCGTTTGACCGCTCCGGTTTCGCTTACCACGGCCGCGTCAAAGCGGTCGCGGAAGCGGCGCGTGAAGCAGGCTTGCAGTTCTAAGCAGATCGGAATACACAATGGCAAAAGTTCAAGCAAAAATGCAAGGTAAGACCGAGGGTCCTGAGGACGGTCTGCGCGAAAAAATGATCGCGATTAACCGGGTGACCAAAGTGGTTAAGGGTGGTCGTATTCTGGGCTTTGCAGCCCTGACCGTGGTCGGTGACGGCGATGGCCGCGTTGGCATGGGCAAAGGCAAATCCAAAGAAGTGCCGGCTGCCGTGCAGAAGGCCATGGAAGAGGCCCGCCGTAACATGCTGAAGGTCTCCCTCAAAAACGGCACCCTGCACCACAGGGTCATGGGTCACCACGGTGCAGCCAGCGTGATGATGAGCCCCGCCCCGAAGGGCACAGGCATCATCGCAGGCGGACCGATGCGCGCGGTGTTCGAGGTGGTCGGTATCACGGATATCGTGGCCAAGAGCCATGGTTCCAGCAACCCCTACAACATGGTTCGTGCGACTCTAGACGCTCTGTCGGTTTCTACGACTCCTGCCGAAGTTGCTGCCAAGCGCGGCAAGTCGGTTGAAGAACTGTTTGTTTGATCGAGGTCTGCCATGACAACACCCCAGACACCACACGGCACCGTCAAGGTGCAACTGGTACGCAGCCCCATTGGTTGCAAAGAGTCGCATCGCGCCACCGTGCGCGGACTTGGCCTGCGCAAAATCGGCAGCGTCAGCGAACTCGAAGACACCGCCGCTGTGCGCGGCATGATCAACAAGATCAGTTATCTGGTCAAACTTCTCTAAGGGGTTGACGATGGAGCTCAACAACATCCAACCTGCACCC
Organism: Comamonas sp. lk; assembly: GCA_945860595.1. Classification (GTDB taxonomy): domain Bacteria; phylum Pseudomonadota; class Gammaproteobacteria; order Burkholderiales; family Burkholderiaceae_C; genus Allorhodoferax. Next base: position 5,990 of record CAMAQV010000032.1, read on the forward strand.
GGTGCCAAGCACTCCAAGCGCCGTGTCGGTCGCGGCATCGGTTCGGGCCTCGGTAAGACTGCTGGCCGTGGTCACAAGGGGCAAAAGTCCCGTGCTGGTGGCTACCACAAAGTTGGTTTCGAGGGCGGCCAAATGCCCATGCACCGCCGTCTGCCCAAGCGTGGCTTCAAGTCGCAGTCTTTGCAGTTCAACGCGGAAATCACCCTCAAGACCCTGGAACAACTGGGTCTGGACAAAGTGGACATGCTGACGCTGAAGCAGCACGGCCTGGTGAACGACATGACCAGGGTGGTGAAAGTCATCAAAACCGGTGTCATAACCCGTGCCATCGCTGTGAGCGGAATTGGCGCAACAGCCGGTGCCAAAGCAGCCATCGTTGCCGCCGGCGGCAGCGTTGAGTAAGTAGCAGGGATTCGATCGTGGCAAGCAGCGCCCCCAACCGAGCCAGCACGGACAAGTACGGCGATTTGCGCCGTCGTTTGGTCTTCTTGCTGCTCGCGTTGGTCGTCTACCGGGTGGGTGCTCACATTCCCGTGCCAGGCATCAATCCGGAGCAGCTGCAGCAATTGTTCAAGGGCCAGCAGGGCGGCATATTGAGTTTGTTCAATATGTTTTCTGGCGGAGCTTTGTCTCGCTTTACGGTGTTCGCTTTAGGGATCATGCCCTACATCTCGTCGTCCATCATTATTCAGTTGCTCGGGTATGTGATGCCTGCTTTTGAGCAGCTGAAGAAAGAAGGCGAGTCCGGTCGCCGCAAGATAACCCAGTACACGCGATACGCCACTGTGGGTCTGGCGCTATTCCAGTCGTTGGGTATTGCCCTGGCTTTGGAGTCCTCGTCCGGTCTCGTCATGAGCCCTGGAATTGGCTTTCGCGTAACCACGGTGGTCACCCTGACTGCTGGAACCATGTTTTTGATGTGGTTGGGTGAGCAGATCACAGAGCGCGGTCTCGGGAACGGCATTTCCATATTGATTTTCGGCGGTATTGCTGCGGGACTGCCGGGTGCGATGGGCGGTCTGCTGGAATTGGTGCGAACCGGTGCGATGCCCATTATTGTGGCCTTGCTGATCGTCGTTGTGATCGGTTTGGTAACCTACTTTGTGGTGTTTGTCGAGCGCGGGCAGCGGAAGATTTTGGTGAACTACGCCCGTCGTCAGGTAGGTAATAAGGTGTACGGCGGACAATCTTCTCACCTGCCGCTCAAACTGAATATGTCCGGGGTGATTCCGCCGATATTTGCCAGTTCGATTATTTTGCTTCCGGCGACTGTGGCCAACTGGTTCAGCTCGGGTTCTTCGATGACTTGGTTAAAGGATATTTCGGCGACCTTGAGCCCTGGGCAGCCGATTTATGTCTTGATTTACGCCAGTGCGATCGTGTTTTTCTGCTTTTTCTATACAGCCTTGGTGTTCAACAGCAAGGAAACGGCTGAGAACTTGAAAAAGAGCGGCGCGTTTATTCCCGGTTATCGCCCCGGCGATCAGACCGCCCGCTATATTGACAAAATATTGCTCCGTCTGACCCTTGCTGGAGCCGTCTACATCACCTTTGTGTGCTTGTTGCCTGAATTCTTGATTTTGAAATACAACGTGCCTTTCTATTTTGGCGGCACGTCCTTGCTGATTATTGTGGTGGTCACCATGGACTTTATGGCGCAGGTGCAAAACTACCTGATGTCGCAGCAGTATGAGTCCCTGCTGAAAAAAGCCAGTTTTAAATCATCCTGATCCCGGTGGGCGCAGGTTTAGTCACAGTTGTTCGTAGGAGCCTTGTATGAAAGTATCCGCATCGGTAAAGAAAATTTGCCGCAATTGCAAAATTATCCGCCGCAAGGGCGTGGTGCGCGTCATTTGTGTGGACGCGCGTCACAAGCAGCGTCAAGGCTGATTGCATAAGTTTTAGAGGAAGCATATGGCACGTATTGCAGGTATCAACATCCCGCCGAATCAGCATTCTGAGATCGGACTGACCGCGATTTTTGGAATCGGACGCCAACGTGCGCGCAAGATTTGCGAAGCCTGCGGTATCGCTTATTCCAAGAAAATCAAAGATTTGAGTGATTCAGATCTTGAGAAAATCCGTGACCAAATCGGGCACTACACCATAGAAGGTGATTTGCGCCGTGAAACCACGATGAATATCAAGCGTTTGATGGACATCGGTTGCTACCGTGGCTTCCGTCACCGTCGCGGTCTGCCCATGCGCGGTCAACGTACCCGTACCAATGCCCGTACCCGCAAAGGTCCTCGCAAGTCGGCTGCATCCCTGAAGAAATAGATCGGACTGATATATGGCAAAAGCACCATCCAATAGCGCCGCCCAGCGCGTACGCAAAAAAGTCCGCAAGAATGTGTCGGACGGCATCGCCCACGTGCATGCCTCATTCAACAACACCATCATCACGATCACTGATCGCCAGGGCAACGCTTTGGCCTGGGCGTCGTCGGGTGGACAGGGCTTCAAGGGTTCGCGCAAGTCGACCCCGTTTGCTGCCCAGGTCGCATCCGAGGTAGCTGGTCGCGCTGCTGTCGAGCAGGGCATCAAGAATCTGGATGTTGAGATCAAAGGCCCCGGCCCTGGCCGTGAGTCTTCGGTACGCGCACTCGCTGCGCTGGGTATTCGCATCAACATGATTGCGGACGTTACCCCGGTTCCCCACAACGGCTGCCGTCCCCAAAAGCGTCGTCGTATTTAATCCGTCAGGCCCCACCGCCAGGTGCTTTGGCATCTGGCTCCCGCCCCGTATGGGGGCGGTAGTTGACATACTAAGGAAGTTCAAGTGGCACGTTATTTAGGTCCTACCTCCAAGCTATCACGCCGTGAAGGCACCGATTTGTTCCTCAAGAGCGCCCGTCGCGCGATTGGTGACAAGGCGAAGTTTGATTCCAAGCCGGGTCAGCACGGTCGCACATCCGGTGCGCGTACGTCTGACTTCGGTATCCAGTTGCGTGAAAAGCAAAAGGTTAAGCGCATGTACGGCGTGTTAGAGCGCCAGTTCCGCCGTTACTTTGCTGAGGCGGACCGCCGCCGCGGCAATACCGGCGCGAACCTGTTGTCCTTGCTGGAGTCGCGTCTCGATAACGTGGTCTATCGCATGGGCTTTGGCTCCACGCGTGCTGAGGCCCGTCAGATGGTCTCGCACAAGGCCATCACGGTGAACGGTAAGCCGGTGAACATTCCTTCGTACATGGTCAAGGCCGGTGACGTTCTGGCTGTGCGCGAGAAGTCCAAGAAGCAAAACCGGGTGGTCGAAGCCTTGCAACTTGCCCAGCAGGTTGGTTTTCCTGCCTGGGTTGAAGTGAATGCCGATAAGGCGGAGGGCGTTTTCAAGTCCGTGCCGGATCGCGACCAGTTCGCAGTGGATGTCAACGAGTCCCTGATTGTTGAGTTGTACTCACGCTGATTGCGGGGGTCCTGAATTTGTCCCCCTGCTGCGGAATATCTGCAATTGGGGTGCTTCACCTGCCTTACCGATGTAACGAGTCGGGGGTATTGAGAGGAAGTTGGAATGCACAGTAATTTATTGAAACCCAAAACCATCAACGTTGAGCAAGTCAGCGCCAACCGCGCCAAGGTGACCTTGGAGCCGTTCGAGCGGGGCTATGGCCACACGCTGGGTAATGCCTTGCGCCGTGTGCTGTTGTCGTCCATGCCGGGTTACGCCGCGACGGAAGTGAATTTCGCAGGCGTGTTGCACGAGTACTCATCCATTGAAGGCGTTCAGGAAGACGTGGTCAACATCCTGCTGAACCTCAAGGGCGTGGTGTTCAAACTGCATAACCGTGACGAAGTCACCTTGAGCTTGCGCAAAGACAGCGAAGGTGTGGTCACAGCTGCGGACATGCAAACGCCCCATGACGTCGAAATCGTCAACCCAGATCACGTGATTGCGCATCTTTCCAAGGGTGGAAAGCTCGACATGCAGATTAAAGTGGAAAAAGGCCGTGGCTATGTGCCGGGCTCAGTTCGCCGCCATGCGGATGAGCCAAACAAGTCGATTGGTCGCATCATTCTTGATGCATCGTTTTCACCGGTGAAGCGTGTCAGCTATACCGTCGAGAGCGCCCGTGTGGAACAGCGCACAGACCTTGACAAGCTGGTTGTGGATATTGAGACCAACGGCGCCCTGAGTGCAGAAGACGCGGTGCGCGCTTCCGCCAAGATTCTGGTTGAGCAGCTCGCTGTGTTTGCCCAACTTGAAGGCGGCGAACTTGATGCATTCACCAGCGCCCCGGTGCGGGGTAACACCAATTTCGATCCGATTTTGTTGCGCCCGGTCGACGAGCTCGAACTCACGGTGCGCTCTGCCAACTGTCTGAAGGCGGAAAACATCTACTACATCGGTGACCTGATCCAGCGCACCGAAAACGAATTGCTCAAGACACCGAACCTGGGTCGCAAATCGCTCAACGAAATCAAGGAAGTGCTGGCCTCGCGCGGCCTGACCTTGGGCATGAAATTGGATGGCTGGCCACCTGCGGCTTTGGACAAACGTTAATTTGTAAACCCAACGCGGCAAGCGTCCACGCAGGGCGCTCCGCACCGGGCAGTACCTGATACGGCTGCCTGTTCACTATAAGCAAAGGAAGAAACCATGCGTCACGGACACGGACTGCGCAAGCTGAACCGAACCTCCTCCCACCGCCTCGCGATGCTGCGCAACATGATGAAGTCGCTCATCGCGCACGAAGCGATCAAGACCACCGTCCCCAAGGCCAAGGAATTGCGCCGCGTAGTCGAGCCCATGATCACCTTGGCCAAAGAAGCCACCGTGGCGAACCGTCGCCTGGCCTTTGATCGTCTGCGTGACCGCGACAGCGTGACCAAATTGTTTGATGTGCTGGGCCCGCGTTTCAAGGCGCGTCCGGGTGGCTACACCCGCATTTTGAAGATGGGTTTCCGCGTTGGTGATAACGCGCCCATGGCCCTGGTTGAATTGGTCGAACGCAGCGACAGCGCCTCCGAAACACCCGCTGACGCAGCGTAACTGAAGTAGAATCAACCCCTTACCGCGCGATGGAGCAGCCTGGTAGCTCGTTGGGCTCATAACCCAAAGGTCGTAGGTTCAAATCCTACTCGCGCAACCAAACAGATGCGGTGTTCCGCATTGCACAAACGCTAACCCTAGGGTTGGCGTTTTGCATGGTGTGATGTGTTTGGATAGATTGGTTTAGACGGCTTGATTGCCCAGGCGATCCAGTGTTTTGAAGCACAGCCAGATACCCGTGATGCCAAACGCCACAACGCCCAAACCGTAGCCGGCCATGATGCCCTGCGTGCCACTCAGCTCCGCTCCCACCCAGACGAAAGGTGCCACCCCTAACGTGGCCCGTCCCCAGTTCAGCGCGGTGGAATAAAAAGCGAAGCCCAGGTTGTTAAAGGCCGCATTGGCGACGAACAGCGCGCCGTTGAAGGCAAAGCTGCCCGCCACGAAGCGGCAAAAAAATACAATCACCTCGCGCGCTTCGCCTTGTGCGCCAAAGATGTCGGCGATCAGATTGGCGCCCAACGCCAGCAGCAACCAGACCACGGCTACATACACCAGCACCAGCGCCAGGCTGTGCCGCAGCGTCTGCCGCAAGCGGTCAAAGCGCTGTGCGCCCAGGTTCTGCCCGATGATGGGCCCGATGGCCCCCGATAGTGCGAACAGGACAACAAATGACACGGGTATCAGCCGCACCACGACCGACCAGCCGGCCACCGCCGCATCGCCAAAGGGCGCAATCGCATGCGTCACGAAGGCGTTGCCCACAGGCGTGGCAATTTGCGTCAATACCGCCGGCAGGCCGATGCCCATGAATGCGGGCAGCGCATCCCGCACCACCGCTAGGCTGGGCAGGCGCAAGAGATCGTGCTTGCGCATGACCATCCACACGCCCAGCGCAACCAGTGCCGAGCGCGCGAGCCACTGCGACAGCGCAGCACCATCCAGCCCAAGCCCCAGGCCGAATATGCACAGGGGATCCAACATGGCGCTGGCTGCGCCACTGAATAGCGTGAGGGACATGGAGCCCCGTGCGTCACCCACCGCGCGCAGCAGCGCGCTGCAACACATGCCCATTCCAATCAGCGGCGCAGTAGGCAGTACCTGCTGCGCATAGCGCAGTGCCAGCGCGTGGGTCTCACCCTGCGCGCCCAGCAAGTGCAGGCATTCGCCCAGCAGCGGCCAAATTACCAACGCCAGGGTCGTCATGCAAGCCAGCATCAGCACCACCGATGCTCCGCCGAGCAGGCGGGCGTGCGCGCGCTGTCCGCCGCCCAGCGCGCGCGAGGTCAATGCCGAACACGCAATCGACAAACCGATGGACAGCGAGCTGACAAAAAATAGCAAGGTGCCGGCATAGCCAATTGCCGCAGTGAGCACGGGCCGCCCCAGCAGGGATATGTAAAAAAGGCTGACGATATCCACGGTAAACATGGCCGCCAGCCCGACCGCGCTGGCGGCTGTCATGGTCAGCACATGGCGCAGGATGGAGCCCGTGACGAACTTGGGCAGCGGCGCCGTCATGCCAGCGACCAGTCGTACTCCACGGTCAGCGGTGCATGGTCCGAGAAGCGCTGGTCTTTATAGACCGCATGTGAGCGGGCCCCGGCGGCCAGTTCCGGTGTGGCGAGGTGGTAGTCCAGGCGCCAGCCCACGTTCTTGGCGTAGGCCTGGCCCCGGTTGCTCCACCAGGTGTAGGCGGTATCGGTCGCGGTGGGTTCAAGTTGCCGGTACACGTCGACCAGTCCGGCCTCATTCAGCAACCTGGTCATCCATGCGCGTTCTTCCGGCAAGAACCCGGAGTTGTTCTTGTTACCCTTGAAATTCTTCAGGTCGATTTCCTGGTGGGCGATATTGACGTCTCCGCACAGCACGAATTCACGTTCCTGTTTCAGCGCACAAAGATGCGGATACATGGTCTCCAGGAACCGGTACTTGGCCTGCTGCCGCTCTTCGCCCGAAGAGCCGCTGGGAAAGTAGGCGCTGATGATGGAGCGCTTGCGGGTGGGGGTGTCAAAGCGCAGCTCCAGATAGCGCCCCTCTGCGTCAAACTCCTGTGAGCCATAGCCCACCCGGATGTCACTGGGTGTGTGGCGGGTGTAGACGCCTACGCCGGAATAGCCTTTTTTCTCCGCAAAGTGGAAGTAACCCTGCATGTCCGCCAAGGCCTCGAATCTGCCGACTACGTCCGGTTCCTGGGCTTTGACTTCTTGCACGCACAACGCATCTGGCGCATGGGTCTCTAGCCATGCCTCTAGCCCCTTGCTGGTAGCCGAGCGTATGCCGTTGAGGTTGAGGCTGGTGAGAGTGAACACGCGGGTCTCCAAAAATAAGCGACCCGCTACCGAGTCAGAAGCCAGAAGATACAGGAAGCCGTTGGCAGAATCGCGCCCATACAATCCCGCGGTCATCTTCTCTCACCGTCCTGGTATCCGCCAGCGCTGCTCATTTCTTTATGGTGCCTACCTCATCCCTTTCCCCGGCCCAATCCACATCCAACACCGCGCAGGACTTTGTAGCGTTCGCGCTGCAGTCTGGCGTACTGCGCTTTGGCGAATTCACCACCAAGGCCGGGCGTCTGAGCCCGTACTTTTTCAATGCCGGATTATTTGATGACGGTGCCAAGCTGGGACGTTTGGCGCAGTTTTATGCACAGGCGCTGCTTGCCAGCGGAATGGAGTTCGACATGCTCTTCGGCCCTGCCTACAAAGGCATCCCTTTGGGCGCGGCGGTGGCCGTCGAGTTGGCGCGCCTGGGGCGCAACCTGCCTTTCGCCTACAACCGCAAGGAGGCCAAAGACCACGGCGAGGGGGGTTCATTGGTCGGTGCGCCACTCAAGGGGCGTGTCCTGATCGTCGACGATGTGATGAGTGCAGGCACGGCTGCCCGCGAATCGATTGCCCTGATCCAAGCCGCAGGCGCCACGCCGCATGCCGTGGCAATTGCCCTGGATCGTCAAGAGATGGCGACCGAAAAACAGGCGGACGGATCGGTGCGCGACGTGCCCTACAGCGCCGTGCAGTATGTGCGCCAGACGCTTGGCCTTCAGGTCTGCGCGATTTCCACGCTGGATGATTTGTTGAGTTATTTGCAGACACACCGTGGCTCTGACATGGACGCGCACCGGGCGCGGGTGCAGGCCTACCGGGAGCGCTACGGCGTCAGCGGCGCCTAAGCAGCGGCGCCCGCAGCGCGCAGATCCTGTGCCACCTTCTGCAAAACGGAATCCCAATCACCGGCCTGCACCTGCCGGTACACCCGCGTGCTGGGATACCACACACAGTCGCTGCGGCCGAGCAGCCAGCGCCAGTCCGCGCTCTGGGTGACCAGAACCCAGCAGGGAATGCCCAGCGCGCCGCTGAGATGCGCCACGCTGGTGTCCACGGAAATCACCAGGTCCAGCTGAGTACAAATGGCTGCCGTATCGGAGAAGTCGGCGACGGCATCGGCCATGTGCATCACTCTGTGCTTCGCCAGCATGCGCTGCTCTGCGGCGCTGGGCTGGTATTGCAGGCTCACGTAGTCGACACCGCCATCCGAGTCTCCACCCGCTGGGAGCTGGGCCAACAGCTGCTCCAGGGGGATGCTGCGTTTGCTGTCGTTCTGGTGGCTGGGACTTCCTCGCCACACCAGACCGACGCGCCGCCGCTTGCTGGTCCCGAGCTGCGCGGTCCAGCGCTGCAAGGCCGCAGGCGGCGCAATGAGATAAGGCGTGGACGTTGGGATGGTCAGCAGCGTGGTCTTGACGAGCAGGGGCAGGCTCATCAACAAGACACGGTAATCGGCGTGCGGATAGGGACTTTTATGGGGGATGACTTCGGCCACGCCGGGCAGTGATTGCATCAGGCCGACCAAGGCTGCATAGACTTCGAAAACTACATGTGCCCCCATAGCGGCGAGCAACGGCAGATAGCGCGCAAACTGGATGCAGTCGCCCAGCCCTTGCTCGCCCAGCACCAAAATGCGCTTGCCCGCCAGCGGGGCCGCGCCGTCCCACAGCGGCACGGCGGAATCGGCCGCCGGCGGTGTGGTGCTGTGGTTGACCCAGCGCCATTCGTACAGCGGCCAGGCCGCGCCGTAATCGCCCAGCGTCAGCAAGGCCAGCGATTTGTTCCACGCTGCTTCGCCCATGGCGGGTTGCAGGGCCAGCGCCTGGTCGAATGCGGCGATGGCTTCGTCCAGCCGCCCCAGGTCGTGCAGCACGATGCCGCGATTCACATAGGCCTTTGCGTAGTCCGGCTGCAGAGCAATGGCCTGCGTATAGCTCTCCAGCGCCGCAGCGTGCTGATCCAGTTGCCGTTGCACCACCCCCAGGTTCAGCCAGGCATCGCGGTTGCTGGTATCGAGCACCAATGCCTGCCGGTAACTCGCCATCGCCTCGTCTGTGCGCCCCAAGGCCTTCAGGGCAAGACCCCGGTTGTTATGGGCCTGGGCCGAGTGGCCATCGATACCCAGCGCAGCATCCAGGCACTCCACAGCGGCCTGGGCTTGACCCAGCCCCAGCATGGCCGAACCCATGTCAATGTAGACCTCCGCGCTGGACGGTTTGATTTCCAGTGCGCGGCAACACAGCGTGACCGCTTCGGGAAAATCACTGCGCTGCACTGCAATCCAGGCCAGCCGCCGCAGGGAATCGAAATGCCTGGGATGGCGCTCCAGCAAGGCTTCGAAAAGCGCTTGGGCGGCCGGTAGTTCGCCGCGCGTGAGCAAGCGCGTGGCTTCTGAGAACTGCTGGTCGTCGCGGGTCACAGCACTGCGTTTCTGCGTGCGCCGCAGCGCGCTAGCCCAGCTTCTTCTTGAGCAAGTCGTTGACCTGCGCCGGATTCGCCTTGCCCTTGCTGGCCTTCATGATGGGGCCGACCAGGCCGTTCAAGGCTTTGGCGTTGCCGGCTTTGAATTCTTCGACGTTCTTGGGGTTGGCGGCGAGCACCGCGTCGATGATCTTCTCCAGCTCACTGGAGTCGTTCATTTGTTTGAGGCCTTTGGCTTCGATGATGGCGTCTACCTTGCCGCCTTCTGTCCACAGGATCTCAAACACCTGCTTGGCCCCATTATTTGAAATGGTGTTGTCCGCAATGCGCGTGATCAGCGCTGCCAACTCCAGGGGATGCACCTTCACTTTTTCGAACGTACCCTCTTCGGCATTGAGCCGTCGCGATACCTCGCCCATAACCCAGTTGCTCGCCAGTTTGGCCTGCCCGCAGGCCTGGGCTGTCTCTTCAAAATATGCCGCCATCGCCTTGCTCTGCGTGAGCGTCGCCGCGTCGTATTCCGGCAAGCCGTAGTCCCGCACAAAGCGCTGCGCCATCACCCAGGGCAGCTCCACCATTTCGCCGCGCACGCGCTCCACCCATTCGGGTGCAATTACCAGCGGCGGCAGATCAGGGTCGGGGAAGTAGCGGTAGTCGGCGGCGTCCTCTTTGGTGCGCATGGCGCGGGTCTCGTCGGTGTCGGGGTTGAAGAGCACGGTGGCTTGTTGAATGGCGTGGCCGTCTTCAATCTGCTCGATTTGCCAGCGCACTTCATAGTCAATCGCCTGCTGCATGAACTTGAAGCTATTCAGATTTTTGATTTCGCGCCGTGTGCCCAGTGGCCCGCCGGGCTTGCGCACCGACACATTGGCGTCGCAGCGGAAGGAGCCCTCTTGCATATTGCCGTCGCAGACACCAATCCAGGTCACGATTTCGTGCAACTTTTTGGCATAGGCCACGGCTTCGTCACTGCTGCGCATATCGGGCTCGGTCACAATTTCCAGCAGCGGCGTACCGGCGCGGTTCAGGTCGATGCCGGATTGGCCGATAAAGTCTTCGTGCAGCGATTTGCCCGCATCCTCTTCCAGATGCGCGCGCACCAGCCGCACGGTTTTGGTTTCGCCATCCAGCAAGAAGGACACCGCGCCGCCTTGCACCACGGGAATCTCAAACTGGCTGATCTGGTAGCCCTTGGGCAGGTCGGGGTAGAAGTAGTTTTTGCGCGCAAACACACTGCGCGGTGCGATGTGCGAACCCAGCGCCAGCCCGAGCTGGATGGCGCATTCAACAGCGGCGCGGTTCATCACGGGCAGCGTACCGGGCAAAGCCAGATCCAAGGCGCAAGCCTGGGTGTTGGGTTCCGCACCGAAAGCCGTCGAGGCACGGCTGAAGATCTTGCTGAGGGTGGCAAGTTGGGCATGCGTCTCGAAGCCGATGACGACTTCGTAGCCGTGGATCAGTTTGGCGGCGCTCATGCGGCAGCTCCCGGGGCTTGCGTGTGGTGGGTGGTGTGCAGCTGAAACTGGTGCGCCACGTTCAGCAAGCGCGACTCGTCCAAGTAGTTGCCGATGAGCTGCATGCCAACCGGCATGTTGCCTTCGCCAAGACCCACCGGCACACTCATGCAAGGTAAACCCGCCAGCGAGGCGGGCAGGGTGAAGATGTCGGCCAGGTAATTGGCCACCGGGTCATCGGCTTTTTCGCCCAGCTTCCAGGCCGTGGTCGGGGCCACCGGTCCGGCGATCACATCGCACTCCGCGAAGGCGCGTTGGAAGTCGTCAGCAATCATGCGGCGGATTTTTTGGGCTTGCAGGTAGTAGGCGTCGTAGTAGCCATGCGACAGCACATAGGCGCCGGTCATGATGCGGCGCTTGACCTCGTCGCCAAAGCCTTCGCTGCGGGTCTTTTGGTACATGTCGAGCAAGTCGCTGTACTGCGCGGCGCGGTGGCCGAACTTGACGCCGTCAAAGCGGCTCAGGTTGGAGCTGGCTTCGGCGCAGGCGACGATGTAATAGACGGGGATGGCCAGATTTCCGTCGGCCAAACCCACGCGCTTCACTTTTGCTCCAAGTTGAATGAGTTGGTGCAGGGCTTTGGTAAGGGGCATTAGTACATCTAGCGAAACATCGTTGTTTCGCAGTCCACCCTCACTCCACTCGCTCCATTCTTCCGGCACCCCAATCACCAAGGGGCCGCCTTGTCTTCCAGCAGTTGCCAGCGGACGGTCCAGGTCACGTGAAAGGTCCTCAGCAGGCACATCCAGCGAAGTCGAATCCCGGTCCAGATCCGGCCCGCACATGGCACTCAATAAGAGCGCGCAATCTTCTGCGCTGCGTGCCATGGGCCCGGCCTGGTCCAGGCTGGAGGCGAAGGCCACCATGCCGTAGCGCGAGGCCCGCCCGTAGGTGGGCTTGATGCCGGTGATGCCGCAAAACGCCGCGGGCTGGCGGATGGAGCCACCGGTGTCGGTACCGGTGGCGGCGGGTGTGAGGCGCGCCGCCACCGCAGCGGCGCTACCGCCGGAGGAGCCACCCGGGACATGGCTGCTCTCCCACGGGTTGCTGACTACCCCGAACGCCGAGTTCTCGTTGCCCGAGCCCATAGCGAACTCGTCGCAGTTGAGTTTGCCCAGGGTGACCATGCCTGCCTCGCGCAGCTTGCGCACCACGGTTGCGTCAAATGGCGAGCGGTAGCCGGTGAGGATTTTGGAAGCAGCGGTGGTCACAAAGTCTTGGGTGACAAACACGTCTTTGTGCGCGATCGGCACGCCTTCGAGCGGCCCGGCGGTGCCGGCGGCCAGTTTGGCGTCTGACGCCTGGGCCTGTGCCAGCGTCACTTCGCTGTTGATATCCAAAAACGCGTTGTGCGGGTTGCCGCCCAGACCCGCCAGAAAGCGCGTGGCGACTTCGACGGCGCTGACTTCTTTCTTGTGCAGCAGTGCGGCCAGCTCGGCCACGCCTAAATTGTGCAAATCGCGCATGGCTTACTCAATCACTTTGGGAACAAGGAACAGCCCGCGTTCAACCGCAGGTGCGCTGCGCTGGTTGGCTTCGCGGTCGTTGGGTTCGCTGGCCAGATCGGGGCGCAGGCGCAGCGCCATCGCTTCACTGCCTTGCATGGCATCCACCGGGTGCGCCATCGGCACTACGCCCTCGGTATGGACCCCGTTGATTTGCTCCACGATGCCGAAGAACGCATTGATTTTGTCCAGCATTTGTTGGTGTTCAGCGGGGGCGAGCTCCAAGCGTGCCAGTTTGGCAATCCGGGTGATATCGGCAGAGGTCAATGGCATGGATGAAAAGCGATCAGAGAGAGGGGAAAATAGGCGTTTGCAGGCCTCCGTACCGTGCCGCTTTATGGGGCATGGGGTATTATCCCGCCTTTAGTCGCGTCGCGTGGGCCGTCCGAATCGGGTCGGGAATGGAGGCGAGTTTGCAGGCTAAACACCCTTTTTATTCCAGAACAAGGGCTTTTTGCGCGCAATTGCAGGCAACAGGCCGATAGGATTTTTCATGTTTGCAAGTTTTCGCCGCTATTTTTCCACCGATCTGGCGATCGATCTGGGCACTGCGAATACCCTGATTTTTGTGCGCGACAAGGGCATCGTGTTGGATGAGCCTTCAGTGGTCGCGATCCGCCACGAAGGCGGCCCCCAAGGCAAGAAGTCCATCCAAGCGGTAGGCCGTGAGGCCAAGGCCATGCTGGGCAAAGTGCCGGGCAATATTGAAGCCATCCGCCCGATGAAAGACGGCGTGATCGCCGACTTCACCGTCACCGAGCAGATGCTCAAGCAGTTCATCAAAATGGTGCATCCGCGCGGCGTGTTCAAGCCCAGCCCCCGCATCATCATTTGCGTGCCCTGCGGTTCCACCCAGGTCGAGCGCCGCGCCATCCGTGAATCGGCATTGGGTGCCGGGGCCAGCGATGTGTACCTGATTGAAGAGCCCATGGCCGCTGCCATCGGTGCCGGCTTGCCGGTCTCGGAGGCCAGTGGCTCCATGGTGGTCGATATCGGCGGTGGCACCACCGAGGTGGGTGTGATTTCCCTGGGCGGCATGGTCTACAAGGGCAGCGTGCGGGTGGGCGGCGACAAGTTTGACGAAGCCATCATCAACTACATCCGCCGCAACTACGGCATGCTGATCGGTGAACCCACGGCTGAGGCCATCAAGAAGCAGATTGGCTCGGCCTTCCCCGGCTCTGAGGTGCGCGAGATGGAAGTACGCGGACGCAATCTGTCCGAAGGCGTTCCCCGCAGTTTCACCATCTCCAGCAACGAGATTCTTGAGGCGCTGACCGATCCTCTCAACAACATCGTCTCAGCCGTCAAGAACGCGCTGGAGCAAACGCCCCCGGAACTTGGTGCCGACATTGCCGACCGCGGCATGATGCTGACCGGTGGCGGCGCGCTGTTGCGGGATCTTGACCGCCTGCTGGCCGAAGAAACCGGCCTTCCGGTACTGGTCGCTGAGGACCCGCTGACCTGCGTGGTGCGTGGTTGTGGGATTGCGCTGGAGGAAATGGAGCGCCTGGGCTCCATCTTCACCAACGAATAAGGCCCGGGTAGCGCCGCCATGGCACTCGGCGTTCTGGATCAAGAACCCCCGCCGTTTTTCCGTCAGGGCACCTCGGCCTTTTCCAAGCTGATTGTTTTCAGCGCGGCGGCCCTGTTCTTGATGGTCGCTGACACCCGTTTTCACATGCTGCAGCCCGCGCGTGTTGTGCTGCAGGCCGTGTTATTCCCCATGCAATGGCTGGCACAGCAGCCGGGTCTGCTGGCCGCCGAGGCGGCGCTTTTCATCGACAAGGTTCGGTCCGCCGACGCGGTACACAGCGGACTGCTGGAGCAGTTGCGTGAGCAGTCCGCCCGGGCCTATCAGGTGGAACAGCTTGCGCTGGAGAATCGCCGCTTGCGGGAGTTACTGGAGTTGCGCCCCACCTTGTCGGTTTTTGGAAAAGCGGCCCAGGTGGTGTACGACGCCGCAGACCCCTTTGCCCGCAAAGTCGTGATCGATCAGGGACAGGCGCAGGGCGTGAAGCTCGGTTCGCCGGTAATTGATGAAAAAGGGGTGCTCGGGCAGGTGACGCAGGTTTTTTTGCTCAGCAGCGAAGTGACCTTGATTACCGACCGCGACCACGCCACCCCGGTTTTGAATGTGCGTACTGGCGCGCGCGGCGTGGTGTATGGCGATACGTCCAGCCACGCCGATGCGATGGAACTGCGCTTTATGGCTGCCAATGCCGACGTGGCCGAGGGCGACTTATTGACCACCAGCGGTGTGGACGGCGTCTACCCGGCTGGGTTGCCGGTGGCGCGGGTGGAAAAGGTGGACCGGCAGGTAAATGCCGTATTTGCCCAGATTTATTGCGTACCGGTGGCACTGGTGTCTGGTGCCGGACACGTTCTGGTATTGGACGCAGTGGCTGACGGGGTGCCACCCCGCCCTGACATTCCCGTGGCCCCACCCCATACGCGAGGCAGACGATGATCATGCCTGTGGGGCAGCGTCTGCTGCTGCCGGCCAATCCGGCGTTCATATGGGGCAGTCTGGTTCTGGCCTTTTTCCTGAATATGTTTTTCAACATGGTGTTTTTCGGCCGGGCAGCGTGGGCGCCCGATCTGCTGGCGATCGTGCTGATTTTCTGGACAGTACACCAAACCAACCGGGTCGGCATCGGGGCCGCCTTTGTGTTTGGTTTGCTCATGGACGTACACCAGGGCGGCCTGATGGGCCAGCATGCCTTGGCCTACATCATCCTGAGTTATTTCGCGATCACTATCCATCGCCGCATGTTGTGGTTCGGTTTGCGCGGCCAGGCGCTGCAAATACTGCCCTTGTTTATGCTAGCCCATGCTGTGGCCTTGGTGCTGCGTTTGCTGGCGGGTGGCGCGTTGCCGGGCTGGGAATTGCTGCTGGCACCCGTGCTGCAATCTGCGCTGTGGCCGCTGGTGAGTTTGCTGCTATTTGCGCCCCAGCACCGCGCTCCCAATCCCGATGCGACCCGGCCTATTTGACCTCCTGGCGGGGCCATCCGTATGACGCAGCTGCGCAATGTCGACGCCGAGCTGAAGCGTTTCAGGCACCGTGTTTTTGTGTTCACGATGGTGGTGGCGGGATGTTTTTTCCTCCTGTTTCTTCGCCTGGTGTATTTGCAAGTCTGGCGCCACGAGGACTTGCTGGCACAGGCGGAAAGCAACCGAACGGCCATCGTTCCGGTGGTCCCCAACCGGGGCCTGATTCTGGATCGCAACGGCGTGGTTTTGGCGTCGAATTATTCGGCGTACACCCTGGAAATCACACCGTCAAAAAGTGACAATCTGGAGCAAACGATAGATGCGTTATCCAAGGTTGTCGACATTAGCGCCCGCGACCGCCGTCGCTTCAAAAAGCTGATGGAGGAGTCCCGCACTTTCGAATCCTTGCCCATTCGCAGTCGGCTGTCGGATGCCGAGGTGGCGCGTTTCTCTGCCCAGCGCTTCCGCTTCCCCGGCGTGGAGATCAAGGCCCGCTTGTTTCGCAGCTACCCCTTTGGGGAAGTTGCCAGCCATGTGATTGGCTACATCGGACGCATCAACCAGGCAGAGAAAGAGGATATCGAGCAAGCCGACGACCAGGCCAACTACCGGGGCACCGAATACATTGGCAAACTCGGTGTCGAGCAAAGCTATGAGCGTCAGCTTCACGGTACAACGGGCGTGCAGCATGTCGAGACGTCGGCGGGCGGGCGGGCCATGCGGCGCCTGTCGAGTAACCCGGCCACACCGGGCGATACCGTGGTGCTGTCACTGGACATCAAACTGCAGCACCTGGTGGAACAAATGTACGGAGAGCGCCGCGGCGCATTTGTGGCGTTGGATCCGCGCAGCGGTGAGGTGCTCGCATTTGTGAGCAAGCCCACTTTCGATCCAAATATGTTTGTTGACGGCATTGACGTGGAGAACTGGCAGCAGCTCAACCAGTCACCCGACAAGCCCTTGCTCAACCGTGCTTTGCGCGGCACCTACCCGCCCGGGTCCACCTACAAGCCGTTCATGGCCCTGGCGGCTCTGGAGACCGGCACCCGCACGCCCGACTACACCGTATCGGACCCCGGCTACTTCATGTTCGGCAACCACCGTTTCCGTGACGACAAAGAAGGCGGACACGGGCGTGTGAACATGTACCTGTCGATCGTGGCATCGTGCGACACCTACTACTACACCCTGGCCAACGAGATGGGCGTGGACACCATTTACGAGCAGATGCACCGGCTGGGGTTTGGCGATGTGACCGGCGTCGACATCCTGGGCGAGGCACGCGGCCTACTGCCGTCTACCGAGTGGAAGCGGCGTGCCTACCGCAAATCTGAGCTGCAGAAATGGTATGCCGGCGAGACGATTTCACTTGGTATCGGGCAGGGCTACAACGCCTTCACCATGTTGCAGCTGGCGCAAGCCACGGCCACTCTGGCCAATAACGGGGTGCGGTATCCGCCGCGCCTGATCAGCGCCACGGTCGATGCGGTCAGCGGCGTCAAGACCCCTATCCCGGTGCCTCAGCCGGTGAAGCTCGGTTTGTTCCAAGCGAACATCGACACCATCCGGGACGCCATGGTGGGCGTCACCATTGCGGGCACTTCTGCCCGGGCATTTGCCGGGGCCGCTTACACCAGTGGCGGTAAAACCGGAACGGCGCAGGCGGTAGGCTTGGGCCAGAGCGAAAAATACGACGCCAGCAAGATAGCCGAGCACTTGCGCGACCACGCGCTCTACATTGCCTATGCGCCCGCAGACAACCCGACCATCGCCCTGGCCATGGTGGTGGAGAACGCAGGTTTTGGTGCCGAACACGCCGCGCCTATCGCCCGGCGCGTTCTCGATTACTGGCTCGTGGGGAAATACCCCAACGACGCGGATATGGAGGCTGTCAGCAAAGGGCAGGCGGCTGCGCCGATCGGCGTTCCCCGTAATGTGGCGGATGTTGTCTGGCCCCCGCCCCGGACCGCGACATCCGCCGCCAAGCCATAAAAAAGCCCTGCAATGGCTGGGCTTGATTGCAGGGCTTCTTACTTTTCTGTGTCTCCTCGGAGGTCTTTCCGGGCTGCATATTCACCAAAATGAATCAAACAACAGCACTACTTTAGTGCGTGAATGTGCGGGCGCCTATCAGGTGTTTCCCGTAGGTCGCATTCCGTCTTCCGCAATCCATTGGGCGGCTTTTTCCGCGATCATGAGCGTAGGAGAGTTGGTGTTGCCGCTGGTAATCACCGGCATGACCCCGGCGTCAACGATGCGCAGCGCCTGTATGCCGTAGACCCGCAGGCGCGCGTCGACCACCGCCATGGGGTCGTCGCTGCGCCCCATTTTGGTGGTGCCAACCGGGTGAAAAATGGTGCTGGCAATGTCGCCCGCGAGTTGTGCAAGTTCCGCATCGCTTTGGTACTGCACGCCCGGCTTGTATTCCACCGGTGAAAACCGTTTGAGCGCGTCCTGGCCCACGATGTGGCGGGTCACACGCAGCGAGTCAGCGGCCACTTTGCGGTCTGCATCGGTGCTGAGGTAGTTGGGAGAAATTGCCGGTGCGTCCTTGAAGTCCGGCGTCTTGATCTCTATCGTTCCCCGGCTGGTGGGGTTGAGGTTGCAGACGCTGGCGGTAATCGCATTGAAGGTATGCAGGGGTGAGCCGAAGGCGTCCAGACTCAGCGGCTGCACGTGGTACTGGATGTTGGGGTAGGGTTGTTGCGGGTCGCTGCGGGTGAAGGCACCGAGCTGGCTGGGCGCCATGCTCAGTGGTCCGGAGCGCCGCCACAGGTATTCCAATCCCATGGCGGCTTTGCTCCACACGGAATTCGCAAGCGTATTGAGTGTGACTGTGTTCTGGACCTTAAACACCGAGCGTATTTGCAGGTGGTCTTGCAGGTTGCGACCCACGCCCGGGATGTCTTTGCGTACTGGTATGCCCCGGGCCTGTAGCAGCTCCGCCGGGCCGAGGCCTGAGAGTTGCAGGATCTGCGGTGTGGCCACGCTGCCCGCGCACAGGATCACTTCCGTCCGGGCATCGGCCTGGACCATCTCGCGCCCGTTCCATACCTGTACGCCGGTGCAGCGCATGGCGGCATCGGCGCCGGCGGGCTCGATCAGCAGCTGCGCCACCTGTGCCCCGGTCCACAGTTCGAAATTGGGCCGACCGAAGCACGTAGGCCGCAGGAAAGCCTTGGCGGTGTTCCAGCGCCAGCCGCCTTTCTGGTTGACCTCGAAATATCCGACACCGTGGTTGTCCCCGGTGTTGAAGTCGCTGCTGGCCGGAATGCCGGCTTGTACCGCAGCCTGAGAAAAGGCCTCCAGCACATCCCAGCGAAGTCTCTGCTTGTCGACGCGCCACTCGCCACCCGCGTGACGATGTTGGAGAAGCTGGTGGTAGGGGCTTTGCGGCTCCGACAGGAGCGCCGGGCGCTGACCCTGGGTGCCGTGCAGCGGCCCGCCACCGCCGTGGTGATCTTCGTGTAGTTTGAAATAAGGCAGGCTGTTGTCCCAGTTCCAGGCCGGATCGCCCAGCAGCGCTGCCCAGTGGTCATAGTCGCGGGCTTGGCCGCGCATATAAATCATGCCGTTGATGCTGCTGCAGCCCCCCAGCGTTTTGCCGCGCGGGTATATCAGGCTTCGGCCATTCAGCCCGGCTTGGGGCTCGGTGACAAAACGCCAATCGGTGCGTGGATTACCGATGCAATACAGATAGCCGACCGGGATATGGATCCAGTGGTAGTCGTCTTTGGAGCCGGCTTCGATCAGCAGTACGCGCTTGCTGGCATCGGCGCTGAGCCTGTTGGCCAGCAGGCAACCGGCCGTACCGGCGCCCACAATGATGTAGTCGAAGGTCGTAGCGTCCATAGTCCGCCCGGCCCCTAAGTTTTCAGTTTGCGGGCGGCTTCTAGCGCAAAGTAGGTCAATATGCCATCCGCGCCGGCACGCTTGAACGCCAGCAGGCTTTCCATCATCACGGCGTCATGGTCCAGCCAACCGTTGGCCGCTGCGCCTTTGAGCATGGCGTATTCGCCGGACACCTGGTAGGCGAAGGTGGGAACAGCGAAAGCATCTTTCACCCGGCGTACCACATCTAAGTAGGGCATGCCGGGTTTGACCATCACCATGTCCGCGCCTTCGGCAATGTCCATAGCGACTTCGCGCAGGGCTTCGTCGCTGTTGCCCGGATCCATCTGATACGACTTTTTATTACTTTTACCCAGGTTGCCGGCCGAGCCTACGGCGTCGCGGAAGGGGCCATAAAACGCGCTGGCGTATTTGGCGCTGTAGGCCATGATGCGGGTGTGGATCAGGTTCTTGGCTTCCAGCGCCTGGCGGATCGCGCCGATACGCCCGTCCATCATGTCGCTGGGCGCCACGATGTCGACCCCGGCCTGGGCTTGCACCAGCGCCTGTTGCACCAGCATCCTGGTGGTCTCATCATTCAGGATGTAGCCTTCTTCCTCGGCGCGCTTGTCCGGAATTCCGTCCTGTCCGTGGCTGGTAAAGGGGTCGAGCGCCACATCGGTCATCACGCCTAAATTGGGGAATTCTTTTTTGAGCGCCCGCACCACCCGCGGCACCAAACCATCGGGGTTGGTAGCCTCTTTGCCGTCATAGCTTTTGAGCGATGCGTCAATCACCGGAAACAAGGCCAGCACCGGAATCTCCAACCGGTGGCACTCTTCTGCGACCGGCAGCAGGTAGTCCAGCGTGAGCCGCTCCACGCCGGGCATGGAGGCTACCGGAAAGCGTGTACGGGTGCCTTCCGTGATGAATAACGGGTAAATCAGGTCGTGGCTGGAGAGCTGGTTTTCGCGGACCAGGTTGCGGGTGAACACATCGCGGCGCAGGCGGCGCGGGCGTCCTGAGGGAAAGGGTGCGGGCGTGATCATGTGGACAATTCTGCCCTATAAGCCATCGTGCGCGCGGGGCGATGCGAAGCGCAGAAAATTTCCCGCGGCCCATTGAACGCGCCTTAAACCCTTTGCTACAATTTCATCGGGCTCTTCGGAGTCTCCCGCTTTTCCTCCCTGAGCGGGGCCTTGATGTGTGACAGCAAATAGGCTTGACACCCCAGCCAAGTGCTGGGGTTTTTTTGTCTATCTCGACCATGGCTTCGGTCGTTCGGACTTTTCGGCGCCGAGCGGTGTGCCCCGGGGCTACACTTTGCGCATGCTGTGGGTCAAATCCTTCCATATTGTCTTTGTAGCCAGCTGGTTTGCCGGTCTGTTCTATCTGCCGCGCATTTTTGTGAACCTGGCCATGGTCGATATCGAGCCCAGCGCAGAACGCGACCGTCTGTTGCTGATGGCGCGCAAGCTGCTCCGCTTCACCCATATGTTGTCGGTGGTGGCGCTGGTGCTGGGTGTCGTCCTGTGGGCGTTTTATGGCATCGGCTGGGGCCCCGGCAATGCCTGGATGCACGCCAAATTGGTGGTCGTGCTGTTGGCGCTGGCCTACCAGCATGTCTGCAGCCGCATGCTGGCGCGCTTTGAAGTTGGGCACGCCATGCCCGGCCATGTCTGGTTTCGATGGTTCAACGAAATCCCGGTGCTGCTCATGGTGCTTGCGGTGGTGCTGGTTGTAGTGAAGCCGTTTTAAGCGGCCAGGGCTATGCGCAAAACCGCCGCATTGCCCCTTGCCGCGCTGTATGGCGCAACCATTGTGTACGCGAGTCTGTACCCGTTCAGCGACTGGCGGGACCAAGGCAATGCGCCCTGGGCTTTTTTGTTTGCGCCACCGGCGCAGTATTGGACCGCCTTTGACCTGGCGGTCAATGTTGCCGGCTATGCACCCTTGGGTTCGGTGTTGGCGCTGGCGCTGTTCCGGCGGGGTGAGACCCGCCGACCCTGGGCGCTGGTGGTCATCGCGGCTGCGCTGTTGTCATTGGGGATGGAGGCGCTGCAGACCTATTTACCTGCGCGGGTTGCGTCGCGTGAAGACTGGTTGCTCAATGTGACCGGGGCCGGCCTGGGGGCAGGGGCGGCGTTGTTGCTCGAGCGGGCTGGCGCGCTGGAACGCTGGAACGTGATCCGGCGGCGCTGGCTGCTTGCCGATGCGCGTGGCGCGCTGGTTTTGCTGGCGCTGTGGCCGGTGGCCTTGTTATTCCCCTCGGCAGTGCCCTTTGGCTTGGGTCAGGTCTGGTTGCGCGTACTGAGTCGGCTCCAGGATTGGTTGCGTCCGCCGCCGGACGTGGAGTCTCCCTTGCTCGCATTTTTGACGCAGATGCTGCCTGCGGGACCGGTTGATCAGCTCCCCTTATCGCCGGGATCGGAGCTTGCCTGCGTGGCCATTGGGGTCATGTTGCCGATTTTGGCGGGTTACTGTGTGATTCCGGCCTTGCACCGGCGCGTTCTGTTTTGTTTGTTTACCGTGTTGACTGCGGTAGCTGTGAGTACTTTGTCCTCCGCCATGAGTTGGGGGCCTGCCCATGCCTGGGCCTGGTTTGACGGCATCGCGCAGGTGGGGCTGCTGGTAGGGGGCCTGGCGGCCTTGGTGCTGAGCGCAGCCTCGTGGAGGACGGGCTGCGCTATCGCTTTGCTAGCCCTGGGCGTGTACCTGAGCCTGTTAAATCAGGCGCCGGAGAGCCCCTACCTTGCCCAAACCTTGCAGGCCTGGGAGCAAGGCAAATTCATTCGCTTTAACGGTCTGGCGCAGTGGTGCGGCTGGCTGTGGCCTTACGCCGCGGGCATGTACTTTGTGTTGCGCTTGGGGCAACCCGGGCGCAAAAATTACAATGGCCCATGAGCTCTTCCGAACCACACAATCCGTCCCCCCAGCCTTCCCCGTACTTCAAGCGCCATATTTTCTTTTGCCTCAACGAGCGCAACAACGGCGAGGCCTCGTGTTCACAACACCGGGCGCAGGATGCTTTTGATCATTGCAAGCGGGCTGTGCGCGCGGCTGGTTTGAACGGTGCTGGCGGGGTGCGGGTCAATAAGGCCGGTTGTCTCGACCGCTGTGCCGGCGGGCCGGTTGCTGTGGTGTATCCGGAAGGCGTTTGGTACACCTACGTCGATGTGGCCGATGTGGACGAGATCGTCCAATCGCACTTACGCGACGGCCGGGTTGTCAGCCGTTTAGAGCTGGATCCGAGTGTGGGGCGGTGATGGCCTGCTGGTCGGTCGTGCGTCCGTTCACCGTATGAATTCCCAGACAGAGCGTTTCACCCTCCCGGGTCCAGCAGGCGGTTTGGAAGCGCTGCTCGACACCCCGTCGACGTCTGAGCCCCTGGGCACGGCGGTGATCGCCCACCCCCATCCGCTGTTCGGCGGCACCATGGACAACAAGGTGGTGCAAACGGTGGCCCGGGCTTTTGTGCAATCCGGCTGGCGGGCGCTGCGTTTCAATTTCCGGGGTGTGGGTGCCAGCCAGGGCAGTTATGACGAGGGGCGTGGTGAACTCGAGGACCTGCTGGCCTTTGTTGCGGCCTGTTCCGCCGGGGGGCGATTGGCGCTGGCCGGATTTTCATTTGGCGCTTTTGTAGCCGTCGCAGCGGCAGATCGGCTATCTGCACAACGCTCGATAGACCATTTGGTGTTGGTGGGCGCGGCAGCAAGCCGTTTTGATCTGCCACAGGTGCCTTCGGCTTTGAAACTTCGTACCGTGCTGGTCCATGGTGAGCAGGATGACACGGTGCCGCTGGGCGCGGTCATGGACTGGGCGCGGCCGCAAAATTTGCCGGTCACCGTAGTCCCTGGCTGTGGCCATTTCTTTCACGGACAATTGCCGCTGTTGCGCCACATCGTAGTCGGCGCAATGGCGGCCCACGGTGTGGGGCCCGGTGCCTAATTTTGTATTGCGCTTAGCGCGCGTCTCTCTCAATTCCTCTGAAGCCATGAAAAATTTCCTGATCGCGGTTCTGGCTGTTGTATGCATGGGCGCTGCGGCCCAAACGCCGCAAGCCCCTGAAATCGCCGCCAAGTCGTATCTGTTGCTTGACATCACAGCTAAGCAGGTTCTTGCAGCGAAGGCGGCGGATGAACCGGTCGAACCCGCCTCTCTGACCAAACTGATGACGGCCTATCTGGTCTTTGATGCCTTGCGCGCGCGAAAAGTTGACTTGAAACAGACGCTGCCTGTCAGTGAGCGCGCCTGGAAAATGCCGGGCTCGCGGATGTTCATTGACCCGAAGATGCAGGTCAGTGTGGAAGACCTGCTCAAGGGCATGATTGTCCAGTCGGGCAACGACGCCACTGTGGCTCTGGCAGAAGGCGTTGGCGGCACGGTCGAGCGCTTTGTTGATCTGATGAACGCACAGGCCCAGTCGCTGGGCATGAGGTCCACGACCTTCCGCAACCCTGAGGGTTTAACCGCGCCCGGTCACCGCACCACGGCCCGGGATCTGGGGGTGCTGGCTACCCGCTTGACCCAGGATTTTCCTGATTACATTGGTTTGTATGCGATCAAGCACTACCGCTACCCTGGAACCCCTGCAGCCAATGACAATAACCGTAATTTGCTGCTGTTTCGCGACCCGACGGTGGACGGGCTCAAGACGGGGCATACGGATGCCGCAGGCTACTGCATGGTGGCGACCGCGCACCGGGAATACCCCAATTTGGCTGTAGCGGGAGCCCCCGCGGGCAGTCCTGCTGCTTTGGGCAGTCGCCGCTTACTCTCTATCGTCCTCGGCGCAGACAGCGAGGTGACGCGCGCCGCCGAATCGCAAAAATTGTTGAATTGGGGCTATACGGCTTATGACGCCGTCAAATTGTTTGATGCCAACCAGGCAGTGGCCACCCCTGCAGTGTGGAGGGGCACGCAGTCGAGCGTGAAGATTGGTGATTTTCAGGCGGTGATTGTGGCTGTTACCGCAGGCAGCGCCGCTGCCATCAAAACCCAGATCTTGCGCACTGACCCGCTGCTGGCCCCACTTGCCAGCGGCCAAAATGTTGCCACTCTGCGGGTTTTTCAAGGCGAGAAAACGGTGCGGGACATTCCGTTGGTAGCCCTTGAGGCCGTGCCGCAGGCGGGTTTGCTCTCGCGCACCTGGGATGCGCTGCGCCTTTGGATCCGTTGACCGCCTGCGGGCTGGCACCGCCCCCTAGGACGGGGCCGGGCCTCTGACTTATGGGCTGATATACTCGCGGGCTTTCCCCAATTTACCGGGTTGACGGGTGTCCAAGTGGTGCCCACTGCCTTGCATGTGAAAAACGTTTGCCGAGCCTCGTAGAAGAGGTTATTTTTAGGAGGCTTTTGTGCCAACCATCAACCAGCTAGTGCGCCAAGGGCGCGAGGTCGAAACGATTAAATCGAAGAGCCCGGCGATGCAAAACTCGCCGCAGCGTCGTGGCGTTTGCACCCGCGTGTACACCACAACACCCAAGAAGCCTAACTCAGCTCTGCGCAAGGTTGCCAAAGTGCGCCTAACCAATGGTTTTGAAGTTATTTCATACATCGGCGGCGAAGGCCACAACCTGCAGGAGCACAGCGTGGTGCTGGTTCGCGGCGGTCGTGTCAAGGATTTGCCCGGCGTGCGTTATCACATCGTACGCGGATCGCTCGACTTGCAGGGAGTCAAGGACCGGAAGCAATCGCGCTCCAAATATGGCGCGAAAAAGCCCAAGGCCAAGTAAGTACTGTTTTTAGTTCCGTGGACTGCGTGGCGCGGTCCCCGGGTGTCATGGCCCGAAGCGCGAAACAGTTTGCGTGGGTCGAGTAAGTGGGAGTCGCATGACTCCCGCGGTGTTCGTAAGAGCACCAACTGAAGCAAAGAGGTGAAAAAATGCCACGTCGTCGCGAAGTCCCCAAGCGGGAAATACTGCCGGATCCTAAGTTCGGTAACGTTGAGCTCTCCAAGTTCATGAATGTCATCATGGAAGGCGGCAAGAAAGCCGTTGCAGAGCGTATTATTTATGGCGCTCTGGAGCAGATCGAGAAAAAGCACCCGGGTAAAGACCCGCTCGAGGCATTCGAGGTTGCCATCAACAATGTCAAGCCCATGGTCGAGGTCAAGTCCCGTCGCGTGGGTGGTGCCAACTACCAGGTTCCAGTTGAAGTGCGTCCCGTGCGGCGACTCGCGCTTTCGATGCGCTGGATCAAGGAAGCCGCCCGCAAGCGCGGTGAAAAATCGATGGCACTGCGCTTGGCCAATGAGTTGCTCGAGGCCACTGAAGGTCGTGGTGGTGCCATGAAAAAGCGGGATGAAGTGCACCGCATGGCAGAGGCCAATAAGGCCTTCTCGCACTTCCGTTTCTAAAGTTTTCGCAAACGGTCGTGGTGCTCGGATGGTGACAGCGCATATGCGCTGTCACACGAAATCTGCACACTGCATATCCGATTGCAGGGCGCTCTATGCGCCGACCCCATTTGACATATTAAGGATGCACCATGGCTCGCACGACCCCTATTGAGCGTTACCGCAACATCGGTATTTCCGCCCACATTGACGCTGGTAAAACAACCACCACCGAGCGGATTCTTTTCTACACCGGCGTGAACCACAAAATTGGTGAGGTGCATGACGGTGCTGCCACCATGGACTGGATGGAGCAAGAGCAGGAGCGCGGCATCACGATCACGTCAGCTGCTACCACCTGCTTTTGGAAAGGGATGGACACATCGTTCCCCGAGCACCGCATCAACATCATTGACACACCGGGACACGTGGACTTCACGATTGAGGTTGAGCGCTCTATGCGCGTGCTGGATGGCGCTTGCATGGTGTATTGCGCTGTGGGCGGCGTACAGCCCCAGTCGGAGACCGTCTGGCGTCAGGCGACCAAGTACAAGGTGCCGCGATTGGCGTTCGTCAACAAAATGGACCGTACTGGCGCCAATTTCTTCAAGGTCGTCGACCAGATGAAACTGCGCCTCAAAGCCAATCCGATTCCAATCGTGATTCCCATTGGCGCTGAAGAGAACTTCACCGGCGTGGTTGATCTGCGCAAGATGAAAGCCATCATCTGGGACGAAGCGTCCCAGGGTATGAAATTTGAGTACCGTGAAATCCCCGCCGAGTTGCTCTCTCTGGCCAAAGAGTGGCGCGAAAAAATGGTGGAAGCTGCCGCCGAAGCGTCTGAAGAGCTGATGAACAAGTATCTGGAAGAAGGTGACCTGAGCGAAGAGGAGATCACCCATGGTCTGCGCGTGCGCACGATCGCCACGGAAATTCAGCCTATGCTGTGTGGTACTGCCTTCAAGAATAAGGGTGTGCAGCGTATGTTGGATGCCGTGATCGAACTCATGCCATCGCCTTTAGACGTTCCGCCCGTGCCCGGCTTTGATGAAGACGAGCATGAAACCCACCGCAAAGCGGATGACGGTGAAAAGTTTTCTGCGTTGGCGTTCAAACTGATGACCGATCCGTTTGTGGGGCAACTGACCTTTGTGCGCGTGTATTCAGGCGTGTTGAAAAAGGGTGATAGCGTCTTCAACCCGGTGCGCGGCAAGAAAGAGCGTATCGGGCGGATCGTACAAATGCACGCGAACAACCGGGAAGAGGTCGATGAGATTCGCGCTGGTGATATTGCGGCATGCGTTGGTTTGAAAGACGTGACAACGGGTGAAACCCTGTGCGATCCGGCTGCCATCATCACCTTGGAGCGCATGATTTTCCCTGAGCCGGTGATCGCCCAGGCCGTGGAGCCAAAGACCAAGGCCGATCAGGAAAAAATGGGTATTGCCCTTTCCCGACTGGCCCAGGAAGACCCCTCTTTCCGCGTCAAGACTGACGAAGAGTCCGGTCAAACCATCATTGCCGGCATGGGTGAGTTGCACCTTGAAATTATTGTGGACCGCATGAAGCGCGAGTTCGGCGTGGAAGCCAATGTGGGCAAGCCCCAGGTTGCGTACCGCGAAACCATTCGCAAGACGGTCGAAGATTCCGAAGGTAAATTTGTGCGCCAATCCGGCGGTAAAGGCCAATACGGGCACGTGGTGCTGAAGATTGAACCCAATGAAGCGGGTAAAGGTTTTGAGTTTGTCGACGCCATCAAAGGCGGCGTGGTGCCCCGTGAATACATTCCTGCGGTGGAAAAGGGCGTTGTTGAGGCGCTGACACAGGGTGTTTTGGCCGGCTACCCCGTGGTCGACGTGAAAGTGACCCTGCACTTCGGTTCATACCATGATGTGGACTCTAATGAGAACGCCTTCAAGATGGCGGCCATATTCGGCTTCAAGGAAGGTTGCCGAAAAGCCAGCCCCGTTATTCTGGAGCCCATGATGGCCGTAGAGGTGGAGACCCCTGAAGACTACGCCGGTAGCGTGATGGGCGACTTGTCGTCACGCCGCGGCATGGTGCAAGGTATGGATGACATGGTTGGTGGCGGTAAAGCCATCAAGGCAGAAGTTCCCTTGTCCGAGATGTTTGGCTATTCGACCACTTTGCGATCGATGTCGCAAGGTCGTGCGACCTACACCATGGAGTTCAAGCATTACTCGGAAGCGCCACGTAATGTGTCGGAGGCGATCATGGCCGCCCGCGCGAAATAATTTCCCCTGTCTGCGACAGTGTGCCGCCCTGTTCCCGTGCGGGGCGAACCAGCAACACCGTGCAGACGTTAAACCTGTACACGGGCATTTGTTCTTTGGAGAATTGAAACATGGCAAAAGAGAAATTCGCCCGCACCAAGCCCCACGTGAACGTGGGCACGATCGGTCACGTGGACCACGGCAAGACCACGTTGACGGCGGCTATCACCACCGTGTTGGCGGCCAAGTTTGGCGGCCAGGCCAAGGCCTACGACCAGATCGACGCAGCGCCTGAAGAAAAAGCGCGCGGCATCACCATCAACACCGCGCACGTTGAATACGAAACGGCTAACCGCCACTACGCCCACGTGGACTGCCCCGGACATGCTGACTACGTCAAGAACATGATCACCGGTGCGGCCCAGATGGACGGTGCCATTTTGGTGTGCTCCGCTGCCGACGGCCCCATGCCCCAGACCCGCGAGCACATCCTGCTGGCGCGCCAGGTGGGCGTGCCCTACATCATCGTCTTCCTGAACAAATGCGACATGGTGGACGACGCTGAACTGCTCGAACTCGTCGAAATGGAAGTGCG
>CAMAQV010000033.1 GCA_945860595.1 Comamonas sp. lk
CCCGAAGGCAAAGAGATGGTGATGCCGGGAGACAACGTGTCGATCACGGTCAAGCTGATCAACCCGATTGCCATGGAAGAGGGCCTGCGCTTTGCGATCCGCGAAGGCGGTCGTACCGTGGGTGCGGGTGTGGTGGCGAAAATTATTGCTTGAAGATTCCTTGCCAATCAAAGGGGTATAGCTCAATTGGCAGAGCGTCGGTCTCCAAAACCGAAGGTTGTAGGTTCGATTCCTACTGCCCCTGCCACCCGGTAAATACAGGTGTTTGCTGCGGGGCCTCACCACGAGGCGTCACGGGTTTTTTAACGGGCTGATGCGTTTCATTTGACAGCGACAGGAACATATGGCGAGCACACAGATCCAGACGGTCAGTTCAGGCGCAGACAAGCTCAAGATTGGCGCGTCTGTGGCTTTGCTCGCCCTTGCGCTGGCGGGCTTCTTTTTGTTGTCAAAGCACGGTGCGTTGGCGCAGTGGGCGGCTTTCATCGCGGGCTTGGCTGCCTCGGTAGGCGTGTTTTTGACCTCAGAGCCTGGGCAACAATTGATTGCTTTCGGCGTGGATGCCACGCGTGAATTGAAGAAGGTGGTCTGGCCAACCCGCAAGGAAGCAACGCAAATGACCTTGGTGGTGTTCGGCTTTGTGTTGGTGATGGCGCTGTTTTTATGGCTCACCGACAAAACGTTGGAATGGATTTTTTACGACCTCATTCTGGGATGGAAAAAATAATGACTGAAATCTCAGAAGTATCTGCGGCATCCCTGGCAGGTGCTGCGTCAACGAACCCCGACTTCCGCTGGTACGTGGTGCACGCCTACTCAGGAATGGAAAAAGCCGTTGAGCGCAACATTGTTGAGCGTATCAATCGCGCCGGAATGCAAACCAAATTTGGTCGTATTCTGGTGCCCATGGAGGAGGTCGTCGAGGTTAAAAATGGACAGAAAAAGACCACGGAGCGCAAATTTTTCCCGGGCTATGTGCTGGTTGAAATGATCATGGATGACGAAACCTGGCACCTTGTAAAACACACCAATAAAGTGACCGGTTTTGTAGGTGGATCCAAGAACCGCCCGGCGCCGATCTCGGAATCCGAGGTCATGAAAATCGTCAACCAGATGCAAGAGGGCACGGATAAGCCGCGCCATAAGGTGGAGTTCATGAGTGGCGAATATGTGCGTGTGAAAGACGGTCCGTTCACCGACTTCAATGGAACGGTGGAAGACGTCAATTACGAAAAAAGCAAGGTGCGTGTGGCGGTTACGATTTTTGGCCGCTCGACGCCTGTTGAGCTGGAGTTTTCGCAAATCGAAAAAACCTGAGCGGGCAGTGGGTTTTGGGTGTGCAAACACCCGCGTCAGTTCATGTCTTTTCGACGCGGCATGAATGGAGTCTTGAGTCGTTAACCCCGGGGAGCTGATGCCCGAATCGTTCGGCGCACAAGCGTTATCACCCGTAAGGAGAAACCATGGCGAAAAAAATCGTCGGTTTTATCAAGCTGCAAGTGCCAGCAGGTAAGGCCAACCCATCCCCCCCCATTGGCCCGGCTTTGGGTCAGCGCGGCTTGAACATTATGGAGTTCTGCAAGGCATTTAATGCCCAGACTCAAGGTGTTGAGCCGGGACTGCCCTTGCCCGTGGTGATTACCGCATTTGCAGACAAGAGCTTTACTTTCATCATCAAGACGCCACCGGCAACCGTCTTGATCAAGAAGGCGATCAAGCTGGACAAAGGCTCGGCCCGTCCTCACACCGATAAGGTTGGCAAGATCACCCGCGCCCAGCTTGAAGAGATTGCCAAGACCAAAATGAAAGACATGACTGCAGCCGACCTCGACGCTGCGGTTCGCACCATTGCCGGCTCGGCGCGTTCGATCGGCGTTACCGTGGAGGGCGTATGACATGGCCCATCTGACCAAAAAACAAAAAACCCAACAGGGCAAGATCGATTCGAACAAGCTGTACCCGCTTGCCGATGCGCTGGTGTTGGTTAAAGAATTTGCGACCGCCAAATTTGACGAGTCCATCGATGTGGCGGTGCAGCTCGGTATCGACGCCAAGAAATCGGACCAAGTGGTGCGTGGCGCGGTTGTGCTGCCCAACGGCACTGGCAAAGTAACCCGCGTCGCCGTTTTTGCGCAAGGTGCAAAGGCTGATGAGGCCCGCGCTGCCGGTGCCGACATTGTTGGCATGGATGATCTAGCCGCCCGTGTCAAAGCGGGCGATATGCCCTTTGACATCGTGATTGCCGCGCCGGATGCGATGCGAGTCGTTGGAACTCTGGGCCAGATTTTGGGCCCGCGTGGTTTGATGCCCAACCCGAAAGTTGGAACGGTTACCCCGGATGTGGCAACTGCCGTGCGCAATGCCAAGGCGGGCCAGGTGCAGTTCCGTGTCGACAAGGGTGGCATCGTGCATTCAACGATCGGCCGGCGTTCCTTTGAGTCCAGTAAGTTGCAGGGCAATCTGGCCGCTTTGGTCGATGCCTTGAATAAGGCCAAGCCCGCAACGAGTAAAGGTGTGTACCTGCGCAAGGTGGCCGTGTCGTCGACCATGGGCGTGGGTGTGCGGGTGGATTTGCAAACGATTAGCGCCTAGGCGCATAGAAATTCGGGCCATCTGCGAGGGTGGCCCGTGGTGGTGGGTTGGTGTTGACTTCGCAGTCGGTGCCAGGCCATCCAAGACCGTTGGCGCGCAGCCCGACTGCGCTTAATCAGCGAAAGCCAACGCAGATGGCGACCCCGCTGCCTGATGGATGTGGATCCGGGGACAGTTGGTCGCTACAACGTGGAGCGTGATGCCGAAAAAGCGGCAAAGCGCAAACAAGGAGATGACAGTGAGTTTGAATCGTAGTGAAAAGGAAGCGGTCATCAGCGATGTGACCGACCTGGCAGCGAAAGCTCAAACGCTGGTGATGGCGGAATACCGCGGCATCACGGTTGCTGATATGACCCGTCTGCGTACTACCGCGCGTAACAGTGGCGTGACCTTAAGCGTGTTGAAAAACACCTTGGCCCGCCGTGCTGTTGCTGGTAGTGCGTTTGACATCGTATCCGGCCAGATGACCGGTCCGCTGATCTACAGCTTTTCTGTTGACGCCGTGGCGGCTGCGAAAGTGGTTGCCGAGTTCGCGAAGACCAATGAAAAATTGGTCATTCGCGCAGGCGCGTACGGTGGAAAAGTTCTAGACATCAACGGCGTGAAGCAGCTGGCAAGCATCCCCTCGAAAGAGGTATTGCTTTCGCAATTGCTGGGTTTGATGCAATCGCCCATTTCCCGCACGGCCCGCGTGCTGGCGGCATTGGCCGAGAAGCGCAGCGAAGGTGCAGCCGCACCGGCTGAGCAAGCGATCGCCGAGCCCGCCGCCGCGTAAGCGACGGCTTTTGGTAACCAATTTTTAGGAAAACACAATGGCATTCGATAAAGACGCATTTTTGACCGCGCTGGACAGCATGACGGTTATGGAACTCAACGACCTGGTGAAAGCCATCGAAGAGAAATTTGGTGTGAGCGCAGCCGCTATGGCAGCGCCCGCAGGTGCCGGCGGTGGCGCTGCCGCCGCCGTGGCGGAAGAGCAGACCGAGTTCAACGTGATGTTGCTCGAAGCGGGCGCCAACAAGGTGTCGGTCATTAAGGCCGTACGCGAGATTACCGGCCTGGGCTTGAAAGAAGCCAAGGATCTGGTTGACGGCGCACCCAAGGCCGTCAAAGAAGCGATCCCGAAAGCTGACGCTGATGCCGCTCTGAAGAAGCTGGTTGAAGCAGGCGCCAAGGCTGAGCTCAAGTAAGCCTGGTTTGGAGATCAGGCCGGGGTGCCGAAAGGCTCCCGGCCGGTGTTCTGACGAGAACACATTCTCAAGCGGTGCTCGCACTGTTTGAGAGTGTCTTCTGATTCCGACTGCAGAAGAACGGCTTGGGTCGGGTTGCGTGCAATGCGCGACCGTCCGCCAATGATTGGTAGTGGCCAATCACCAAGAAAGATACACAGTCGCCTAGGAGCCCGCCCGGACTCCTCAGACTTTGCCCGGAGATCGAATGGCCTACAACTTTACTGAACGCAAACGCATCCGCAAAAACTTTGGCAACCGCGACAGCGTGCTGGAAATTCCGTACTTGTTGCAAATGCAAAAAGACGCATACACGGCGTTTTTGCAAGCCGACGCCAACCCCAAGAAGCGCACCGACGAGGGCTTGCAAGCAGCCTTCAATGCCGCATTCCCCATCGTCTCGCACAATGGTTTTGTGGAGATGAAGTACTCGGAGTACAACCTGGCCAAGCCCGCTTTTGACGTGCGCGAATGCCAGACCCGTGGCCTGACCTATGCATCGGCCGTTCGCGCGCGCGTGCAGTTGATCATTTATGACCGGGATGCCTCGACTTCGCAAAACAAAGTCATCAAAGAAGTCAAAGAGCAAGAGGTCTATATGGGCGAAGTGCCCTTGATGACCGGCAAAGGTTCTTTCATCATCAACGGCACCGAGCGCGTGATCGTCTCGCAATTGCACCGTTCGCCCGGCGTGTTCTTTGAGCATGACAAGGGCAAAACCCACAGCTCGGGCAAGCTGTTGTTCTCGGCACGCATCATTCCCTACCGCGGTTCGTGGCTGGACTTTGAATTCGATCCCAAGGACCTGCTGTATTTCCGCGTGGACCGCCGCCGCAAGATGCCGGTGACGATTTTGCTGAAGGCCATTGGCCTGAACAATGAATCGATACTGGCTAACTTCTTCGTCAACGACAACTTCCGCCTGATGGACAGCGGCGCGCAAATGGAATTTGTGCCCGAGCGCATGAAGGGCGAAATTGCCCGCTTTGATTTGACTGACAAATCGGGCAACGTCATTGTGGCCAAAGACAAACGCGTGACCGCGCGCCATACCCGCGACCTGCAGCAGACCGGCACCAGCCATATCAGCGTTCCCGAAGACTTTTTGCTCGGCCGCGTGGTGGCCCGTAATATTGTCGAAGCAGACACCGGCGAAATCATCGCCAAGGCCAATGAGGAACTCACGGATGTGCTGCTGAAGAAACTGCGCACCGCCGGCATCGAAGACGTTTCCTGCATTTACACCAATGAACTTGACCAGGGTGCGTACATCTCGCAAACCCTGCGTACGGACGAGACTGCCGACGAGTTCTCGGCCCGCGTCGCCATCTACCGCATGATGCGCCCCGGCGAGCCGCCAACCGAAGACGCCGTGCAAGCGCTGTTCCAGCGTCTGTTCTACAACCCCGACACCTACGATCTGTCCCGCGTAGGGCGCATGAAGTTCAACGCCAAGATGGGCCGCGCTGAGTCGACCGGCCCCATGGTGCTGACCAACGAAGACATCTTGTCGGTCGTCAAGATCCTGGTGGACTTGCGCAATGGCCGTGGCGATGTCGACGACATCGACCACCTGGGTAACCGCCGTGTGCGTTGCGTGGGCGAACTGGCCGAGAACCAGTACCGTACCGGTCTGGCGCGTATCGAGAAAGCCGTCAAAGAGCGTCTGGGCCAGGCCGAGCAAGAGCCGCTCATGCCACACGACCTGATCAATAGCAAGCCGATTTCCGCAGCGCTCAAAGAGTTCTTCGGTGCATCGCAGCTCAGCCAGTTCATGGACCAGACCAACCCGCTGTCCGAGATCACCCACAAACGCCGCGTGTCGGCCCTGGGGCCTGGCGGTTTGACGCGTGAGCGTGCCGGCTTTGAGGTGCGTGACGTGCACGTCACCCACTACGGCCGCGTTTGCCCGATTGAGACTCCAGAAGGCCCCAACATCGGTCTGATCAATTCGCTGGCTTTGTACGCCCGCCTGAACGAATACGGCTTTATCGAAACCCCATACCGTCGTGTGGTCGACGGTAAGGTGACGATGGATATTGATTACCTGTCGGCGATTGAAGAGGGCAAGTATGTGATTGCCCAGGCCAATGCCTTGCTGGATGCTGAAGGACGTTTGAGCGGCGAGTTGGTTTCTGCGCGTGAGAAGGGCGAGTCGATTTTGTGCGGCGCTGAGCGCGTGCAGTACATGGACGTGTCGCCCGCCCAAATCGTGTCGGTTGCAGCCTCGCTGGTTCCTTTCCTGGAGCACGACGATGCCAACCGCGCCTTGATGGGGGCCAACATGCAACGCCAGGCCGTGCCGGTGCTCCGTCCTGAGAAGGCGTTTGTCGGAACCGGCATCGAGCGTGTGGCCGCTGTGGACTCCGGCACCGTGGTGACAGCGAACCGCGGCGGTGTGGTGGACTATGTGGACGCCACGCGTGTGGTTGTTCGTGTCAACGACGCGGAAGCGCAGGCCGGTGAAGTGGGTGTGGACATCTACAACCTGATCAAGTACCAGCGCTCCAACCAGAACACCAACATCCACCAGCGCCCCATCGTCAAAAAGGGTGACAAGCTGGCCAAGGGTGATGTGATTGCCGACGGCGCGTCCACCGACATCGGTGAACTGGCTTTGGGCCAGAACATGCTGGTGGCATTTATGCCCTGGAATGGCTACAACTTTGAAGATTCGATTTTGATCAGCGAGCGCGTGGTCGCCGAAGACCGCTACACCTCGATCCACATCGAAGAGCTCGTGGTCATGGCCCGCGACACCAAACTGGGCGCCGAGGAAATCACCCGCGACATTCCCAACCTGAGTGAGCAGCAGCTCAACCGTTTGGACGAATCCGGCATTATTTATGTCGGTGCAGAAGTCGAGCCGGGCGATACCCTCGTTGGCAAGGTGACGCCCAAGGGCGAGACCACGCTGACCCCGGAAGAGAAGCTCTTGCGCGCCATTTTCGGTGAAAAAGCCAGCGATGTGAAAGACACTTCTTTGCGCGTCGACCAGGGCTCGCAAGGCACGGTGATTGATGTGCAGGTCTTTACCCGCGAAGGCATCACCCGCGACCGCCGCGCCCAGCAAATCATTGACGACGAGCTCAAACGCTTCCGTCTCGATTTGAACGACCAGCTGCGCATCGTCGAGGCCGACGCGTTCGACCGTATCGCCAAGCTGCTGACGGACAAGATCGCTAACGGCGGCCCGCAAAAACTGGCCAAGGGCAGCAAGATCGACAAAGCCTATCTGGCCTCTGTCGACAAGTTCCATTGGTTTGACATCCGTCCGGCCGACGACAACGTTGCTGCCCAGCTCGAGAGCATCAAAACCTCGCTGGAGCAAACCCGCCACAGCTTTGATCTGGCTTTTGAAGAGAAGCGTAAAAAGCTCACCCAGGGCGACGAACTGCCCGCAGGCGTGCTCAAGATGGTCAAGGTTTACATCGCCGTCAAGCGCCGCTTGCAGCCGGGTGACAAGATGGCCGGACGCCACGGCAACAAGGGCGTGGTCTCCAAGATCGTGCCCGTGGAAGACATGCCTTATATGGCAGACGGCACACCCTGCGATATCGTGCTGAACCCGCTGGGGGTCCCGTCACGGATGAACGTCGGGCAGGTGCTCGAGGTGCATCTGGGCTGGGCCGCTAAAGGTCTGGGCCAGCGCATCGGCGACATGATGCAGGCGCAGGCCAAGGCCGCTGATTTGCGCACGTTCATGGACAAGATCTACAACCGTTCCGGCCGCAAGGAAGACCTGGGCGCGCTCAGCGATGCCGAAGTCCACGAAATGGCGGGCAATCTGGCCACCGGCGCGACTTTTGCCACGCCCGTGTTCGACGGCGCTACGGAAGAAGAAATCCGCGAGATGCTCAAGCTGGCATACCCCGACGAGGTCGCCACCGCCAAGGGCCTGACAGCGGCCCGCACGCAGGCCAATCTGTTTGACGGACGCACCGGCGAAGCCTTCGAGCGCCCCACCACCGTGGGCTATATGCATGTGCTGAAACTGCACCATCTGGTGGATGACAAGATGCACGCGCGTTCCACCGGGCCATATTCCCTGGTCACCCAGCAACCGCTGGGCGGCAAGGCGCAATTCGGTGGCCAGCGTTTCGGCGAGATGGAGGTCTGGGCGCTGGAGGCCTACGGCGCTTCCTATGTGCTGCAGGAAATGCTCACCGTCAAATCCGACGACGTGCAAGGCCGTACCAAGGTCTACGAAAGCATTGTCAAAGGGGAACATTCGATTGAAGCCGGCATGCCCGAATCCTTCAACGTGCTGGTCAAGGAAATCCGTTCCCTGGGCCTGGATATCGAACTTGAGCGCGGTTAAGCGAAAAAGGAAAACCTATGAAATCATTACTCGACCTTTTCAAGCAATTCACGCCCGATGAGCATTTTGATGCCATCAAAATCGGCATGGCTTCGCCCGAGAAAATCCGTTCCTGGTCTTTCGGTGAGGTGAAGAAACCCGAGACCATCAACTACCGCACCTTCAAGCCCGAACGCGACGGCCTGTTTTGCGCCAAGATTTTCGGGCCCATCAAGGACTACGAATGCCTGTGTGGCAAGTACAAGCGCTTGAAGCACCGCGGCGTCATCTGCGAGAAATGCGGCGTGGAAGTCACCCAAACCAAGGTGCGCCGCGAGCGCATGGGCCACATCGATTTGGCCGCGCCCTGCGCCCACATCTGGTTCCTTAAATCGCTGCCTTCGCGCCTGGGCTTGGTGTTGGACATGACGCTGCGCGATATTGAGCGCGTGCTTTACTTTGAAGCGTATGTGGTGACCGATCCCGGCATGACCCCGCTGAAAAAATACAGCATCATGTCCGAGGACGATTTCGACGCCAAGTTCAAGGAATACGGGGACGAGTTCCAGGCCAAGATGGGGGCTGAAGGCATCAAAGAGCTGCTGCAATCGATCGATATCGAAGGCACCATCGAGAAGCTGCGCAACGACCTAACGGGTTCGGAGCTTAAGATCAAGAAGAATGCCAAGCGCCTCAAGGTGCTGGAAGCGTTCAAAAAGTCCGGTATCAAGCCCGAGTGGATGGTGCTCGACGTGCTGCCGGTCTTGCCGCCCGATCTGCGCCCCCTGGTGCCGCTGGACGGTGGCCGCTTCGCCACTTCCGACCTGAACGATCTGTACCGCCGTGTGATCAACCGCAACAGCCGTCTGCGCCGTTTGCTCGAACTCAAAGCGCCCGAGATCATTGCCCGCAACGAAAAGCGCATGCTGCAAGAGTCGGTGGACTCGCTGCTGGACAACGGCCGCCGCGGCAAAGCCATGACGGGCGCCAACAAGCGCGCACTCAAGTCGCTGGCCGACATGATCAAAGGCAAGTCTGGCCGTTTCCGCCAGAACTTACTGGGCAAGCGCGTCGACTACTCCGGCCGCTCTGTGATTACCGTGGGCCCAACCCTCAAGCTGCACCAGTGCGGCCTGCCCAAGCTGATGGCGCTCGAACTGTTCAAGCCCTTCATCTTCGCCAAGCTGGAGACTATGGGTATTGCCACCACGATCAAGGCGGCCAAGAAGGAAGTCGAATCCGGCACGCCGGTGGTGTGGGACATCCTGGAAGAGGTCATCAAAGAGCACCCCATCATGCTCAACCGTGCGCCTACGCTGCACCGCCTGGGCATCCAGGCGTTCGAGCCTATCCTGATTGAAGGCAAAGCCATTCAGTTGCACCCGCTGGTCTGCTCTGCTTTCAACGCCGACTTCGATGGCGACCAGATGGCTGTGCACATTCCGCTGTCGGTGGAGGCGCAAGTGGAAGCCCGTACGCTCATGCTGGCCTCCAACAACGTGCTGTTCCCCGCCAGCGGCGAGCCTTCGATTGTTCCATCGCAAGACGTGGTGCTGGGCCTGTACTACACCACCCGCGAGCGCATCAACGGCAAAGGCGAGGGCCTGATCTTCTCCGACACCGGTGAGGTGCGCCGTGCGTTTGACGGCGGCGAACTCGAGTTGAATGCCCGCATCAGCGTGCGCCTTACCGAGTACACCAAAAATAAGGACACCGGTGAATTCGACGCCAGCACCAAGTTGTGGGATACCACGGCCGGGCGCGCCTTGCTGTCGGAAATCCTGCCCAAAGGCCTGCCATTTGCGAATATCAACAAGGCCTTGAAAAAGAAGGAAATCTCCAAACTCATCAACGTCTCCTTCCGCAAGTGCGGCTTGAAAGAGACCGTGGTATTTGCCGACAAACTGCTGCAAGCCGGCTTCCGCCTGGCCACGCGCGCCGGCATTTCGATTTGCATCGACGACATGCTGGTGCCGCAAGAGAAGCACGAGATCATCAGCCGCGCCCAAAACGAGGTTAAAGAGATCGAGCAGCAATACGTGTCCGGCCTCGTGACCTCCGGTGAGCGCTACAACAAGGTGGTCGACATCTGGGGCAAGTCGGGCGACGAAGTGTCCAAGGTGATGATGGCCAAGCTCTCCAAAGAGATGGTTACAGACCGCCACGGCAATCAGGTGCAGCAGGAGTCTTTCAACTCTATCTACATGATGGCCGACTCCGGCGCGCGTGGCTCTGCCGCCCAGATCCGCCAGGTGGCTGGTATGCGCG
Source organism: Comamonas sp. lk (assembly GCA_945860595.1). Classification (GTDB taxonomy): domain Bacteria; phylum Pseudomonadota; class Gammaproteobacteria; order Burkholderiales; family Burkholderiaceae_C; genus Allorhodoferax. The sequence continues at coordinate 10,390 of CAMAQV010000033.1, forward strand.
GTTTGATGGCCAAGCCCGACGGCTCCATCATCGAGACGCCGATTACCGCCAACTTCCGCGAAGGCCTGAACGTGTTGGAGTACTTCATCTCCACCCACGGTGCGCGTAAAGGTTTGGCCGACACGGCGCTGAAGACCGCCAACTCGGGTTACCTAACCCGCCGCTTGGTGGATGTGACCCAAGACCTGGTGGTGACTGAACTCGATTGCGGAACGCAGGCCGGCTACATCATGCGCGCCATCGTCGAAGGCGGAGAGGTCATCGAATCCTTGCGCGACCGGGTCCTGGGCCGTTGCACGGCCGAAGAAGTTCTGCACCCTGAGAGTCGCGCCGTCTTGGCGCAGCCCGGCACCCTGCTGGATGAAGACCTGATCGAAGAATTCGAGGTGGCAGGTGTGGACGAAGTCAAGGTCCGTACCGCGCTGACCTGCGAGACGCGTTTCGGTATCTGCGCGCATTGCTATGGCCGCGACCTGGGTCGCGGCGGCATGATCAATGGCGGCGAGGCGGTTGGCGTGATCGCCGCCCAATCGATTGGCGAACCGGGCACGCAGCTGACCATGCGCACCTTCCACATCGGTGGTGCGGCATCCCGTGCGGCGATCGCCTCCAGCGTCGAAGCCAAGTCCAACGGACGCATTGGCTTCAACGCCACCATGCGCTACGTGACCAACTCCAAGAGCGAGTTGGTGGTGATCGCCCGCTCCGGCGAAATCATCATCCACGACGAACACGGCCGAGAGCGCGAGCGCCACAAAGTTCCTTACGGTGCAGTGCTCAGCGTCAAGCCCGACCAGGTGGTAAAGGCCGGCGCCATTTTGGCCAACTGGGATCCGCTGACCCGACCCATCATCACCGAATTTGCCGGCCGGGCCCGCTTCGAGAACGTCGAAGAAGGTTTGACCGTTGCCAAACAGGTGGACGATGTGACCGGCCTGAGCACCCTGGTGGTCATCGATCCCAAGCGCCGTGGCGCTGCCAAGATCGTGCGTCCGCAGGTCAAACTGATCGACGCTTCGGGTACCGAAGTGAAGATCCCCGGAACCGACCACGCGGTGACGATTGGCTTCCCCATCGGTGCGCTAGTCCAGGTGCGGGACGGCCAGGACGTGGGCCCCGGCGAAGTGCTGGCCCGCATCCCGATCGAAGGCCAGAAAACCCGCGACATTACCGGCGGTCTGCCGCGTGTAGCCGAGTTGTTCGAAGCCCGTTCGCCCAAAGACAAAGGTTTGCTGGCCGAAGCCACCGGCACCATCTCTTTCGGCAAGGAAACCAAAGGCAAGATCCGCCTGCAAATTACCGATCCCGACGGCAAGGTCTGGGAAGAACTGGTGCCCAAAGAGAAGAACATCTTGGTGCACGAAGGCCAGGTGGTCAACAAGGGCGAGTCGGTGGTCGACGGCCCGGCCGATCCGCAGGACATCCTGCGCTTGCTGGGGCCTGAGGAACTGGCGCGTTACATCGTGGACGAAGTGCAGGACGTGTACCGCTTGCAAGGCGTGAAGATCAACGACAAGCACATCGAAGTGATTGTTCGCCAGATGCTGCGCCGGGTGGTGGTGGATAACGTGGGCGACTCCAGCTACATCAGCGGTGAGCAGGTAGAGCGTTCCGAGATGCTCAACACCAACGACGCCTTGCGCGCCGAGGGCAAGGTGCCTGCCACCTTCACCAATTTGTTGCTGGGTATTACCAAAGCCTCGCTGTCCACCGACAGCTTCATCAGCGCCGCGTCTTTCCAGGAAACCACGCGCGTGCTGACCGAAGCCGCCATCATGGGCAAGCGCGACGAGCTGCGTGGTCTGAAAGAAAACGTGATCGTGGGCCGTTTGATTCCAGCCGGTACCGGTCAGGCATACCACGAAGCCCGCAAGGTGCGCGAGGCCATGGACGAGTCCGAGCGCCGCGCGATCGCCGAGGCCGACGAGGCGGAGCTGGCTGCGGCCACCGCGTCGGCGGATGATGGTCAGGAAGTCGCCGCCGAGTAAGCGACGGGCCTATGTGCTGCGAAAACCCCGGGTTCGGCCATGCAGAACTTGGGGTTTTTTCTTGCTGCGTAGGCACCAACATGGAGATCCAAGGCAATGGGTGATTTCTTTTGGCCGGTACTGTTTGGGGTTTTTTTCGTGTGCTGGTGCTTGGGTGCCTACAACCGCTTGCGCCGCTTGCGCCGCCAGGCGCTGACCTCGGTGCAGAAATTGTTTTCCCAATTGACCGAGTTCAAGCCTTTGTTTGACAGGCGCGCGCAGAGCACGAAAGAGCCAGCGGAGGTGGAGCGCCGCGATCCGTCGGCGGCATCCAGCGCTCCCCTATGGGCTGAGCTCGTCGACGCCGCACGCCAACTGGACGCGGTGTTGCAGACGGTGTCGCGCACCAGTTTGGACAGCGCTGCGATACGCAGTACGGCCCAAGCCATGGAAGCATTGCAGCGCAGTTGGACGGCCGCGTCCGAAGCCCCGCAAGACCTCGCCGGCGAAGCATTGCCACCCGAGTTGCGCACCCAATGGGGTGTGCTCAGCCACCGCATGCTGGCTGCCCGGGCCACGGCCAACCAGGACCTGGCGGCGTACAACCAGGCGATTGCGCAAATTCCCGTGCGCTGGCTGGCACCGGTGGCTCCATTTGCAGCCCTTGCCTATTTCTGAGTCCCCGCCCCGTTTGGCGGGCGCCCAGCCAGCCTTGTGGCGTTTGCTGCAAGCGGTCAGTGCGGTCTTGCAAGCGCAACGCGCGGGCCAGTCTGGTAGCGCAGCGCTTGAAGCCGTCGATCCATTTGTACGGCCGGGCGTGCAGGCTTTGGCTTTTACGGTTTGGCGTAACCTGGGCCGCGCGACGGCCTTGCGCGCTGCCCTCGCGGCTAAAGCGCCGCCGGGACCGGTGGATGCCCTGCTGTGCGTGACGCTGGCCCTGTGCTGGGACCCTGACCGCGCGCCGTACGATGAATTCACGCTCGTTAACCAGGCGGTAGAGGCTGCCAAACGGGATCCCCGCATGGCCCGGCAGGCCTCGTTCGTAAATGCCTGCCTGCGCCGTTTTATGCGCGAGCGCGCTCAACGGGTGGCTGCAACGGACGACCAGCCACAGGCCCGCTGGAACCATCCCCTCTGGTGGATTGCCCGCCTGCAAGCTGAGCAGCCGCAACGCTGGCAGGGCATTTTGCAGGCCTCCAACGTGCAGGCACCGCTCACCCTGCGGGTCAATCTGCGCGCAATAAGCCTGTCGGCTTACATGCAGGCGCTGGCTGATGCGGGCATGCTTGCGCGCGCTGCAGAGCCCGCTTGCGTCTACCTGGAGCAGGCCGTGCCCGTGGCGCGTTTGCCCGGCTATGCCCAGGGCTGGTTTTCGGTGCAGGATGCCGCTGCCCAGCGCGCCGCCTATTTGCTGCTGAACGGGTTGGCCTTGGACGCCTCCTCGCGGGTCTTGGATGCCTGTGCCGCGCCGGGTGGAAAGACCGGCCATTTGCTGGAGATCACGCCGGCCCAGGTCATTGCGCTGGAGCTGAACCCGGCCCGCATCGCCCGTATCCACGCTAATTTGCAGCGCCTGAACGTACAGGCCGAAGTGCTCACCGGCGACGCCGGCGACCCGGCTGCCTGGTGGGATGGGCAGGCTTTTGACGCCATTTTGTTGGACGCACCGTGCACGGCCTCGGGCATTGTGCGTCGCCATCCCGATGTACGGTGGCTGCGCCGCGAAAGCGATATTGCCCAGCTTGCACACAGCCAACAGCGCTTACTGGAGGCCTTGTGGCCGCTGTTGCGCACCGGCGGGCGTCTGCTGTACTGCACCTGTTCTGTTTTCGCGCAAGAAGGTCCGCAGCAGTTCCAGGCTTTTCTGGCCCGCCACGCCAACGCCCATGCGCTGCCCGCAGACGGCAGCCTCTGGCCCCAGTCTGCGCAACAGGACACCTCAGTCTTGGACAATGGGGCCTATGACCATGACGGTTTCTTCTATGGCTTGTTGGAAAAGCGCGCTGCCTAAGCCGGTCGCGTATTCGCAGACCCGCCTGCTGGCTGGCCTGCTGGCCTGCGTTCTTCATCTGTGTGGGTGGGTGTTTGTTGGCTCCGCCTGGGCCGACATCCCTGTCGAAGCCGTGCAGTTCCGGGTCGACCGTGCGGCCGAAGATGTCACTTTGAGCGTGCAACTGCGTTTTGAGCTGCCGCCTGCCGTGGAAGACGCGCTACTCAAAGGCATTCCGGTGTACTTCGCCGTCGAGGCCGATGTGCTGCGCGAACGCTGGTACTGGACCGATAAAAAGGTGGCCAGCGCGGCGCGCAATATCCGTTTAGCCTACCAGCCACTGACCGGTCAGTGGCGGCTCAACGTGGCATCGGGTGCCGCACCGGTGGCCGATCTGGTGGCCGCCAACGCTCCCAGCCAGACCTTTGGCAGCCTGGCGGAGGCCTTGGCCACACTCAAGCAGTTTTCCCGCTGGCGCATTGCCGGCCTGAACGACAACGATCCGGGCTCTAAGTACCGGGTGGAGTTCCGTTTTTGGCTTGACACCAACCAGCTCCCACGCCCTTTCCAGATCGGTGTGATCGCCCAAAGCGAATGGACCATCAGCACCAGCTTGCGCGCGGCGCTGACCCCGGAGAAGACCGTTGAGCGATAAGCAACTGCCCGACAGCACCCTGCGCCGCAACAGCCGCCTGGTGCGCCGCGTCGTCACGCTGGGATCGGCGCTGATGTTGCTGATGGGCAGCGCGCTGCTCTACATGCTGACCCAGGCCACCAACAACCAGGCCCTGTATGAGCAGGACTATGCGCAGTTGTTCGTGCTCAATATGGTGGTGGCGGCGTTGTTGTTTGCGGCGATTGCCTGGATTGCCTATCGCCTATACCAACGCTGGCGGGCCGGGCGCTTCGGCACCCGTTTGCTGACCAAGCTGGCCGCCATATTCGTGCTGGTGGGGGTGGTGCCGGGTTTGCTGATCTATGGCGTCTCGTACCAGTTTGTGTCTCGCTCGATTGAGACGTGGTTTGACGTGAAGGTCGAAGGGGCCTTGCAAGCTGGGTTGAGCCTGGGCCGGGTGACGCTGGAAACCTTGGCGGCAGACCTGTCCGTCAAAACCCGTGCCGCAGCTTCGACGCTGAATGATCCCAGCCAGGGTCCGGCGGAATTGCAATTGGAAAAGTGGGCTGAGGAAATCGGTGCCAGCGATATTGCGCTGTGGAGCGGGCGTGGGCAGCTGCTGGGCAGTGCGGGTGATTCGCGTTTGCAGCTCAACCCACCGCCACCCACTTCCACCCAACTACGGCTGGCACACAGCGAGCGATCCACCTACTGGATCGAGGGTTTGGAGGACGCCGGTGTTGCCAGTGTGGCCACAGGCCCAGCGGCCCGCATCAAGGTGCTGGCCATGCTCGGCCGCGGCGCCGCCGCCGCCGGGGCTGACACGCGTTACCTGCTGGTCACCCGCACCCTTCCGCCCGGTCTGGTTGCCAATGCCTGGGCTGTGGAGCGCGCCAACCGCGAGTACCAGGAGCGGGCGCTGGGGCGCGAAGGGCTCAAGCGCATGTACATCGGCACCCTTACGCTCAGCCTGTTTATGGCGGTTTTTGCGGCCGTGCTGATGGCCGTGGTGCTGGGCAACCAGATTGCCCGGCCTTTGCTGGTGCTGACCGAGGGCGTCAGCCAGGTGGCTGCGGGTGACTTGCGACCCAAAGAATCGATGCAAAGTAAGGACGAGCTCGGCGGCTTGACCCGCGCGTTCGCGTTGATGACCCGCCAGCTCTCCGATGCCCGCGAAACCGTGCAAACCAGCATGGGTCAGCTGGATGCCGCGCGGGCCAATTTGCAGACTATTCTGGACAATCTGACCGCCGGGGTGGTGGTGCTCAATGATGATGGTAGCTTGCGCCAGGCCAACCCCGGCGCGTCCCGCATCCTGCAGCGACCGCTGGCGCAATACCAAGGCCGCTTGCTGTCTGACATTGCGGGTCTGGAGAGTTTTGGCGCTGAGGTTGAGCGCCAGTTCCTGGAGTTTCGCGCCCGCCGTGGCGAGGCCGCTGCCGACCACTGGCAGCACACGCTGGAAATGGGCCCCGCTGCTTCAGCCATGCAAACCGGTCTGGCCAGCCAAACGACTTTGGTGCTGCGCGGTGCCGACTTACCTGGGCGGGCCTGTTTGCTGGTATTCGATGACATTTCCCACATCGTCACGGCCCAACGGCTAGAGGCCTGGGGCGAGGTGGCGCGTCGGCTCGCCCACGAGATCAAAAATCCGCTGACGCCTATCCAGCTTTCAGCCGAACGTTTGGAGCGCCGCCTGGGCGGAAAACTGCCTGAGCCGGAGCAACTGGTTTTGAGCAAATCGGTTAAAACCATTGTTGACCAGGTGGACTCCATGAAGCGCCTGGTTAATGAATTCCGCGACTTCGGGCGCTTGCCGCCGGCCGAGCTCCAGCCCCTGGATTTGAACGGCCTGGTCCAGGAGGTGCTGCATCTCTACGAGGCCGCCGAGACGCCCATTGCCTGTGATCTGGATCCGACCTGCCCGCCGGTCATGGGCGACGCGCAGCAACTGCGCCAAGTGATCCACAACCTGCTGCAAAACGCCCAGGACGCCCAGGAAGCGCAGGCCCTGAAACCGAGCGCCAGCGCCACCTTAGGAAGCCGGCCGACATCGTCTGCGCAAGCGGTGCTGGTGCGCACGTATTTCAGCGCCAGTGCGGGGCGGGTCCGCTTAACCGTACTCGATAGCGGGGGCGGTTTTGCGCCCGGCATTTTGCAACGCGCGTTTGAGCCCTACGTTACCAGCAAGACACGCGGTACGGGTTTGGGTCTGGCCGTGGTTAAAAAAATTGCTGACGAGCACAGCGCCCGCATCGATATCAGCAATCGTCTGCACGACGGCACCGCCTATGGAGCGCAGGTGTCCTTGTCGTTCAAAGTTGCAGCGGTACCGCATGTGGCACCGCATCCCCTTCCTCTTGTTTGAAGACCTAAAAGCTATGGCACATATTCTGGTGGTTGATGATGAGCATGGTATCCGTGACCTCTTGTGGGAGGTGCTCAATGACGAGGGCCATGCGGTCACGCTGGCTGAAAACGCCGCGCAGGCCCGCGCCGCCCGCGCTGCTGAAGCGCCTGATCTGGTGCTGCTCGATATCTGGATGCCCGATATGGACGGCGTAACCCTGCTCAAGGAATGGGCTGCCGGCGGCTTGTTGACCATGCCGGTCATCATGATGAGCGGCCACGCCACGATCGATACGGCCGTGGAGGCCACCAAAATCGGTGCGCTGGCTTTTCTGGAAAAGCCGGTTACCTTGCAAAAGCTGTTGTCTGCGGTCGACGCCGCGCTCAAAAGGGATCGCATCCACCAGGGCCCCGCACACGCGGGTGCGCCGGCGCAGACGCCGCCAACGCCCGTGCCCCTGCCGCGGGCGGCTCAGCCGGTGCAGGGCTTCGCCTTGGACCTGCTACTGCGTGAAGCGAAAGACATTTTTGAGAAGGCGTACTTCGAATACCACCTGCACCACGAGGGTGGCTCCATGACCCGTGTGGCTGAAAAAACGGGTCTGGAGCGTACCCATCTGTACCGCAAGCTCAAGCAGCTCGGCGTGGACTTGTCTAAAGAAAAATCGCGCGGCTCCTGAGCCCGTGCGCACTGCACTGCACGCCCCACAGCGCAGGGGTCGCTCAATAAAGTCCGCCCGGTGCCGATACCCCATATGGCTTCCTGACTATTGCACAGCCATACGCCTTGTCCTCGAATAACCCTGCATCCGAACCCTCTTGGCTGGACCGTGCCCGCCAGGATATGGCCCCGCACCTGCGCCACGTGTTGGCGTACGGCGGCCTGTGCAATGTGCTGGCGCTGGCTCCGTCTGTCTACATGTTGCAGGTCTACGACCGGGTGATCAACAGCGGCAATCTCAACACCCTGGCGATGCTGACGGTTCTGATCGTCGGTCTGTATGCCTGGATGGAGTGCCTGGAGGCTGTGCGCCATAGCTGGGCCCGTCGCGCGGCGGCCCAGGCGCAGGCGCAATTGGCACCGCGGGTGTTCGATACGGCGTTCCAGTCCCGCCTTGCACCGCTGTCCGGGGCGTCGCAGGGGGCGTTTGCCGATCTCGTGACTGTGCGGGGTTTTTTGGTATCACCGGCCCTACTGGCCTTGCTGGACGCCCCGTTCGCCCTGGTGGTTATGCTGATTTTGTTTGTGCTGCACCCCTGGTTGGGACTGGCTTCGCTTCTGGTGGCGATGGTGCTGGCCTTGCAAGGGTGGGTGACCGACCGTGGTACCCGCTTGCCGCTGCAAGAGGCGGGCCGCCTGGCCCAGATGGCGCAGCATTTCGCTGGGCAGCTATTGGGGCAGATGCCCTCGATCCAGGCCATGGGGATGCGCGCGGCCTTGTACGCCCAATGGGATCAACGCAACCAGGCTTTTTTGCGTGCCCAGATGCAGGCCTCGGACAGCGCCGGGCAGGGTTCGGCGGTGTCGCGCTTGTTGCAGGTCCTGCAAGGTTCATTTCTGTTGGGCCTGGGGTGTTGGTTGACGCTTACGGGCGGCTTGCCGCCGGGAGGCGGGGCGATGTTGCTGGGGTCGGTTCTGGGGGGGCGCGCCTTGGCACCGCTTACGCAGTTGCTGATGCAATGGCGCAGCCTGCTGCAAGCGCGGGCTGCCTACACCCGTCTCGACGCTTTGCTGGGGCCGGCCCGCGCGACCCCGCCCGCGCTAGAGCTGCCGCCACCCCGCGGTGTATTGCATGTGCAAGGCGCGGGCTTTCGCGCCGCGTCGACCGGGGCCGAGTTGCTGCGCGGCGTACAGTTTCAATTGGTACCTGGCCAGGTGCTGGCGGTGTTGGGGCCGTCGGGTGCCGGCAAGAGCACATTGGCGCGTGTATTGGTCGGGCTGGTGGGCGCGACCGAGGGCACGGTTCGGCTCGATGGCGTCGACATATTTCAATGGGACAAGGCCGCGCTCGGTCCACATCTGGGTTATTTGCCGCAAGGCGTGGATTTGCTCGATGGCACTTTTGCCCAAAATATTGCCCGCTTTCGCGAGTCCGATATGCAGCAACTGCGTGCCGCGGCATCCGCAGTAGGTTTGCTGGAATTCATCGAAGGCCTGCCCCAGGGTTTTGACACGCCGCTGGGCGTGGACGGACAATTTCTCTCAGGGGGCGTTCGCCAGCGGGTCGGGCTGGCGCGGGCTTTGTATGGCCAACCCCGATTGCTGGTTCTTGACGAGCCCAACGCCCACATGGACGAAGCCGGGGACGCCTTGTTGCAGGATGCGCTGACGCAGGCTAAGGCGGGCGGAGCCAGTCTGGTGCTGGTAACGCACCGGCCCCAGATACTGGCGATTGCGGATCAGATCATGGTGCTGCGGGAGGGCCGTATGCAGGCCTGTGGCCCGCGCGATGAGGTTTTGCGTGCTATCCATCAGGCGATGGCGCAGGCCCATAGCGCAGCAGGTGGCGCATGAGTATTTTGCCCCGCCGGATCTGGCTCGCTTTCGCCTCGGCCGGCCTGTTCAGCCTGCTCATCAACAGCCTGATGCTAGGGCCCAGTTTGTACATGTTACAAATCTATGACCGCGTGATGCCCGGCCAAAACCAGCTGACGCTGCTCGTTAGCAGCGTCGCCTTGTTGATGGTTCTGGCTGTTTTGTGTTTTCTGGAGATCGGGCGTTCACGCCTGCTGGTGCGCCTGGGCATGGAGCTGGACAGCACGCTGGCACCCCTGGTATTTGAGGCCAGTATGGATGCGCAACTTCCAGCTCTGCAGCGCAACCCCACCCAGGTGTTTGCTGACCTCACCGCCGTACGCCAATTTCTCACGGGCAACGGTATTTTTGCGCTGTTCGATGCGCCCTGGTTCTTCATCTACGTCGGAGTGTTGTTTGTTTTGCACCCGTGGTTGGGCTGGCTGGCGCTGGCGTGTGCAGTGGTCTTGCTGGGCATTGCGTTGGGCAGCCGGATCTTGACCGCGGGCGCTTCCCATGCCGCCACCGACGCGGCACTGGCGGTCAACGCGGAGCAGCAGTCCACGCTGCGCATGGCGCCGGTGATCCATGTCATGGGCATGCTGCCGTCTCTTCGCGCGGCATGGAGCCGACGCTTTGCCGACCAAACCAGTGCGCAGGAGCGTGCCGAGTCCTTGGAGCACCGCGCTACCGCGGTCAGCAAGTTCTTTCGTTACACGCAGCAATCCCTGTCCTTGGCCGGGGGGGCGGTTTTGGTAATCCGTGGCGAGATCAGCCCGGGGGCAATGATTGTGGCCAATCTCTTGATGTCGCGCGCGCTGGCCCCATTAGATTTGCTGGTTGGGACCTGGCGACCCATGATGCAGGCGCAAAGTGCCTGGGGCCGGATCCAGCAATTGCTGCGCTCCAACCCGCCCCGCCCGCCCGGCACCTTGGTGCAGGATCCCCACGGCCGGCTGGAGCTGCGCCAGGTCAGCGTGCGCGTGCCAGGCCGTACCGAGCCGGTACTGCAGGACGTCAGCCTGGACATTCCGGCGGGCAGCATGGTGTGCGTGGTCGGACCGTCGGGCAGCGGCAAGTCCAGCCTCGTGCGTGTGATGCTGGGACTGTGGCCGGGGCACGGCGGCGAGGTGCTGCTTGACGGCGCCGCCTTGTCGCGCTGGCAGCCGCAGGCCCTGGGCCAGTGCGTGGGTTACCTGCCCCAAGAGCTGGAATTTCTGGAAGGAAACGTGGCCCAGAACATCAGTCGGTTCGGCGAACTGGACTCGGAGCAGGTTGTGACTGCCGCCCGCGCCGCTGCGGTGCACGACATGGTATTGCGCCTGCCGCAGGGCTACCAGACGGCTTTGGGTGAGTTCGGCATGCGTCTGTCGGCTGGGCAAAAGCAGCGCATCGGACTTGCCCGGGCGCTCTACGGCGGGCCGCGCCTGGTGGTGCTCGATGAGCCTGACGCCAATTTGGATGACGCCGGTGAAAAAGCGCTGCGCGAAGCCCTTACGGCCTTGCGTTCCGGGGGTGTTACTGTGGTGCTTGTCACCCACCGCGCGGCGCTGGTGCAAACTGCCGACTTGCTGTTGGTGTTGCGCCAGGGGCGGGTGGTGCACTATGGTGCGCCCGCGCAGGTGCTTGCGGCGCAGCAGGCAGCGTCGGCGTTTTCTGTCATTCAAGGTTCCTCAACATGAGTGTTTCCCCGGTCCCTGACCCTCCGCCCGCGCCAGGCCGTTTCGGCCTGTGGCTGGTGCTGGGCGGCTTGGTGCTGATTGCGGCGTGGGCTGGTTTTGCTCCGCTGGATGAAGGAGTACCCACCCAGGGCCTGGTTTCGCTCGATACCAAGCGCAAGACGGTGCAGCATTTGCAAGGTGGGATGGTGCGCGAGGTGCTGGTGCGCGAAGGTGCCCGGGTACAGGCGGACCAAGTGCTGATGCGGCTGGAGCCTGCCACTGTGCGCGCCAACCAGGAAACGGTACGCCAGCATTACTGGTCACTGCGCGCTGCGGAGAGCCGGCTCGAGGCCGAGCAACGTGGCCTGCCCCGCATCCAGTGGCATCCGGACCTGCAGTCCGCCGTGCACGAGCCGGCGGTGCAGCCGCATCTGCAAGTCCAAACCCAATTATTTGAATCGCGTAAATCCTCTTTTGATGCCAATCAGGCTGGCCTGCGCGCCAACTTGGCGGGGCTGCTGGCGCAACGCGAAGGCGGCTTGCGCATGCTCACGCAACGGCAGCGCCAACTGGCCTTGTTCCAGGAGGAACTTGGCAATATCCAGGAGCTGGTGAAAGAGGGCTACGCGCCGCGCAACCGGGCCTTGGAGCTGCAGCGCAGCCTGGCCGACACGTCCAGCACCATTGCCGACCTGGAGTCCAACGACCAAAAGATCCAGCGCAGCATCGATGAAATGAAACAACGCCTGGAGCAAGGCCGCGCCGGTTTCCAGGCTGAGGTGGCTGCGCAGCTGGCCGAGGTGCGGCGCGATGTGCAGTCGGATGCGGAGAAGCTGCAAGCCGTGTCGCAGGACATGGAACACATGGATATCCGCTCCCCTGCGTCTGGCCAGGTGGTCGGGCTGGCTGTTCAAACTGTGGGCGCTGTGATTACCCCTGGACAACGGGTGATGGACATCGTGCCCGAGGGTGCACCGCTGCTGGTGGAGGCGCGCATTCCGCCGCACATCGTCGACCGTGTCAAACCCGGTTTGCATGCCGACGTGCGCTTCAGCGCCTTCGCCCATTCGCCCCAGCTCACGGTGGCCGGCACGGTGCAGTCGGTCTCACAGGATGTCCTGGCCGACCCCGACACCCGTCAAAGTTATTTTTTGGCAAGAATCCAGCTTACACCGGAGGGCCTGGCTAAGCTGGGCTCGCGCACGATGCAGGCGGGCATGTCCGCCGAAGTCGTGATCCTGACCGGCGAGCGCACGGTTTTGCAGTACCTGCTACACCCCTTGGTGCGGCGTTTGGCCCAGTCGATGAAAGAGGAATGACATGCTGTTGATACGCACCGCGTGCGTCGGCCTCGCTCTTGTGGCTTGCCTGCTGAAGGGCGCGCTGCTGCAGGCGCAGCCCGCGCCGGTTCTGGACTTGCAGACGGCCTGGGATGCGGCGCGCGCCCAGGACCCGGCTTATCAGGTCGCTCTGGCGGCGCGCCGCGCCGGTGTGGAGCCCGAAGCGCAGGCCTTTGCCGCCATGCTGCCCAATGTGTCTTTCACCAGCAGCTACAACCAGGTCGACTTGCAGCAAAAATTGGGCAGCGTCACCACGCCCTACAGCTATCCGACCAACAACAACGCAGTGGTGGCACGTCAACCGCTGTGGCGCAAAAGCCAGTCCGTGCAGTACGCGCAATCCCGCTTTCAAAGCCAGGCTGCACAGGCCCAAGAGCTTTTGGCCGGAGTGGATCTGTCACAGCGCCTGAGCGCTGCATACTTTGACTTGTTGTTTTCCCAGGATGTGATCCGGTTTACCGATGCCTTGTTGATTGCATCCCAGGGCCAGTTAAAAGCCGCGCGCCGGGGCTTTGAGGCGGGGCAGGGCACCCGCACCGACATCGACGAGGCGCAAGCACGGCTGGACATGGCCCAGGCCCAGATGCTGCAAGCGCGTCAGCAATCGAGCTATGCACGCCAGCAGCTCGAAGCCATAGTGGGCCGCACCGTGCAGGACCTGGCACCGCTGGCGTTGGAGGCCTTGATCGCCCAGCCGCTGGAGGTCAACGTGGAGGGTTGGATTGCATTGGCGGTGGAGCACAGCCCCGATCTGCGCTTTGCCCAACTGCGGTTGTCGGTTGCCGAGCAGGAAGTCGCCAAAGCCCAGGCCGGGCACCATCCCACTCTCGATGCCGTGGCGCAATACACCCTGAGCAATGGTGAAACCATGGGCAGCCCCAGCTCGGGTTACCAGAGCTCACAGATTGGGTTGCAGTTTTCCTTGCCCATTTATGCGGGTGGCGCCATCACATCGGCAGTGCGCCAGGCCTTGGCTTTGCTGGAGCGGGAACAACAGGTACAGTTGCAAACCCGCACGGCGCTGGAGTTGCAGGTGCGCCGCGAGTACTACAACAGCACCGAGGGCGTGCTGCGGGTGCAAGCCCTGGAGCAGGCGCTGCAGTCGGCCTTGCAACTGCTGGCATCGAGCCGCAAGGGCGTGCTGGCTGGCAGCCGCACCCAGACCGATGTACTCAACGCCTTGCAGCGCGAGGCTGAAGCCCGGCGCGACCTGGCACAGGCGCGCTACCAGTTATTGATTGCCCGCCAAAAACTGCGCACTTTGTGCGGTGTGCCGCCCGAACAAGCGATAGCCACCACGCAGTCCCAGTTGCTGGTCATGCCGCACTAAGCCGCGGGGCAGGCGCGGGCTTGGCCCTTAAGTTGTGGAATCTGGTGCCGATTCCATGGGTAGACCCTGCCCGCCCTCCCCGCAATAACCGCTTCGCTGCCCCGATTGCCCGCATGTTTTTTTTGCGTCCCGCTTTGGTATTCATCACCCCTGCTGAACCAGCGTGGATGACGCGCGCCCTGCCTGCCCGCGTTGCCGGAGGGTCGGATGCTCACTGACATCTTGCCGCCCTCGCTGAAAATCACCAGCCCCGGTCTGGGCGTCAATGGTGGGGCGATGAATGTGCCCTGGATATGGATTTTTTCGGAGCCCATTGTGGTGGGGACGGGGAATTTTCAGGTGCGCGACAGCGCGGGCAACCTGGTGTCGACGATTTCGGTGAATGACACGTCCAAGGTGACCGTGAGCAGCACCCAAATTGCCATCAACCAGATTGCTGGGCTGAGGTTCGGCACCGGCTACACGGTGAGTGCAGACTCCGGCGTAGTCCGCGACAGTGCCGGAAACCCCTGGGCGGGAGGCTCCAATATTTTGGCCTTCACCTACGGGTCTGCGGGCGGCAGTCTCCAGGGGGGGCTGGGCAACGACACCCTGATTGGCGGCGCTGGCAATGACACCTTGGACGGTGGCGCCGGCAACAACGTCTTGACGGGTGGTTTTGGCAACGACACCTTTGTCTTTGGGCCTGGTCATTTCAAAGCCGACAACTTCGATCCCAACAACTACACCTATACATACAAAGACGCGACCGGCATAAAAAACGACTTTGACGTCATCACCGACTTCAATACCCGGGCCACTGAGCAGGATGTATTCACCGTACTCTCGGGCGGAAGGGTCGAAATTGTGCTGGCTAAAAGCTGGATTGCGGCCAGCGGCAACAGCAATGCGGGATGGGTCAGCCTGGTCTCCAACGGTTATGCGGTGGACCTGCGTGCCGTCAAGAGCCCCGACACCGGCAGCAGCGGTGTGTACCAGATCAAAAGCATCGGGGCGGCAACGACGCTGATCGGGTCCAAGTACTCCGACGTGCTGATCAGCGGTACGGGCCTGGACACGCTGCAAGGCGGTGTCGGTGACGATACCTATGTGGTCAACGCACTGGGCGATGTGGTGCTCGAAGCCGCAGGCCAAGGGACCGACACGATCCGAACTTCCTTGACCTATAGCCTGCTTAATTTGATCAACGTTGAGAACCTGACTCTGACGGGTAACGCGGCAGTCAACGCGACCGGCAATTCACTGGGCAACACGTTGACGGGCAACGATGCCGCGAACACCTTGAACGGCGGCGTGGGTGCCGACACCCTGATCGGTGGCCGGGGTGATGATGTTTTCTGGGTCGACAACATCGGCGACATGGTGATCGATTCCAGTGTGCTGGTGCGTGACACGGTCACGGGTCTGTGGGTCGAGGTCGGCGGCATCGACACCGTAAACAGTTCTATTTCTTATACCTTGGCGCAGTCCCTGGACAGTTTGAATCTCGTTGGGACCAAGGCGCTCACGGACAAGACGGTTACGGGCACCAGCCATATCGAAAACCTGACGCTAACCGGTAACCAGGCGATCAACGGCACCGGCAATGCAGCCAACAATGTGATTATTGGTAACGCGGCCAACAATATCTTGATCGGTGCGGGCGGTACAGACACCATAACCGGCGGCGCCGGTGCAGATACATTTTTGGCAGCGATGAATAGCGGCACTGTGCAGGTGACGGATTTGGGCAACGGTGTCGATATCTTGAATGTCGCGTTGCGGGCAACGGTCAATGCGACTTTGTACGGTGCCTGGACGGCCACCTATGCCACGGTGAACTCAGGCACCGTAAACCTTTACACCGCTGGCTACGCGGTGGATTTGCGCGGAGTGACCGGAGGTACCAACGGATTTTCTGTTACCAGCAGCGGAGCACGGACCACCCTGACCGGGTCGAAGTTTTCTGACACGCTGATGGGGGGAATGGGCAGCGATTACCGCACAGAGCAGGGAATCACGGTACGGGGCATGGACACCTTGAGCGGCGGGCTTGGTGATGATGTCTACATCTTCACCAACTCCAGTAAGGCCACAGAAATCATCGAGAACTCCAACGAGGGTCGCGACACCGTCATGGCCAGTTTGCTGAGCTACACCCTTGCGGCCAATGTTGAGAACTATGTGAACGACCCGTTGTGCAGCACTGCCACACAACAGCAAACAGTGACGATCACGGGCAATTCTGTGGATAACGTCATCAAGTCTGCGCCTACGTCTTGGGGGAGCATCACGGATATTTTGGGTACGGTAAAAGATGACTTGGTCTCAAGCGAAGTGTTTTACGGAATGGGTGGAAATGACACCTTGATGGGGGGCGGTGGTAACGATACCTTGCACGGTGGTGTGGGCGCGGATCTGTTGGTAGGCGGCCAGGGGAATGACACGTATTGGGTCGATAACCTCGCAGACCGTGTGGTGGAGCTGGCCAACAAGGGAACGGACACCATTTACAGTGAAGTGACGTTTGCTTTGACTGGTACCCCCGATGTAGAAAATCTTTTTCTAACGGGCTACGCCGCAGTCAGTGCGATCGGCAACGGCTTGGATAACGTACTCAAAGGCAATTCCGGTAACAACATACTGGACGGTGGTGCTGGCAACGACACGCTGTATGGTGCCAGCCCGGCAATATCAATCAACGAGCTTGCCGGAGAGCGCATTGACGAGACACGCGGCTTGTCGGGGAATGACGTCCTGCACGGCGGCGCTGGTATTGATTGGGCTGATTACAGCCTGGCCGTGAACGGTCCCGGGAAGTACGCCGTGACGGCCAGTTTATTAACCGGGGTGGTGAGCACCTGGTGTTTCAAGTCAGTGTCAACCCAAAAATGGGTTGTTAATTCGCGGACGGGTTTGCGTGAATTGGTTACCACCAGCGAAATCAAGTGGATGCCCCAGAGTGACCAGGTGGATGGCATTGAAAACCTCCGGGGGGGTGGATCTGCCGATTTCTTGACCGGCGATGGCCCCACGAGCCGCGTAATCGCGGGGGTCAAAACGGTGATTACCGGCGACAACATACTGGATGGTGGTGCCGGAAATGACTCGCTAATGGGTGGGGGCGGCAACGACACCTTGATTGGCGGCTTGGGCAACGACACCCTTGATGGTGGTGATGGTGTGGATTGGGCAGACTACGGTACTGCCATAGGTTCAGTGACAGCCAGTCTGACGACCGCCATCAGTGTTGACGGCACCGACTCTTTACAAAATATCGAAAACCTCAAGGGCAGTGCTTTTGACGACACCTTGACGGGCGACACAGGTGCAAACACCCTTGACGGCGGAGCGGGTGCGGACAGCTTGGCTGGCGGTGCTGGTAATGATGTGTATGTGGTGGACGCTGTTCAAACCTTCAGTACTGCAGGTTTGCAGATTGGGGGAGATCGCATAAACGAAAACAGCCAACAGGGAACAGATTTAGTTTTGGCATCTGTCAACTACATACTGGCCCAGAATCTCGAAAACCTGACCCTTACCGGCACCGCATCCATCACGGGCACGGGCAATACGGCGGCCAACGTGCTGACCGGCAACAGTGGCAACAATACCCTGGACGGCGGCTTGGGGGCTGACACTATGGCAGGCGGATTAGGCGATGACACCTATGTAGTGGACAGCACCACGGATCGTGTCATCGAGAACCTCCTTGAGGGAATCGATACGGTAAAGGCATCAGGCACCTACACCCTTGGGGCCAACTTGGAGAACCTAATTCTGACTGGTATCCAGGCGATCAACGGCACTGGTAACACCATGGCCAATGTGATAACTGGCAACGCAGCCAACAACCGGTTGGACGGTGGAGCGGGGAATGACACATTGAGCGGCGGCCTAGGGAGTGACACATTGATTGGCGGCGCGGGTAATGATGTGTACGTGGTGGACGATACGAGCGACGTGCTCCAGGAGGGTCTTGATGAGGGTGCGGCGGATATGGTGCATAGTGCCGTCACATTCACCCTCGCAGACAATTTGGAAAACCTCACGCTGACCGGTACCGTATCGATCGCGGGAACCGGGAACGCGGCAGATAACGTGCTCACCGGTAACAGCGGAAATAACACGTTGGATGGGGGCGCAGGTACGGACACTATGGCCGGCGGAATGGGCGATGACACGTACATAGTGGACAGCATCACGGATCTCGTCGTCGAGAACCTCATAGAGGGAACCGATTCCGTTAGGGCATCGGTCACCTACACACTTGGTGCCAATCTGGAGAGCCTCATCCTCACTGGCTTCCAGGCGATCAGTGGCACTGGCAACGGCATGGCCAATGTGATGAACGGCAATGCCGCCAACAACCGGCTAGATGGTGGCGCCGGCAATGACTCGCTGACAGGGGGTGCCGGCAATGACATCTTGATTGGTGGTCTGGGCGATGACACCCTTGATGGAGGTGATGGTGTGGATTGGGCGGACTACGGTGTTGCCGCGGGTTCGGTGACGGTCAGTCTCGCAACGGCCATTGGTGCTGACGGCACTGACTCTTTGAAAAATATCGAAAACGTTAAAGGAAGCGCATTCAAAGACACCTTGACCGGTGACAGTGGAGGAAACACCCTGGACGGTGGAGCGGGAGCAGATACCCTGATTGGCGGAGCCGGGGATGATGTGTACGTGGTTGACGATGCGGGCGATACGGTGGTCGAGGCCGTTGGTGCAGGGACAGACCTGGTGCAAAGCGCGATCAGCTATACCCTGAGCGCCAACGTGGAGAACCTGACCCTGACAGGACACGCCTCCAATGATGGAAGTGGCAACATCTTGGACAACACGCTCATCGGCAACAGTGCAGGCAATACGCTGAGTGGTGGAGCCGGGGCGGACACTTTAGACGGAGGTGCTGGAGCGGACACCTTGGTTGGTGGCATTGGAAACGACGTTTACATCGTGAGTGATGCGACCGACGTAGTGGTCGAGGCAGTCGGCGCGGGCACCGATCTGGTTCAAAGCTCCATTACTTACACCCTGGGCGACAACGTAGACAACCTCACCCTGACAGGAAACAGCGCCATCAATGGCTACGGCAATGCCCTGGCAAATATATTGACTGGCAACGGCGCAGCGAACACCTTGGATGGCGGAGCCGGTGTGGACACCCTGATGGGTGGCAATGGGAATGATGTGTACGTGGTGGACAACACCACCGATATGGTCGTGGAGTATTCCGGCGGGGGTATGTCGGATCTGGTGCAAAGTTCTGCCAGCTACACCCTGGCTGACAACGTTGAAAACCTGACTCTGACAGGGACTAGCACCATCAATGGAACGGGAAATTCGCAAGCAAACCTATTGATCGGCAACAGTGCAGCCAACACATTGGACGGTGGCGCTGGGGCGGACAGTCTGTACGGCGGCGATGGGAATGACGTGTACGTGGTGGACAACACCGGCGATGTCGTGGTGGAGGTTTCCGGCGGGGGTGCTGATCTGGTTCAAAGCTCTATCACCTACACCCTGGGAGACCATGTAGAGAACCTGACCCTCACAGGAAACAGCGCCATTAGCGGAACCGGCAATGCCTTGGCAAATATTTTGACGGGCAACAGTGCAGCAAACATATTGGACGGTGGGCTCGGAGCGGACACTCTGATGGGTGGAGCCGGAAATGACGTGTACGTGGTGGACAACACCGGCGATCTCGTGGTGGAGCTTGCTGGCGGGGGTACGGTGGATCTGGTGCAAAGCTCGATCACCTACACCCTGGGCGACTACGTAGAGAACCTGACCCTCACAGGAAGTAGCGCCATCAATGGCATTGGCAACAGTCTGGACAACATCCTGACGGGCAATATTGCCGCCAACACCCTGAATGGTGGAGCTGGGGCTGACACTCTGGATGGCGGCGCTGGAGCAGATACCTTGGTTGGTGGGGTTGGAAATGACGTTTACGTGGTAGACAACACGGGCGATGTCGTCGTGGAAGTTTCCGGCGGGGGTACGGCGGATCTGGTTCAAAGCTCCATCACCTACACCCTGAGTAACTATGTGGAGAACCTGACGCTCACGGGAACTAGCTCCAGCGATGGCACCGGTAATGCCTTGGCAAATACCTTGTTAGGCAATAGTGGTGCCAACACCCTGGACGGTGGAGTCGGTGCAGACACGATGGTGGGTGGTTTTGGTGACGACGTATACGTGGTGGACAACTCGGGCGATGCCGTGGTGGAGGCTTCCGGCGCAGGGACAGACCTGGTGCAAAGCTTTATTACCTACACCCTGGGTAATTACGTGGAGAACCTGACGCTCACAGGAAGTATCGCCATTGATGGCACCGGCAATGCCCAGGCAAATATATTGATCGGCAACAGTGCAGCCAACATCTTGGACGGTGGAGCCGGAGCGGACACACTGTACGGTGGAGCTGGGGACGATGTGTATATCGTGGACACCATTCAAACTTTCACAACAGATGGTGTTCAGATTGGCGGAGATCGTTTAGTCGAATACAGCCAAGAGGGAACGGATGTAGTTCACGCATCTGTCAATTACATACTGGACCTCAACCTTGAAAACCTTATTCTCACCGGCACTTCGAGTATCAACGGCTATGGTAATCAAGACGCCAATCTTCTGGTTGGCAATAGTGCGAATAACTTACTGAGCTCGGGTTCAGGTGACGACACGCTGATAGGTGGTTTGGGGGATGACACATTAATCGGTGGTTATGGCATTGACCTGGCGGATTACAGCGCAGCAAGTGCCGCAGTGTTCATTGATTTGACAGATGGAAGCGCTAGCGGCGGTGACGGTGTGGATACATTGACAAACATCGAAAATCTGACAGGCAGTGCATTTGAGGATTCATTGATTGGCGATTCCGCGGCCAACACCCTGGACGGCGGAACTGGAGCAGACAGCCTAACCGGCGGCGCTGGGGATGACGTGTATGTGGTGGACGATGCAGGCGATGTGGTCACTGAGTTGGCGGACGAGGGCACAGACCTGGTTGAAAGCTCTGTCACCTACACCCTGAGCGACTACGTGGACAACCTGACCCTGACCGGCAGTGACGCCATTGACGGGACTGGTAACGACCTGGACAACGCGCTGACGGGCAACAGCGCGGCCAACACCCTGGACGGTGGAACTGGAGCAGACAGCCTAACCGGCGGCGCCGGGGATGA
>CAMAQV010000034.1 GCA_945860595.1 Comamonas sp. lk
CTGGCGCACATGGTGGTCAAGCTGGCCGAATCCGGCACAGCCAAGACCAAGTTTGTCTACGCGGATGAAGACACGCTGTGGGAGAAGATGCACGCGATTGCCACCAAGGTGTACGGCGCGGCGGATATTTCTGCGGACGCGGCCGTCAAAGCCAAGATTGCCAAGCTGCAAACCGATGGCTATGGGCACTATCCGGTGTGTGTGGCCAAGACGCAGTACTCTTTTTCCACCGACCCGAAGTTGCGCGCTGCGCCATCGGGCCACACGGTGAATATCCGTGAGGTGCGCTTGTCTGCCGGAGCCGAGTTTGTGGTGATGATTTGCGGCGACATCATGACCATGCCGGGGCTGCCCAAGGAGCCCGCGTCGATGCGCATTGACATCGACGACGAGGGCAAGATCTCGGGCTTGTTCTAAGCGGATCGGTGTACAGGGGACATGTTTTACGCGGGTTTTTACCAATTTCTTTCTACCTGCTGGGACGCGAATATCTTCCAGGTACAAAGAGTTTCCTGTAACGAATTTGTCAGGTCTTTTTCTTACATTGCAAAGTGAGCTGGTCGGGCGGGTAACTAAGGGATACACATCATGCGACGCAATAAACTGGACCACTTCCGGCCACTGAAGCCATGACGCCCATTCCGAGTCGGCCGGCGTATGGCAATTTGCATGCCTTGGCGGGATCCTCCCACTTGCTCGTAGCCGATGGTGCCGGAGGTCAAGCGATTCTGGATCTCGCGCGCAAGGTGCGGGTTGATTGGTTTGCTGCCGCCCATGTGATTTACGTGTCGCGTTCCGAGAACGCCACCAGCCACGCCCTACAGGCCTTGCGACCTCTGCAATGGCATCAGGCACCCAGCATCGCCAGCGTCCTGCCCCGTCTATCCAAAGTGCTGGAAGATGCCCACATGGGCTTGCGCCTGTACCTGGCGGGAACCGAAGGCCTGATTGGCGAGGCGATGCAAGTCGCCTTGGACGCCGGCATTGACCACACCGCCATCTGCACCGAACACCGTGGCTCACTCGTACGCCGCATGCAGTGCGTTCATTGCAAAGGTATCAGCGAGAACGTGACCACCCAGCCCTCCCAGTGCGCGCACTGCGGACTGTGGCTGCTAGTGCGCGACCACTATTCCCGGCGCATCGGCGCTTTCCAAGGCGTCTGCATCCATGCGGAAGAGCCCGCCAATATTCCCCCTGCGGTTGAAACCTTTGTATGAGTGCCGAACACCTGAAAATCCCCGTGCGCGTGTCCGAGATTGCGGTCATCAATGCGCTGGTTACCCGGTTTTCGTTCACCACTCTCGATGGTGCGGAACTGCCGACTTTTTCCGGTGGATCGCATGTGATTGTGGAGTTCGGCAGTTGCATGAACCCCTACTCGCTGATGAGCAGCCCATTCGACACCCGCAGCTACAGTATTTCGGTGCGACGGGACGATGCAGGCCGCGGCGGCAGTCTGTATTTGCACAAGAACCTGAAGGTCGGCGATGAGGGACTGATCAGCCACCCGCTGAACCTGTTCCCACTCAACCTGCGTGCGCGCAAGCACCTGTTTTTGGCGGGCGGCATCGGCATCACACCCTTTATCGCGCAGATGGCGCAATTGTCCCAAGCCGGGCAGCGTGCCACGCCACCCTTTGAATTGCATTTTTGTGCGCAAAGCGCGGGGCTTGCGGCTTACGCAGATGCACTCACGTCCCAGTATGCGGGTCGCGTCACGACCTACTTCGACGACCAAAAGCAAAAACTCGAATTGGCCCAGCTTTTGCAAGGACAACCTTTGGGCACACATGTGTATGTCTGCGGACCCGCAGGAATGATTGATTGGGTGCGGAAAACTGCGGCCGGCTTGGGCTGGCCCGACAACGTGGTGCATTTTGAGCATTTCTCTGCACCGCAAGCGGGCACGCCTTTTGAGGTGCATTTGGCACGCTCGGGCCGCAGCATCCAGGTCAGTGAACGGCAAAGTTTTTTGGAAGCACTGGAGGCGGCACAACTCGACCCGCCGTATTTGTGCCGGGGGGGTGCATGCGGACAGTGCGAGACCCAGGTTCTGGCGTGCGACGGTGAGTTGGTACACCGCGACCACTGGTTGAGCGACCAAGAGCATGCCGGCGGCCAAAAAATCATGCCCTGTGTGTCGCGCGTACGGGGCAGGTCCATCACGATTGATCGCTGAGCTACGCGGGCTGAGCAGCCCGCACAGCAGCAAATAGGAGTTAGCCATGAGTCAGCATGTTTTGCAGTTCAAAGAAGAAACGTTTCGCGACGATTTCGTGTACTCCAACTCCGCGTGGGCCATTGAGCGGTTTCCGTTTCCCTTCGACAAAGACAGCTATATGTATGCGGTCAACATGGAGCCGCACACCATGGGGCGCGCGGGCAGCGTATACGAGAAGTCTTTTGATGTCGATGAGCACTACGTGGCCGAAATGCGTGAGCGCGCGCTCACGCTCCTGGAGGACCCGCTGCGTTGCCAATCGCTGCCGCACATGACGCTGGCTGGCTGGGACTTGCTGGAGCTGATCATGAGCCATAAGGCACGTGATTACCCGGAGTTGTTTGAATTGCATCGCAAGGGCACGCAGTGGCACTGGATCAACAAACCGCTGGGCATAGACCAGCACTTCATTTTTGGCGACGAGGCCACGCTGCCTTACGGGCCGATGGAATACATCACGCGCCAGAGCCAGGGGGATTGGTGCATTCTGGATCAGCGTGACGGCAACCTGTGGATGGACGCGGGCATGGTGACCACGCAGGCGGACTGGTCGCTGGACTTTGATATCGGCATGAACTTCTTCGAGTGGCATGCGCCGGTCCCGATGGCGCATGAACTGGGGATTTTCCAGCGTGCGCTTAAATTTTTGCTGGCGATCCCGCAGGGCAATCCAGCGCGGCGCCTGAACTGGACCATGACGGTCAACCCGCGCCACGACACCAGCCCCGAAAACTACCCGAAATGGGGTCCTGATCGGACCACGGTTACGGCAGAGAACGTGGCTGAAAAAATGTATTTGCGCGTGGAGTTGCAGTCGTTTTGGAGACTTCCACGTTCCAATGCCTTGGTTTTTCCGATCCGCTGCTACCTGATCCAACTCCAGGATCTGGTCAGCCAGCCCAAATGGGCTAAGCGCTTTCACCGCGTATTGCGCGATCTGCCCACGGAATTGGCGGAGTACAAAGGTTTTGAGCGCAACCGCGCCCTGATGGTGCGGTGGTTATCGCAATTTGACGATGGCGGTCCAACCTCGGCCGGGGTCTGGGCGGACTAGACCCACAGCTTTCTCGGAGCATGGCAGACGGGGGCTGTCAATGCTTGTTTTTTTTACCCCCGTGAGGAAATCACTATGTCAACTGAAACGCAGTCAGGAGCCGTCGGGTTACAGCGAAAGATTGACTGGACAGGCGCATTCTGGGTAGCCAGCGGTGTGCCTGCTCTGGTCCTTTTTTCGATTGGTGCCATTGCCGCTACCGTGGGCAAAGCAGCATGGGTCGTGTGGGCGGTCTCGATCGCATTCGGCTTCTTGCAAGCCTTCACCTACGCCGAGATTGCCGGTCTATACCCGAATAAGTCGGGCGGTGCATCGGTCTACGGTGCCATGGCGTGGTTGCGCTACAGCAAATTCATCGCGCCGGTCTCCGTCTGGTGCAACTGGTTTGCATGGTCGCCGGTACTCTCTATCGGCTCAGGTCTGGCAGCGGGCTATGTGCTGCTGGGGCTGTTCCCGGCCGATGCAGCGATCAACACCTGGCAGATCACACTGTTCGACCTGGGCGCAATCAAAACCGGTTTGACGCTGCGCATCAATGCAACGTTCGTCTTGGGTACCGCCATTCTGCTGACGGTCTTCGGGATTCAACACGGTGGCATCTTGCGCTCGGCCAAGACCCAGAAGGTTCTGGCTTTTGCCGCGCTGTTTCCACTCATGCTAGTGGCGCTGGTGCCTCTGGTGACCGGCGATGTACTGAGCACGCAGTCCATCTCCAACCTGGTGCCGATTAGCCCGCTGGCCTGGGATAAGGGGCTGGCTATTGACGGGGTCTGGGATACGGCCGGCTGGACTTTGATGGCCGGCGGCTTGTTTATTGCCGCCTGGTCGACCTATGGCTTTGAGACAGCGGTCTGCTACACCAGTGAATTCAAAGACCCCAAAAGCGACACCTTCAAGGCCATTTTCTTCAGCGGCTTGTTGTGTATTGCGGTCTTTGTGTTGGTACCGCTGGCCTTTCAGGGCTATTTCGGGCTGGGCAAGGTCGTTACAGCACCCGTCGTGGGCGCAGATGGGGCGATCACCAACGCGGTATACGACGGCATTCTGGCACCTGAAATCTACTCCGGTATCGGCGTTGCGGCTGCCATGGCCAGCATCATCGGGGCAGGCCCAGCCATCACCAACGTGCTGATCGCCATGATGATTCTGGCACTGGTGCTGGCCATCATGACCTCCATGGCCGGATCGTCGCGCACGCTGTACCAGGCATCTGCGGATGGCTGGCTGCCGCGCTACCTCAGTAAAGTGAACGAACACGGCGCGCCAACGGCGGCGATGTGGACCGATCTGTGCTTTAACCTGGTCTTGCTCCTGCTGTCGGACTACGTGTTTGTTCTGGCCGCCTCCAACGTGGGCTACATCATCTTTAACTTCCTGAACCTGAACGCCGGCTGGATACACCGCATGGATCGCAGCAACTGGGAGCGCCCCTACAGGGCCGCCGGCTGGTTGCTGGCAATTGGTGCCGTGCTGGGATTCGTGAACGCTTTCCTGATGGGCATGGGTGCCAACGTCTGGGGTGCCGGAACGCTGATGACCGGGCTGGTGGTTGCGGCGCTTGTCATTCCGGTGTTTCTGTATCGCCACTATGTGGAAGACGGCGGCGTATTCCCTGCCGGTACAGCGGACGATTTGCATGAATCGGCTGACATTCAAAGCAGAGCAGGGGTGTTGCCCTATCTGACTTTGGCTGCCGGGGTGGCTGTCGTCGCATTCGGATACGCGCTGGCAGGCTGATCGCTGCAATGGCATGGTGCGGGCGTGGACCTGCAGCCCATGCTCCACAACCCCCGGCCAGGTCCGGGGGTTTTTTATTGGGCGCATGGATAATCGATTGACTTTGCCACCGCACACCCCCTTGACTGCGAATTCCCCTCCCTGCCGCCTGACTGTGACCACCCTCTGGCTGGTTCTGGGGATAGCGGCATACCCGCCCCTGCTGTGGGGTCAGGGCGTAGCGCCTGTCGCCGATCAGCACATGCCAGCGCACACCACCGACGTGGCAGCGACCGCCGCAAGCGACAACCCGCTTGCAAGCGATGCAATAAACCCGGATGCGACCGCGCCAGACGCTACTTTTTTGCAAGCAGACCATATCAGCGGGCGGGGGCAGCGCGAAACCGTATTGGAGGGCGACGCCTTGTTGCGCAGGCCCGGCTTGGTCATCCGTGCCGACCGCCTCGAATACGACCAACTGAGCGACCAAGCGAAAGCGACAGGCAATGTGCGTATCAACCGCAACGGCAACCGCTACACCGGCTCCCAGGGTGAGATGCTTACCGAGACCATGGAAGGCTTCATGGACGACATGCACTATGAGTTCTACCAAAACGGCAGCCATGGTGAAGCCCTGCGCGCCGAATTTGCCGACGACGCGCACAGCACCCTGTTCCAGACCACCTACACCACCTGCCGCAGGGACGCCCTGGCTGATTGGACGCCGGACTGGGTCATCCGGGCCGCACAACTCCATATCGACAACGACGAAGACATTGCCACGGCCCAGAGCGCCTATCTGGAGTTCAAAGGCGTTCCCCTGCTCCCCATTCCGCCCGTGGGCTTCCCGCTCTCTGAGAAGCGTAAGTCGGGTTTTCTGCCCCCCACACTGGGCCTGGACAATACCAACGGCCTAGAGGTCACAACCCCGTACTACTGGAATATCGCGCCCAACCGGGACGCAACGATTTCCCCCACCATGATGGCTTCCCGGGGTGTGAACATGATGGGCGAATACCGCTACCTGGAGCCAGGCTATGGCGGCACAGTCAAGACCACCGTGATGCCGGAAGACCGGTTGCGCGCATCTGACCGGTGGGGACTTGCAGCCAAACACAAAGGACAGTTGCATACGGATGCCGGCGCTGTAAACCTGGACCTCACTGTGAACCGGGTGAGTGACGACAACTACTGGCGGGACTTCAACTCGCTGGCATTTGCCGGTCAAACTGCGCAATCCACAACGCCACGTTTGTTGCCGACCGAGTTCGGTGCAAACTGGGGGAGCGGATATTTTTCCTCCACTGTCAAAACACAAAAATGGCAGGTACTGCAGGATTCCGCTGCCTACATTGTTCAGCCCTATGAACGTCTTCCGCAAATCACGTCCCGCTATGCCCGAATCAACCACGGCGGCTGGGATTGGTCGATTGACGGCGACTACACCCGCTTTTCATCGATACCGGAGCTGACCGGCCAACCAAATGCGGATCGCAGCGTGCTGTGGGGCCAGGTGAGTCGCCCTTGGATTGCGCCACAGGGTTTCATCACGCCTAAATTGCAGCTGCACACCGCTGCGTACCAATATGAGAACGCCACCTACTACAGCAACAGCAACGCGTCGAGCACGGTTCCAAGCTTCAGCTTAGACAGCGGATTGGTTTTGGAGCGGGAGTCCCTGTGGGGTAGCCAAACCATCGTCCAGACCTTGGAGCCGCGCGCCTTTTATGTCTACACACCCTATGTTCAACAGTACCAGTTACCCAACTACGATACGGGCGCCAATGACTTCAACTTCAGCTCTATCTACACAGAAAACGCATTCTCGGGACACGACAAAGTCTCCGATAA
Source organism: Comamonas sp. lk (assembly GCA_945860595.1). GTDB lineage: Bacteria > Pseudomonadota > Gammaproteobacteria > Burkholderiales > Burkholderiaceae_C > Allorhodoferax. The sequence goes on from CAMAQV010000034.1 coordinate 6,846, forward strand.
CAATCTCTTGACCATAGGTCTGACAAGCCGTTATCTGGATCGCGACACCGGAACTCAGTTCGCGCGCTTTGGCGTCGCGCAACGCCTGCGTTTTGAAGACCAGGGCGTGGCGCTCAATAGCAGCACCAGCAGCGCGGTGGCCGGCGTCAGCGATTTTTTGGTGGGCGGCGCGGTCAACATCAACGAGCGCTGGGCTTTTGACTCTTTGTTGCAATACAACCCGGTAACCAACCAGTCGGTTCGCTCTACGGTCGGAGCCCGCTACAGCCCGGGCGAATACCGGGTAATGAATCTGGCCTATCGCTTCCAAAGGGAAACGAGTGAGCAAATTGACACCAGCATCCAATGGCCGCTGCGTGACCTGTGGCCCGGCAATGCCACCGAAAACCCTGCGTCAACCGGCAGGTATTACGGGCTTGCACGCACCAACTACAGCCTGTACGACGGTAGGATGGTCGACACGCTGTTGGGCTTGGAATACGATGCAGGCTGCTGGATAAGCCGGCTTGTGCTGCAACGCACACAATTGGACAAATATACTGCGGTACAAAGTGTGATGTTTCAGCTGGAGTTCGTGGGCTTTAGCAAATTAGGAATCAGTCCCGAGAAGGCGCTGGCGAGTAGTATTCCACGTTACCAGGCGCTGCGTGGAACGCGATATTCGCCCGAACGGGCTGGAAATTACGATTGATGTATATGCGACTTCGCTGCGGAATTCTTGCAGGCCTTGTTGGCTTTGCCGCCGCCGCTTTCGGCCAAAGCCCAGCAGTGGATGCCGCCGTGACGGCCGACTACGTGATCGCACTGGTGAATTCTGACCCCATTACGGATGGCGATCTTCGAAGCCAAGTGCCAATCCTCGAACGGCAGCTTAGAGAGCAGGGGCGCAAAAGCATCAGCCAGACCGAGTTGCGTGAAACGGTTCTGGAGCGCCTGATCAATGAACGCCTCCAATTACAACTTGCCCAGCAGTTCGGCATGCGTGCAGACGATGCGGCGCTGGATCAGGCAGAAAAGACCGTTGCCGCGCAAAACCAGCTCAGCGTCGATGCTTTGCGGCAGAACCTGCAACGGGACGGAATTCAATGGGTCAATTTCCGTCGACAGCTGGGCGATCAAATCGTGCTCGGTCGGCTGCGCGAACGCGAAGTGGATGCCCGTGTCAAGGTTTCTGAACAAGACATTGACCGTGCACTGGCAGAGCAGGAAGCGGCCAATGCCAGCCTGGCGAACCAGACTATCAACGCAGCCCAGATTCTCATCACCCTTCCTGAGCAGCCGACCGTAGCGCAAAAAGCCGCAGCCCAGGACAAGGCCAAAGCCATTGGTATGCGACTGGCCCGGGGTGAATCTTTTGAAGCGTTGGTCTCCGAATTGTCGGACGGGGACCGGAAGAATGGGGGCCAACTGGGCTTACGACGCGCTGACCGCTATCCCGACTTGTTTGTCGCGGCGCTGCAGGACCTTCCAGTGGGCGGCGTGAGCAAGCCCGTCTTGTCGGCTGCGGGCCTGCACATTCTCAAGCTGCTGGAGCGGCGCGCATCCGCATCGGTTCCCGCGCTTACTCAAACGCGGGCGCGCCACATTCTTCTATTGCTCAGCGAGGAATTGAACGCCACCCAAGCCCTCGCCCGACTCGAGGACATCCGCAAGGCCATCAATACCAGGCAGTCCAGCTTTGAAGCGGCAGCCCGTAGTTACTCGCAGGATGGAAGCGCAACCCAGGGAGGGGATTTAGGATGGGCCAGTCCGGGCATGTTCGTCCCAGAATTTGAACAAGCCATGGACCGGCTCCGCGAGGGCGAGATTGGCGCACCGATTGTGAGCCGGTTCGGTGCGCATCTCATTCAGGTCTTGGAACGGCGGCGTTCGGAGCTCACCATCGAACAACAGCGCGAACTCATTCGCAAGCAATTGCGCGCCCAAAAGTTGGAAGAGCGCTTTGTCACGTGGCTCAGTGAGTTGCGGGCACGCGCTTTCATTGAAATACGCGAAGCAGATACCAACCCCCGCCCATGAAACATATTGCGCGCAAGCGCTTTGGGCAGCATTTCTTGCATGATGCGCACGCCATTGCCGCGATCGTTGACGCCATCTCGCCACAAGCAGGTGATTGCATGGTTGAAATCGGACCGGGACTGGGTGCGCTGACGCAACCTTTGTGCAATGTCTTGAACCAACTCACCGTCGTAGAACTCGACCGGGACCTTGCCGCCCATTTGCGCAGAAATTCCCGGCTGCGGGTGATCGAGTCCGACGTTCTTCGGGTGGATTTCAACCAGCTGGCCAGCACACTGGGAGCACCAGGAAATCTGCGCATCGTTGGCAACCTGCCCTACAACGTCTCTACCCCTATCCTGTTTCATCTGCTGGAGTTCGCCCAATGCGTGAAAGACCAGCACTTTATGCTGCAAAAAGAGGTCGTAGACCGGATGGTTGCCAAAGCCGGCAGCTCCGAATTCAGCCGTTTGAGCGTGATGCTCCAGTGGCGCTACCGCATGGAAAAGGTTCTTGACATCGCGCCCGAGTGCTTCGAGCCGGTGCCCAGGGTAGACAGCGCAGTGGTTCGGATGGTGCCGCTGGCCACCGCGCCTGATATCGAGGTGCCTCGCCTATCCGAACTGGTCCAAGTCGCCTTCAGCCAGCGCCGAAAACTCATGCGCAACACGCTGGGGCCTTGGCTGGATCAGCGCAGCTTTACAGGCACGTTTGACCTGCAAAGACGCGCTCAGGAAGTTGGCGTTGAAGAGTACGTCAAGCTGGCAAGCCAGCTGAAGAACACCCCCCGGGCTTAAGCCGCTGCCAGCCAGTAGCTAGCGTTGAAGGGGCTGCTCATACGCAGCGCCAAGGGGGATACGTCCAACAGCTTGTCAGTTGGCATGGGCTCTGACCCGTCTTGTGACATTTGGGCGGCGCCGGTTTCGCTGTTTGCCTGTTTCGCCCGTTCTGCTTGGCTGGTTTGTGCAGAACGGGCTACAGAAAAGAATAGAAGCACCTGAATGGTATCTTTCGATCCCCCCAGTAGTCGGCCGCATCGCGGAAAATGTCCAGTAGCTGCTCACGCCCCTCTTTGTCAAACTTGGCGTTGGCCGGAACCTGCTCCAAAACCACGATAAAACCCGTCTGTGGACCTGCTTTGTGCACCGCGTCCGTCATGCTGTCATGCAGGGCATCGAAGTTCTTTGCGCCATTTGCTGCCAACTTGAACTGCTGCACCAGCAAATCCAGCACGTCCTGCTTGGTCAAGGCGCTGGCCAACTTGGCGTACAAAAAATGTTGGCCTAGCTGTTCTGCAGCAGTTTGCAATTCCGCCACGCTGAAAGCCCTGATCGACTGAACGATGTTGGGCCGTATATTTTTAAGTGGTAAGTCCATCCCCATTCCGCTTTCTAACAACAATAAATAGGCTGCCATCAAATGGTCGGGACACTGTATCTGCTTGGAGCCCCGGCCGACAAGATCCGAAAATTGCCCTCTTTTGGGGCTCTTTTGAATCCGAAGTGGCGAATTGTCCCTTGAATGGCCCAATTTGGCAAGCTATTCCTGCGCGCAAACCCGACGCGCGGACCAAGCGCGCGCAACACTGGACGCAAAAAACCCACCATGTGCCCGCCATTCACCCGCTATCTGGTGAGCGCCGGAGTGCCTGATGTAGGCAGGTGAAAAAATTTTATGTGCACATAATTTACGAATATCATCTCCAAGATAAGGTCTTAGGCGCGCCGGTCGCTGGGGCCAAAGGTCACTTCATAAGGAACTTCGTATGGAAACACAGTCTGTGCCTGAGGCTGCGGGCGTAAAGGACGGCGGCGCAAGCGCGTCTGGCGAATATGGATTTTTTGCGCTCATGGTTTTGGTGTTGATCACCGTAACCTGGGTGGGGGTGCTGTCTTACGAGGAAGGCATGCACACCGAAAAAACAAAACGCAATGGCGAAGCCTGGGCCGCGTGGCTGACGGATAACGGCGCCAAACGCTTCGAGGCGGACTACGCCCTTGCCGCTTGCGCGGGGGGGCCGGCTGCAGCGGTCGCGCCTGAAGCCACTGCTTCCACTGAGCCCGCTGAGCAAGCGCCTGCGGCCGAGGGCGAAACGCCTGCCAAGGCTGTGCCAGCCGCAGCTGCGGCGCCTAAGGCATGGGGCGCATGCCTCGAAGCGATCCTGAAGAGCACCGAGTTGAAAGATCTGGTGAACCCCTTCACCGGTAAACCGCCGGAATTTGTGGAGAAATGCGATCCGTCGGACCACAGTTTGCACGGAGACATCACCATCGAGAAAAGCGTGGCAAACCCGGTGGGCTCGGCAGTGCCGGCCACGATTTCGCCGCTGGTGGCGGCAGATGCCATCGATACCAAGTTGCAGCTCAAACTGTCGATTTGCGATAAGGGGGCCTACCCCGTCAAAGTTTCCGAATTCGAATTTTGAGGTGCCCCATGGAAGAAAAAACCTACGTTTCAATCGATGATCTGGATGTCAAGGCCATCGTCGGCGTGGCCGATGTAGAGGCCGATATATCGCGCGACTTACCGCTGCGCAAATGGCTGTACGCCTGGACGATGGATCCCAATATCCAGGGCAATTATCAAAAATTCATCGACAAATGGATCAGTATCTTGATCGTGGTCAATTTGTTCGCGCTGTTGTTCGAACAAGTGCCGGCGATTTTTGATCCCAATGCCCATTTATTCCACTATTTCGATATTTTCTCGGTGGTGGTGTTCACGCTGGAGTATTTCCTGCGCTTCTATGTGGCCCCAGAGGACCCGGATTTCGCGGCCAAGCGTAACGCCCGCACCAGCTATATCTTCAGCCCTTTTGCCATTATTGACTTGCTGGCGATTGCGCCTTTTTATCTGAAGTTTTTGGGTATTCCGCTGGACTTGCGCTTCCTGCGTTTCCTGCGGCTGCTGCGGATATTGAAGCTTTTCCGCATCCTGATACCTGCGTACCAGGCGTTTGCGAAAGCCAATGAGGGCCGCACGCTGCGCCAAAAGGTGCATGCCCTGGTTTTCCCGGGTACTTACGGCGGCAAACTGCAAGAGCTTTTTGACGGATTTATCGCCGTGTGCGTGCTCCTGTCGGTATTCGCCGTCATTATGGAGTCGGTACACAGCGTCAGCTACATGCTCAATATCCAGTTTGTGATTCTGGATGCGGTGATGGTCGGCGTCTTCACGCTGGAATATGTCATGCGCATGTATTCCTGCGTGGAAGAGCCCGGCTTCAAAAGCCCGGTTGCCGGCCGGTTCAAACAGGCGACGACGGTTTCAACCTTCATCGACCTGCTGGCGATATTGCCGTTTTTCCTGGAAGGCCTGCTCAACCACTTGTTTGATCTGAGGTTCTTGCGGGTATTCCGTCTGACGCGGCTGCTGAAACTCACCCGTGGCAACGATGCCACGGCCACCCTGGTCAAAGTGCTGTCGCGGGAATGGCCTGTCATTAGCGCGTCGGCCTTCATCATGATTTTGCTGGTCATCATGACCGCTTCGCTGGGCTTTTTGTTTGAGCATGAAGCGCAGCCGGACAAATATGAAAACATCCCGACCACGATTTACTGGGCGGTCATCACACTGGCATCCATCGGCTACGGTGACATTTATCCGGTAACGCCGGTCGGTCGGGCCATGACGGTGGTCATGGCTTTCGCGGGAATCGGTATCTTCGCAATCCCTGCCGCTATTTTGGCGTCCGCCTTCAGCGACGAGTTGGTCAAAGAGCGCGACGCCTTGAAGGCCGATCTTCACGACATCATGAAGGACGGGCGAATCAGCGTCGACGAACTTGAATACATCCGGGGGGAGGCCAAGCGCCTGCACTTGAGCGTGGAAGAGGTGAGTGCATTGGTTCGACAAATCCACCAGGAGGTGGAGCGCAGAGCCGATTTGGCGACCATGCCAATTCACAAGATTGCTGCCAAACCGGAACTGGCCGCTGAGCATTACAAAACCCTGCTGAGCAATATCCGGCAATTGGGGATGCTGATGGACCCGGCTGAGTTTGAGCAAATGCGTCTGGCCGGCAACCGACTCACACCCGAAGAGATGGCGCTGTGGGAAAAAATCAGAGCTTGAAGCAAGCGCAGCGATTGCTTCACCTATTTGCTATCGATTACATCTGACTGCCTGACACACCCTGCAACACAAGGTGTTGCAGGTCAGACCCATGGACATTCATTCCGCTAAAAAGACCCTGATGGAGATCCTTGACGGATCTCCTGAGCACAAGAGCAGCCGCTACGTCGAATTGCTCATCACCGTCGTGGTCCTGGTGAATTGCTCGGCGGTGATTTTGGACTCGGTGCCCGAGATTCATGCGCAGTACAAGCATTTTTTCCATGAACTGGAGTTCTGGAGCGTGATGTTCTTCACGATCGAATACGTGCTGCGGGTCTGGTCACTGGGCGCGAAATATGCCGCTGGGGAGGGCGGTGCCTGGAAAGGTCGGCGCCAATACATGTTCAGCCCCTTTGGCCTGGTCGACTTTTTCGCCACCATGCCGCATTACCTGCACATGTTTTTCCCCTCCTTGGACCTGCGCATATTGCGCGTTTTGCGGTTGTTGCGGATTCTCAAACTCTCCAAATACAACACGGCGCTGCAAGACCTTTTCCACGCGGTCAATTCCGAGCGGCGCGCTTTTGGCTCGGCCGCCTTTTTGCTACTGATCGCGACCATTGTGTCGGCCTCGCTCATGCATTTCGCCGAAGGCCATGAGCAGCCCGAGTTTTTCGGCAGCATTCCGCACTCGATTTATTGGGCCATCGTCACCATCACCTCCGGCTACGGCAATGTGGAGCCGGTGACCAAGGCGGGCGAGGTCATCGCCTTGCTGACCGGTTTTCTGGGCGTGTGTATGGCGGCGATCATGACCGGTATCGTGGCATCCGCGTTTTCCAACCAGTTGTCGCGCAAAAAAGCGGCCTACCAGAGCCAACTGCGCCAGGTGCTGGCCGATGGCGTGGTCAGCGACGCTGAGCGCGATGCACTGCGGGCCTTGCAAATGAAATACCGGCTCTCCGATGCCCAGGTACAAGCCGCCATGGACGAAGCCCAAATGGGCAAGAACAAGTAGACGACCATGAACGCCCTCCAACTGACACCGCTGCAGCGGCTGCAGCGACGCACATACGAAATTCTGGACGGCGCGGTTGCCGACAGCAAAAGCAAGGCCTGCGAGATTTTTATCGCCGTGTTGGTGGTGGCAAACGTACTGGCCATTATTTTGGAATCGGTGCACGAATTGCACGAAGCCTATGAGGTCTATTTCCACTACTTCGATCTGGTCAGCGTCATCGTTTTCAGCGTGGAATTTGTACTGCGCGTCTGGTCTTGCGGTATGAAACATGACCCCGCGCCGGGTAGCGCCTGGCAAGGTCGCAAGGAATATGTCTTCAGCCCGTTTGGGCTGGTGGACTTTTTCAGCACCGTCCCGTTTTATCTGCAGCTCATATTCCCCGGCGCCGATCTGCGCGTGCTGCGGATGTTCCGGCTTTTGCGGATTTTCAAACTGTCGCGCTACAACAGCGCCATGGACGATATGTTCGAGGCGGTGCGCTCCGAGAAAGATTCTTTTTCGTCGGCCTTTTTTCTGTTGTTCATCAGCTGCCTGTTGTTCTCCAGCCTGATTTACATCATCGAGGGGCCTGACCAGCCCGAGGTGTTCCCGTCGATCCCGGCGGCGATGCACTGGTTCATGCTGACCATTATTTCGGGCTGGGGCAACGTAGACCCGGTCTCGCTATTCGGCGTGATTCTGGTGGTCGTCACGCAAATACTGGCCATTGCTTTGGCCGCGATCCTGACCGGCGTGGTCGCGACGGCTTACACCGCCCAGGTGCAACGGCGCGAAGCCTTGTACGAGATGGAGGTGCGGGAAGTGTTGGCCGACGGGGTGGTTACCGAAGAAGAGCGGCTCAAGCTCAAATCGCTCCAAATGCGCTACGGCATTACCGACGAGCAAGTCGAATCGATTGCAGCGCAAGTGCAGGCGGAAAAAAAGGCCGACTGAGCGGCCTTTTCTAACAATCCGCCCACCGCACCCGGACCTGAAACCGGGAATTACTTGGACTGGCTCAAGGCGTTGGTGACCAACCGCGATGTGATGTCCACGATCTGGATCATCCGGTCATAGGGCATGCGCGTCGGGCCGATCACGCCCAGGGTTCCAACAACCCGGCCGTCGACTTCGTAAGGCGCGCTGACCACCGATAACTCTTCGAAAGGAACAATTTGGCTCTCACCGCCGATGAAGATGCGCACACCCTCGGCCTGCCCCGCCGTATCAAGCAGCCGCATGATCTGGGCCTTTTGCTCAAACAGGTCAAATGCCCGGCGCAGCTGCCCCATGTTGCTGGAAAAGTCGGCCACCGAGAGCAAATTGCGCTCCCCGGCAATCACGATGTCATCCTGCGACTCGGCAATGGCCTCTGAACTGGCGTGTACTGCGGCTTGCATCAGGGCCGCAATCTCGGTGCGCAGGGTCTCGACCTCGTGCTTGAGCATCTCGCGCACCTGGTCCATGTCCATGCCCATGTAATGGCTGTTCAAAAAGTTTGCCGCCTCGGCCAACTGAGCCTGGCTGTGGTCCACGCTGGTGAAAAGAACCCGGTTTTGTACGTCGCCCTCGGGCGTGACGATGATGACCAGCACCCTTTTTTCCGACAGACGCAGAAATTCGATATGCCGAAACACCGAGCTGCGCCGCGGTGCCATCACCACGCCCACAAACTGCGACAGGCTGGACAGGAGGTGCGCCGCGTTAGAGAGCACTTTTTGCGGCTGGTCGGGGGCCAGCGTCTGTTGGCCGAAGCGCTGCGGCTGCACCGTCAGCATGGTGTCCACAAACAGGCGGTAACCCCGCGCCGTGGGGATGCGCCCGGCTGAGGTGTGGGGGCTGACGATCAGGCCCAGCTCCTCTAAATCGGCCATCACGTTGCGGATGGTGGCGGGCGACAACTCCAGGCCGGTCGACTTCGACAAGGTGCGACTGCCTACTGGCTGTCCGTCAGCGATGTAGCGCTCGACGAGCGCTTTGAGCAGCATCCGGGAGCGATCGTCAAGCATGAAATCATTTTAGTGATGTAATTTCAGCATGTCCCTCCCTCCAAACCCTCCGTTCCGGCGTGCTGCGCTGGTTGGCAAGTTCCCGGCAACCGGGAGCGCCGCAGTAGGTGATTCGCGGGCACTTGTTGCCGAGGTGGCGGGGTTTCTGGGCGATTGCGGCTGCGAGGTGTTTTTAGAAGAGTCCACCGCCCGCCACCTGGACCACACGGATTACCCCGCGCTGGCCGTGGATGCGCTGGGCACGGGCTGCGACGTGTGCGTGGTGCTGGGCGGCGACGGCACCATGTTGGGAATGGGCCGGCGCATGGCCGAATTTGACGTACCGCTGATCGGCATTAACCAGGGCCGGCTAGGCTTTATCACCGATATTGCGCTGGACCAATTCAAAACCATGTTGGCCCCGATGCTGGCCGGGGACTATGTGGAGGAACGGCGCAGCCTGATACAAGCCCGCGTGGTGCGGGACACGGTCTGCGTGTTCTCGGCGCTGGCCATGAACGATGTGGTGGTGAACCGGGGTGCAACATCGGGCATGGTCGAACTGCGCGTCGAAGTCAACGGCCATTTTGTGGCCAAGCAGCGGGCTGACGGCCTGATCATCGCCACGCCCACGGGCTCCACCGCCTACGCCCTGTCGGCTGGTGGGCCGATGATTCACCCGGCCACACGGGCATGGGTGCTGGTGCCGATTGCACCGCACACCCTCTCCAACCGCCCACTGGTGCTCGACGACAGCGCCGAGATCGTGGTCGAACTGGTCGCCGGGCGTGACGCCAGCGCTAATTTTGATATGCAGTCGTTGGCTGCGCTACTGCACGGCGACCGCATCGAGGTCAGCCGCTCGCGCCACGCGGTGCGCTTTTTGCATCCGCGTGGTTGGACGTTCTTTGACACCTTGCGCAACAAATTGCACTGGAACGAAGGGGTGGTCTGAGCCATGGCTTTGCGACGCATGGTGCTGCGCGACTTTGTCATCGTGCACCAACTGGAGCTGGAATTGGCCAACGCGTATACCGCGCTGACCGGCGAAACGGGTGCCGGTAAATCCATCTTGATTGACGCTTTGCAACTGGTCACCGGCGCGCGCGCCGATGTCGGCCTGATCCGCGAAGGCGCGCAACGCACCGAAGTCAGCGCAGAGTTTGATGGCACACCGCCTGTGGACGCCTGGCTGGCCGCGCAGGGTTTTGCGCAGGACGAGGCCTTGCTGTTGCGCCGCAGCGTCGACCTGGCAGGCAAAAGCCGGGCCTGGGTCAACGGCAGCCCGGCGACGGCGCAGCAGCTGCGCGCCGTGGGCGAATTGCTGCTTGACATCCATGGCCAGCACGCCTGGCAGAGCCTGACGCGGCCCGCCGCCGTGCGCGCGCTGTTGGACGCCTACGCCGGTCAATCGACTGCAACGCTGTCGCGCCACTGGCAGGCTTGGCAGGACGCGCGTCGCCAGCACGCCCAGGCGCTGGCCGCACAAAACAGCCTGCAAGACCAGCGCGACAAACTGCTCTGGCAGCTCGGCGAGGTTGACAAACTGCAGCCCCAGGCCGACGAGTGGGACAGCCTCAACACTGAGCACGCGCGCCTGTCCAACGGCCAGGCGCTGCTGGACGCCGCCCAAGGCGCGCTCGACGCGCTGGACGGCGACGATGACGGAGCGCTGAGCCGGCTGAATAAGGCTTGCTCGGCATTGGAGCCGCAGCAGGGGATCGAGTCGCGCTTTGGCGAACCGGTACAGATGCTGAATGCGGCCCTGGCGCAAGCCGAAGAAAGCGTGCGCACCCTGCGCGCCTACCTGCGCCATGTGGATCTGGATCCGCTGCGGCTACAAGCGCTGGACGAACGCATGGCCTTGTGGGTCTCGCTGGCGCGCCGCTACAAACAACCCCCGGCAAACCTCTACGCCACCTGGCAGCAATGGAAGCAGCAGCTGGCGCAGCTGGACGCGGCGAGCGACCTCGACGCCTTGCAGGCAAGCGTCGAGGCCGCAGGCGCAGCCTATGAAGCCGAAGCCCGCACCATTTCCAAAGCCCGTGCCAAGGCGGCTCCACTGCTGGCGCAGGCCGTCACCGCAGCCATGCAAGAGCTGGGCATGCGCGGCGGCCAGTTTGCGGTGGCGCTGGAGCGCGCGCCACAGGCCATGGAAAGCGGCTGGGAAGAGGTGCAGTTTTTGGTCGCCGGGCATGCGGGCAGCACACCGCGCCCCGTTGGCAAAGTGGCCTCCGGCGGCGAACTCTCGCGCATCGCCCTGGCGATTGCAGTGACGACCAGCCAACTTGGCAGCACACCCACGCTGGTTTTTGACGAAGTGGACTCGGGCATCGGCGGGGCGGTGGCGCACACCGTAGGGCGGCTGATGCACAGACTGGGCGCAGACCGCCAGGTGCTGGCGGTCACGCATCTGCCGCAGGTCGCAGCCTGTGCCAATCAGCACCTGGTGGTGGCCAAAAACACGCTTGCGGACGGGCCGCACAGCAGTGTCACAAGCGTGGAGGATGATGCACGCGTTCAGGAAATCGCGCGCATGCTGGGTGGCGAAACGATGACTCCCACCACCCTGGCCCACGCGCGGGAAATGCTGCGCGCCACCCACCAGGAGTCGCCATGGATATTGTGATCATCACCGGTATGTCCGGTTCGGGCAAATCCGTGGCCTTGCACGCGCTCGAAGACATAGGCTATTACTGCGTGGACAACCTGCCGCCCGAGCTGCTGCAGGACTTTGTAGCACTGGAACACCAGCAACAAGCCAGCCATGTGGCCATTGCTACGGATGCGCGCAGCGGTGCCTCGTTGCAACTGGTCAGCCAGCAACTGCAGGCGCTGCGCCAACAGGGTCACCACGTGCGGGCGATATTTTTGGACGCATCGACCAGCACCCTGGTGCGCCGCTACTCCGAGACCCGGCGCAAACACCCGCTGGCACAGTCACGGCCCGACCCGGCAGACCTGGGTGGCGAGGCGCTGCGCCGCGACCTGGTGCAGTCCATCGAACTCGAGCGCGACATGCTGCTCAACATCCGCGCCGAGTCGCATATCGTCGACACCAGCACCATCCGGTCGGTACGGCTGCAGGCCTACATCAAAGAACTCACGCGCACGCCCACCACGCAGATGACGCTGGTGTTTGAGTCCTTTGCCTTCAAGCGCGGCGTCCCGGTGGACGCTGACTACGTGTTTGACGTGCGTATGCTGCCCAACCCCCATTACGAACCCGCCTTGCGGGACCTCACCGGGCGCGATGCGCCCGTGGCCGACTTCCTGCGCGCACAGGTCGAGGTGCAAACCATGCAGCAGGGCATCGCCCAGTTTCTGCAACAGTGGCTGGAGCCCATGGCGCGGGACCAGCGCAGCTACGTGACCGTGGCCATCGGATGTACTGGCGGCCAGCACCGCTCGGTTTTTCTGGTGGAGCAACTCACGGCGCTTTTCAGTGCACAGGCGAACGCGCCCTGGGTCACGCTCAAACGCCACCGCGAGCTCGACGTCTGAGCGCCAGGGCTCATCCGGTCTGCAACATACGCCGCACCGGAGCGGGAAGCCCCACAGTCGGCCAGCGGTCTGCCGCTACCCAGGCACCCGTCGGAAAAAGTGGCACATCGGAATCCGTTAAAACGCCCGCAAGCTGCACCCGCCACGGGTGCATATGCAGATCTTTGTGGGTCAGCACGTGCACAAAAGTTGGCAGTGCCAGGGGTGTTGCGGAACCCGGCAGTTGGGCCAAGGCAGCCAACAAAGCCGCCTCGCTCTCAAACAGCGGTAAGCAATACAAACCAGCCCACACGCCCGGCGTGGGCCGCTTGTCCAGCCAGACAGCGCCCGCGGCATCCTGCAGCCACAAAAGCCATATCTGCTGGGCGCTGCGCTTGAGCTTGCGGGTGCGCAGCGGGTAGTCCTGCACCCGATCCTGGGCGCGCGCGACGCACACATCGCCCAGTGGACACGCGCCACAACGGGACTGGCGTGGCAGGCACACGGTGGCACCCAGATCCATCACGCCCTGGGTGTAGCGCTGCATTGAAAAGCCCACGGGGGTAGGCGCAGCCGGTGGCGGCAGCAGAGCTTGCGCCGCGTCCCACAGGGCGCGGTTGTTCGCGGCCTGGGCCAGATCGCCAGAAAAACCCAGCGCGCGGCTGAGAACGCGGCGCACGTTGGCGTCCAGAATCGCCACCCGCTCGTCAAAACACAGGGAGGCAATCGCAGCGGCTGTGGACCGGCCTATGCCCGGCAAGGTGGCCAGTTGCGCCGCGCTGGGCGGGAACATGCCGCCATGCGTCTGCACCACGGCCTGCGCGCAGGCGTGCAAATTGCGCGCACGGCTGTAATAGCCCAGGCCGCTCCACAGGGCCAGCACCTCATCCTGGCTGGCAGCGGCCAAGTCGGCGACCGTGGGGAAGCGCGCCATAAACCGCGCGAAATAGCCGATCACCGTGCGCACCTGGGTTTGCTGCAACATGATTTCGGACACCCAGACCCGGTAGGGGTCGCGGGTGTTTTGCCAAGGCAGGTCATGGCGCCCATGGGCGGCCTGCCAATCGCAGACACGCTGGGCTATGCCAAACGGCTGCGCCTTCACGCTTTTTGGCACTGGGGGCAAAAGAAGGTGGCGCGCTGGCCCTGGCGGATGCTGCGGATAGGCGTGTCGCAGACCTTGCAGGGCTGCCCCGCGCGCCCGTAGACCATCGCCTCGAGCTGGAAGTAGCCCGATTCACCGTGCGTATTTGAAAAGTCGCGCAGGGTACTGCCGCCCTTGGCGACTGCGCGGGTCAGCACATCGCGCACCGCATGGTGCAGGCGCGCCAGGCGCGGGCGGCTCAGGCGCGCAGCGCGGGTGGTCGGCCGGATACCGGCCTGAAACAAAGCTTCCGACGCATAAATATTGCCCACCCCCACGACCACCTCACCCGCCAGCAAAACCTGCTTGACCGGCGCAGTACGCTCGCGCATGGCGGTACAAAAGGCACTCAGATCGAAACCCTCGCCAAGCGGCTCCACGCCGAGATGGCCCAGCAGCTTGCGGGCCTGCGGGCTCTCTTCGCCCGGAACCCAGACCGCCGCACCGAATCGGCGGGGGTCATGCAGACGCAATACCCCGACGCTGGTGTGCAAATCAAAGTGGTCGTGCTTGCCGGGCTCGCCGGGCTTCAGAGTGAACGTCAGGCTGCCCGACATCCCCAGGTGCAGTAGCAATATGCCCTGGTCCAAATCCAGCAAAAGGTATTTGCCCCGGCGGCGCACGGTATGCACCTGCTGGCCGCGCAAACTGGCCGGGTCACAGGCCAGAGGCCAGCGCAAGGGCTTGCCCATACGGACCGCAACAATCCGTGCCCCGGCAATCGCAGACGCAAAGCCCAGGCGGGTGACTTCAACTTCGGGTAATTCAGGCATGGGCGCGGTCGCGGAGTGCCTCGGATTATGATGGGGCGATGCGTTTACAGCCCCCCATGCAGCCGCTGCACCCTCTTTTTGTCGCCCTGTTCAAAACGACTGTTGCGGCCAGTATGGCGGCGCTGTTGACCGCCAGCGCGGGATGCGCGGCCACGCCACAGGCCAAACCCCAGGCGCAGCCGGCCGAAACCGCGCAGGCTTTCTACCAGGGACTGCTTGCCGAACTGAGCAGCCAGGCCGAGGACTTCGTGCAAGCGCATGCGCTGATGCTCAACCTGGCCCGCATCACCGACGATCCGCAAGCCTATGAACGGGCCACTGAATTCGCGCTGCGCTCGCGTGATGGCGACACCGCGCTACTGACTGCCAAAGCCTGGCTCAAGGCCGTTCCCGGTTCGCACGATGCAGCCCGCTACACCATCCAAATTCTGGTCGGGCTGAACCGGCTGGAAGAAGCCATTGAACCCATTCGTACCGATCTGGCGGCCTACCCGTTAGCAGAGCGCGGTGCTGCGATCGCCGATGTGCCACGCTATTTTTCCCGGGTGGCGGACAAGAAGCGTGCGGCCGTGGTGGTGCAATCGGCATTGGCCCCGGAGCTTGCACGCGGCAAGTTGGCCGCCGCCGTTTGGGCCGCAGTCGGAACCATGCAGATCATGGCCGCAGAGCCCGCATCGGCCCTCAAGTCCGCGCTCAACGGTGCCCGCGCCGAGCCGGGCAACCGCCAAGTGGCCCAATTGGCACTGTATCTGGTGCAAACCGATAAATCGCAAGCCGACGACATACTGGAGCGTTTCATCGCGGGGCGCGGCGCAGTCGATACTGGCTTGGCCTATGTGCGCCGGATGGTCGAACTTTCGCGCACCGGCGAGGCGTACGCCCAAGCGCAAACGCTGACATCTCTGTGGCCCGACTCCGCCGAGGCCTGGCTGGTACGTGGCTCCATTGCCTTCCAAAACAGAGACTACCCGGCTACGGGCGATGCACTGGCACGCTGCATCAGCATCCTCGACAAGGCCGAGGCCGACCCACAGTCACCCGCTGCAGACGGCCGGGTGGCGGCGCAGGCCTATTTCCTGCTGGCGGTACTGGCCGAGAACGACAAAAATTACGACCAGGCCAACGCCTACCTGGACAAATTGACCAGCCCGCAAGACCAGCGGCGCGTGAGCCAGCGCCGGGTACAAATTCTGCTGGCGCAAGGTCGGCCGGATGCGGCCATGGAAGTGGTCAACGCGATGCCGCAAGACGACGACGAAAGCGCACGCGCCAAAATCAGTGCCGAAGCCGAACTGCTGCGCGCCCGCAAAGATGAAGACGCCGCCTACCGGCTGCTCACCGAAGCCATGGCCCGTTTTCCCAACGATCCGGATCTGGCATATGAGGCCGCCATGTCGGCCGACAAACTGAAAGACCTGGCGGTGATGGAGAGCATCCTGCGTACGCTGATTGCTAGCCACCCCGATTACTACCAAGCCTTGAATGCTCTGGGGTATTCACTGGCTGACCGTAATATGCAATTGGACGAGGCGCGCAGCCTGATCCTCAAAGCTCTCCGCTTTGCCCCAAAGGATCCCTACATCATTGACAGCATGGGCTGGGTCGAATTTCGCAGCGGCAACCTGGATGCGGCAAGTGCGTTGCTGCGCAGCGCCTTTGAGGCCAAGCCGGACGCCGAAATTGCCGCCCATTGGGGCGAAGTGCTATGGGCCATGGGCCAGCGTGACGCCGCGCAAAAGACCTGGGAGCGCGGCCGGCAACTCAACCCGGACAACGAAACCCTGCGCGACACCGTGCGCCGCCTGACCCGCACACCATGAAACGCCGGGCCTGCGCCGCAGCGATTGCCGCGGCCGGGCTGCTGGTGGCAGGTTGCTCCTGGCTTCGCCCCAAAAGCACCCCCGCACCATTCTGGGAAGGCCGCCTCGCCATCAAAGATCCGAATGTGCCCGACAACAACATGAGCGCCAACTTTGAGTTGCAGGGCAGTGCCCAGGCCGGCAGCCTGGGCCTGTTCACCATGCTGGGTATCACGCTGGCCAGCATGCAGTGGGGCGATGGTTTCGCCGAACTCCAGACCGGGGGCGAAGTCCATACCTATGATTCCGCTGACGCCATGCTGCGCGCCAGTTTGGGACAAAGCATCCCGCTGGAGGCCATCTTCGGCTGGCTCAGCGGTAACACCCAGACCGTTGCCGGCTGGGAGGTGGACCGCTCGCGCTACGCCCAGCGCCGCCTGCGGGCACGCAAAACCGCCGGCCCGGTCCCGCAGGGCGGCACCCTCCGCGAGGGACTGGAGTTGCTGCTGGTCTGGGACGCGCCATGAGGGCGCTGTATGACGTGCCGGCCCCGGCCAAGATCAATACCTTTTTACACATCGTCGGTCGGCGTGCCGATGGTTACCACCTGCTGCAATCGGTTTTTGCGCTGCTGGACTGGTGCGACACCCTGCACTTTGAATTGCGCCCAGGCCCCCAGCTCAGCCGCGAGGACCTGGGCACGCCACTGCCTGCGGACGATTTATGCCTGCGCGCTGCCCGCAGCCTGCAGCAGGCGACCGGCTGCCCGCACGGCGCGCACATCACCGTCTCCAAAGCGCTGCCGTCCGAGGCGGGGTTGGGTGGCGGCTCTTCGGACTGCGCCACCACCTTGCTGGCACTCAACCGGCTGTGGGGCCTGGGCTTGTCCCGCACGCAGCTGGCGGCCATCGGCTTACAGCTCGGTGCAGATGTGCCGTTTTTCCTATTCGGGCGCAACGCCTGGGTCGAGGGTGTGGGCGAAGCGCTCACAGCGGTCGACTTGCCGCCAACCCCCTTGCTGATCGCCAAACCGGTCGCCGGGGTATCCACGGCAGCCTTGTTCAGCGACCCCAGGCTGTGCCGCAATACCGGCCTTGCTATACTTGCGGGCTTTCTGGAAGCCGGATTCAGTTTCGGGCACAACGACTTGCAGCCGGTGGCGCAAATGCTCTGTCCCCAAATTGAAGAAGCCATTGCTTGGCTCGCTTCACAGGGTTTACAAGCCCGTATGACGGGCTCGGGTAGCGCGGTTTTTGCGCCTCTGACGACGCCACTTGGGGCGCATGCGGGGCCCGATGGACTTCTGCTGCATGTGTGCAGCACTTTGACTGAGCATCCGTTGCGGGGCTGGGCAAAGGGATAAATTGTTTTTCGGCTGGTTCCGGTTTTCCGGTTCCCGCCAGTGTAGGGGAATCGCCAAGTTGGTTAAGGCACTGGATTTTGAGTCCAGCATGCGAAGGTTCGAATCCTTCTTCCCCTGCCAAAGTGTGTAACGGTCCGTTAATCCAAATAGCTCCCAGGAGCGACTATGCAGGCACCCAGTCTTCCATCCGACTTCATGATCTTCACCGGAAACGCCAATCCGGACATGGCGGCGGATATTGCGAAGAATCTGGGCATCAGCCTGGGTTCGGCCACAGTGGGGCGATTCTCGGACGGCGAAGTCACCGTCGAGATCAACCAGAACGTGCGCGCGCGCGATGTCTTTGTGGTCCAAAGCACCTGCGCACCCACCAATGAGAACCTGATGGAGCTGCTGATCATGGTGGACGCACTCAAGCGTGCCTCTGCCGAGCGCATCACCGCCGTCATCCCCTACTTCGGCTACGCCCGCCAGGACCGCCGCCCGCGCTCCACCCGCGTTCCCATCACGGCCAAGATGGTGGCCAATATGCTGCAGACCGCAGGCGTGTCGCGGCTGTTGACCATGGATTTGCATGCCGACCAAATTCAGGGCTTTTTTGACATTCCCGTAGACAACATTTACGCGTCGCCGGTTCTTCTGGGTGATTTACAGCTGAAAAACTATGACGACCTGATCGTGGTCTCGCCCGATGTGGGTGGCGTGGTCCGGGCCCGCGCGATAGCCAAGCAACTCGATTGCGACCTGGCCATCATCGACAAACGCCGCCCGCGCGCCAATGTCAGCGAAGTGATGCACGTCATCGGCGAGATCGAGAACCGCAACTGCGTGATCATGGACGACATGATTGACACCGCCGGCACCCTGCTGAAAGCGGCCGAGGTGCTCAAGCAGCGTGGTGCGAAAAAAGTTTATGCCTATTGCACCCACCCGATTTTTTCGGGTCCCGCGATCGACCGTATTGAGCGCGGCGACGCCTTAGATGAAGTCGTCGTCACCGACACCATTCCTTTGAGCCGCGATGCGGCTCTGTGCCCAAAAATCCGCCAACTCACCGTGGCCCCGCTGATCGCCGAGACGATTTTGCGGATCTCCAAGGGCGAGTCGGTCATGAGTTTGTTCTCGGACCAAGACAATTTGTTTTGACGAGGCAAAAGCCGGCCCGGCGCATCGCGCACTGGGTCTTTTTCAACTGGAGCTGCACTGGTCGCGGTGGGCTCTCACAGGAGTAGTTATGAAATTTGTCGCTTTTGAGCGCAGCAAGCAGGGTACGGGTGCGAGCCGCCGTCTCCGCATCACGGGGCGCACGCCCGGCATCGTCTACGGCGGAACCGGCGAACCCATGCCGATCGAGCTCGACCACAACGCCTTGTGGCACGCCATCAAAAAAGAGGCCTTCCACGCTTCGATTCTGGACATGGAAATGAACGGCAACACCAGCAAAGTGCTGCTGCGGGACCTGCAAATGCACCCCTTCAAGCAGCTGATCCTGCACGCTGACTTCCAGCGCGTGGACGCCAACACCATGCTGCACATGAAGGTGCCCCTGCACTTCAGCGGCGAAGATGTGTCGCCCGCAGTCAAGCTGGATGCCTGCCTGATCAACCACGTTGCCAACGAGCTGGAAATCGCCTGCTTGCCCGCCAACCTGCCCGAATTCATCGCGGTGGACCTGAGCGGACTGAAAAAAGGTACCTCGCTGCACGTCAATGACGTTCCCCTGCCCGCCGGCGTCAAGGCCGTCACGCGCGGCAAAGAGAACCCTGTCATCGTCTCGGTTACAGCGCCGGTGGAAGAGGTCGTTGAAGCCGTGGCAGCAGCCCCGGCCAAAGACGCCAAAGGCAAAGCTGCGAAGCCCAAGAAGTAAGCGGTTTCCGCTTGCCTCAGGAAAAGCCCGCTCCAGCGGGCTTTTTTGTGCCCGCATGGCCGCCCACCCGGATACAAAGCGGCTCCTAGAATGCCCGCATGATCAAACTCTTCGTCGGCCTGGGCAACCCGGGGCCGCAGTACCGCGACACCCGCCACAACGCCGGCTTCTGGTTTATCGACGCGCTGGCCGCTTCGCTCAAAGTCACGCTGGCGATGGACCGCAACTTCCATGGCTATGCGGGCCGCTGCTCAGTCGATGGACACACCGTCTGGCTGCTGCAACCCCAGACCTTTATGAACCTGTCGGGCAAGTCGGTGGCAGCGCTCGCACGCTTCTACAAAATCGCCCCTGAAGAAATGCTGGTCGCCCACGACGAGCTGGACATAGCCCCCGGCGAGGCCAAGCTCAAGTTCGACGGCAGCCACGCCGGCCACAACGGGCTGCGCGACATCCACACCCAGCTCGGCAGCGCCGCCTATTGGCGCCTGCGCCTGGGCATTGGCCATCCCGGGACAAAAGACGAAGTGGTCGATTGGGTCTTGCAAATACCGTCGCTGGACCACAAAATCGGCATCGGACAAGCCATAGACCGCAGCCTGCGCGCCGTACCGGATTTTCTGGAGGGCGACATGCCACGGGCCATGCTGACCGTTCATACCAGCAAAGCACCGCGTCCCAAACCGGAAAGGCAGGTGCAGATAAGGGAGTGAGATTCGATGGGCCACAGAACCCACGCAGCACAGCTGCTTTTTGTATTTGTTTTAAGCATCCCCGCGCACGCCGCTGTCTACCGCTGCGGCGCGATCTACCAAGATGTGCCCTGCGCGGGCGGCAGCACCATCCAGGCTGAAGACGCTCGCTCGCCGCAGCAACAAGCGGAAGCTGCGCGCGTGATACAGCAAGACGCCGCTACGGCCGAAGCGCTGCAAAAGCAGCGCATCCAGCAAGAAGCCCAATGGGCCAAGCAGCAGCAAGCGGCGCACAAAGCGTACCTTGCGCAAGAGGCCGAGGCTGCGAAAGAGGCTAAAGCGCAAGCAGCACTGGCCGCCAAAGCTGAAGCCCAGCGCCAGAAGGAACTTAAACCACGCAAGATCACTACGCGCAAAGCGCCGCTGCCAAAGGCCAGCGCTGCAAAGGCGCGTTAGCGCTGGCTTCGTTACCAGCCCCCGCTACCAGCTTCACCTTTAAACGGCCCCGCCAAATCCGGCGTGATCCACCCGCCATAAAAACCGCCGGGTTGCGGAGTGGCCCGCTCGCCACCCACGGTGCAATCGAAATCGTGCGCGTAAAAAGCGATGCACTCCGCCAGCGGCTCTGCGCCCGCCAAGGGTTGCGGGTAACTCCACGCCACCTTCGCCAAGCAACGCGCGCCGTCAACTAAATCCCAATACCGCGCAGGGCCCTTCCACTCGCAGAAAGAGCCGCCGCCCGCCGCGCGCAAAAGCGAACGGTCCACATCGGCCAAGGGCAGGTAGAAGGTGGGCGGGTGCGCAGTCTCGCGTACCGCCCACGCGGCACGCGTTCGCGCCACCTCCAGCGCGCCCCAACACACCACGATCTCGCGCGCATCGCGCACCAGTTCTGGCGGGCGCGGAAAGTCCCAGACGGACACTTGCCCTGGCGCAGGAATGTCGGCAAACGGTGGGCGGTCTGCGCCGCGCCAGCGCCATTGGGCGCGGGCTTGGGCTAGCAGGTCGGGGTCGGTATGGGGCATCGGTAAATCTTAAGGGACGCGCTGCTTCCCAATAAATAAGGCCGTAGGCTCACCCTTAAGCCATAGCGAAGTGGCAATAACCACCCAAGGCAGGCGCTGAAAAGGCCCGCTTTCGGTAGAAACTCATCGCCCATCACGCCCGTAAACTGCCGGTGCATAGAACAGGAGCACACCCGTGGACCCCATCTCAACAAAAATGGCCAACGAACTGCTCGTGCAGCATTGGCAAGAAGGCACCACCCTGGCGGCCTTGCCGCCTGCGCTGCGCCCTGGCAACCAGGAGGCAGCTTATGCCGTTCAAGCCCACCTTGAAACCCACAGCACGCAGCCCTTGTTTGGCTGGAAGATTGCGGCCACCAGTGTGGCGGGGCAAAAGCACATCAACGTGGACGGGCCGATTGCGGGGCGGCTGCTGGCCGAGATGGTCTTCCACGACGGCGACACCGTGCCCTTTGGCGCAAACCGCATGCGCGTGGCCGAGGCAGAATTTGCATTTTGCATGGGGCGCGATCTGCCGCCGCGCGCCACGCCCTACGCCATGCACGAAGTGCTGGACGCGGTGTCCGCGCTGTACCTCGCCATTGAGATACCCGACTCGCGCTATGCCGACTACGCCAAGGTGGGCGCGCCGCAGCTGATTGCCGACAACGCCTGCGGCCACCAATTCGTGCTCGGCCCCAAAGCGCCGGATATGTGGCGGCAGTTGGACCTGGCGGCGCACCGGGTTGTCGGCCACGTAGGGCAGCGGTTACAGCGCGAAGGCATAGGCGCCAACGTGCTGGGCGACCCCCGCTTGGCGCTCACTTGGCTGGCCAACGAACTCCCCAGGGTGGGCGCAACCCTGGCCGCCGGCCACATCATCACCACCGGCACTTGCGTGGTGCCCATGGACATCGTCGCCCGGGATACCGTGTTGATGGACTTTGGGGTGCTGGGGCAGGTGCGCTGTGGTTTCAGCGGGGAGTGAGCCTGATCAGGCCTGCAACCGCCGGAACTTCTGCCACAGCGTGGCCTGGTCTTCGACGCAATTGGGGTCCACCGGAATGCAGGCTACCGGGCAGACTTGCACGCATTGGGGCTCATCGAAATGGCCGACGCACTCGGTGCATTTCGAGGGCTCGATGACATAAATCTCGGGGCCCATGGAGATGGCCGCGTTCGGGCACTCGGGCTCGCACACATCGCAGTTAATGCACTCGTCGGTGATGATCAAAGCCACGGTGCGATGCCCAATAAAACTTAAGGCCTGGTCTTAGCCTGCAGCCGCGCCAAGACCGGCGGCGCGACAAACTGGGACACGTCACCGCGCAGGGTGGCAATCTCGCGCACCAGCGTGCTCGAAATATGCTGAAAGCGCGGGTCCGGCGTCATGAAGACCGTGTCCAGCGCGGGCTCCAGCGCGCGGTTCATGCCGGCCAGCTGGGCTTCGTAATCAAAGTCGGTCACCGAGCGCACACCGCGTAGCATCACCCGCGCGCCCACGCTGCGCGAGAACGCGCTGACCAGGCCAGTGCAGGCTTGCACCTGCACATTGGGGTAGGCCGCCATCACCTCGGCTACGGTGGCCATGCGCTCTTCCAGGGTGAACATGGTTTTCTTGTGGTACGCCGCAGCGACGGCGACGATCACCGTGTCAAACAAGCCGGCAGCGCGGGCGATCAAATCCTGATGGCCCAGCGTGATGGGGTCAAAGGTGCCGGGATACACGGCGATGGTGGCGGTAGACATGGTCAGACGGTTCCTGCTGTAGTAGACCGTGCGGCGGTCGATTCGGCGGACAGTTCGGTGGGCGCAACGATAGCGCGCAACAGGTGGGCGTGCACGGCCCCGGCCTTGAGGTGGCGGTGTACTTGCAGGCCATAGCCCTGCAGATCAGCATCCTGCCAGGCCTTGGGCGCTTCCAAATAGACCCAGCCGCCCGCAGCCAGCGTGGCAGCGCTGGCGGCCAAGGCGGGCGCAAACAGCGCGGAATCAAAGGGCGGATCAATCAGCACCAAGTTCCACGCCGCTGCTGCGCTGTGGCGCAGCGCAGCCACACCGTCACCACGCTGCACCCGCACCATCTCATCCGCTTTCAGATGCGCTTGTGTGCGTTGCAGTTGCTCCACCAGCACCGGGTCCTGCTCGACCAGCAAGACATTTGCCGCGCCGCGCGAGGCGGCTTCAAAACCCAGCGCGCCGGTACCGGCAAACAGATCGATGCAACGCCAGCCGCTCAGGTCTTGCCCGAGCCAGTTGAACAGGGTCTCGCGCACCCGGTCTGGCGTGGGGCGCAGGCCCGGCTTATCCAGGACCTTGAGCTTGCTGCGCTTCCAATCGCCGCCGATGATGCGCAGCGCATGGCTGCGCGGGGCTTTGGCGGCGCTGCGATGGGCGGGAGGCGGGGGACGTTTGGTTGGCATACAAATGGAAGTTCGATTCAGGCCGCCGCATCGCGCGGGTAATTCGGAGCGGTGAAGACCGGCCCGTCCATGCCCTCCAAGGCATAGGCTTTTTGAACTGCGGGCCGCTGCTCCAGGGCGCGCAGCATCGCCATGAGACGGGGGTACTGCGCCAGTTGCGCAGAAGGCAAGGCATCGCCATGCGGATACAGCTGCGCCCAGCGGATACAGGCGGCGACATAAAAATCACATATGCTGGGTTGCACGCCCAGCACATAAGGGCCCTGGTGGCGCACGATTTCAGCTTCCAGCAGCGCGCAGTGTTCTGTGACGCGCCGATGCAAAGCCGTGCGCAAGGGCGCGATGGCGCTGTCCATGGCGACATAGCGCTCTGAATAAAACAGGGCCCGCAAATCCGCGTGCAAGGTATTGGACAGAAAAAACAACCACTTCAGCAAACGCCCGCGCGCCGCAGGTGGCGGTTGCAAAGCCTGGTGGCTATCGGCCAGATGCAAGAGAATGGCCGCGGTCTCAAACAAGGGTTCGTCTTGCGCGGGGTCCACCAAAACGGGGAGCAAACCTTGCGGGTTGAAACGCAAAAAAGCTTCGCTGCGCTGGCCCCCGTGCGTGCTGTTGACTTCCAGTGCCTCGTAGGGCACTGCCAGTTCTTCAAGGACCATGCGCACCACGATGTTGGCGCTGTCCGGGGCATAAAACAGGGTGT
>CAMAQV010000035.1 GCA_945860595.1 Comamonas sp. lk
AGGTACGCGCCTGACAGACCGAGGCCACCGGCATACAGCATGTCACCCATGGCTGGCCCCATGTGCCGCGCGCGCATCGGCCGTCATCTGCAAGGAAGTGGCACGGCGCACCAAGCCGTCCAAGCCGTAGATCGGGGCCACACAAGGAACCACGCTGCTCGCACTGAAGTCGGCATGGGCGGGGGCCGCGTTGTTCAGGCGGGACGGGTCAACCATCGCGGGAGGTGTATCGGCAGCAAAAATGCTTTTCAGCACATCCTGCGTGGAGTCAAAGTCAAAACCGGCAAGGCCCAGCATATTACCCAAAACGCGCCACACCTTCCACGCCGGGCGGGTATCACCCAGCGGTCGCACCACGGCATGGAAACTCTGAACACGGCCCTCTGCGTTGATAAAACTTCCCGGCGTTTCAGTGAACGGCGCAACCGGAAGCAGCACATCGGCACAGTCCATATTGGTCTTGAAGGGGCTGAGGGACACAACCATCTTCGCTTTGGCAATCTGCGCGACGGCATTCGCCCCGCCCGCCGTGTCCATGCCCGGTTCGACCTGCAGCAGGAACACGGCTTTGAGTCCGCCAGCCAGCATAGCCCCAGCGTGCAGCCCATCGGTCTGCGGCCAGGCACCGACCCACTGCGCACCCACGGTATTCGCAGCTTCTGTCAGGTAACCCACGCTGGCGCCGGTTTGTTCAGCAATCCAGTTGGCCACAGCAAGTAATGCTGCCGCGCGGGGATGGTGCGCCGCCGCATTACCGAGCAGCACGGCTTTGCGCTGCCCGCCGCGCAGGGACAGGGCAATGGCTTTGGCCTGCATGTCCGCAGCACCGCCAAAGGGACTGGCCACTCCGGTTTCTTGCCCCAGCGCAAATGCCACGTTGGACAGGTGTGCGACCCAATCCGCCGCAGGGCTCACGAAGACATGTGTGACGGGCATCGCCCACTGAGGCACCTCCTCCACCAGCGCGCTGACATGGCAACCCTTGCGTGTCGCCTGGCGGATACGCTGGGCAAACAGGGGATGGTCCTTGCGCAGGTTGGAACCAATAACCAAGGAACGGTCCAAACCGCTCAAATCTGCGATGGGCATACCCAGGTGGCGCACGCCTGGCGCAGTCGCAAACTCCGCGTGGCGCAGCCGGTGGTCGATGTTGTCGCTGCCCAGGGCCCGCATCAGCTGGGTAGCCACATGCAACTCCTCCAGCGTGCTGTGCGGGCTAAGCAAGGCGCCAACCGCGCGGGCACCGTCGCTGGCAACAATGTCTTTCACGCCGGCAGCCACATATTCGAGGGCGGTCTGCCAGTCAACCGTGATCCACTCCCCGCCTTGCTTGATCATGGGCGCGGTCAAACGGTCCGCAGAGTTCAGGGCTTCGTAGGAAAAGCGGTCGCGGTCGGCAATCCAGCACTCGTTGACGGCCTCATTCTCCAACGGGACCACGCGCATGACCTGGTTGTTTTTGACCTGCACCACCAAGTTGGAGCCGGTTGAATCGTGCGGACTGATGGATTTGCGGCGCGACAGTTCCCAGGTTCGGGCGCTGTAACGGAAAGGCTTGCTGGTTAGCGCACCCACTGGGCAGATGTCAATCATGTTGCCCGACAACTCCGAATCCACGGTTTCGCCGACAAAGGTTTCGATCTCAGAGTGCTCGCCCCGGTTGGACATACCCAACTCCATCACCCCGGCCACTTCCTGGCCGAAACGAACGCAGCGGGTGCAATGGATACAGCGGCTCATCTCGCGCATGCTGATCAGTGGCCCCACGTCTTTCACCGCTACGACGCGCTTTTCTTCCTGGTAGCGGGAGGACGATTCGCCATAACCGACCGCCAGATCCTGCAACTGGCATTCACCGCCCTGGTCGCAAATAGGGCAGTCCAGCGGGTGGTTAATCAGCAAAAACTCCATCACCGATTGCTGCGCCTTGACGGCCTTGTCAGACTTGGTGCGCACCACCATGCCCTGGGTCACCGGCGTGGCGCAGGCCGGCATGGCTTTGGGCGCTTTTTCGATATCCACCAGGCACATGCGGCAGTTGGCGGCGATGCTCAGCTTCTTGTGGTAGCAAAAATGGGGGATGTAGGTACCGGCCTTTTCGGCAGCATGCATCACCATGCTGCCTTCGAGCACTTCTACTTTTTTACCGTCGAGTTCGATTTCAACCATGGTGTTGCGCCTCAGACGTAGGCACCGACCACGCAGGTCTTGTGCGCGATGTGGTGTTCAAATTCATGGCGGAAGTGCTTGAGCATGCCGCGCACCGGCATCGCAGCGGCATCGCCCAGCGCGCAAATCGTGCGGCCCATGATGTTGCCGGCAACGCTGTCGAGCAGCTCCAGATCACTTTCGCGGCCATGGCCGTTCTCAATCCGGTCGACCATGCGCCACAACCAACCCGTGCCTTCGCGGCAGGGTGTGCACTGGCCGCAGGATTCATGCGAATAGAAATACGACAGGCGTTGCAAGGACTTGACCATGCAGCGGGTGTCGTCCATGACGATGACCGCGCCTGAACCCAGCATGGAGCCGGCCTTGGCAATGGCGTCGTAGTCCATGGTGATGTCCATCATCATGGCAGCGGGCAAGACCGGCGCCGACGAGCCACCCGGAATCACCGCCTTGAGCGTACGCCCGGGTCGCATGCCCCCGGCAAGTTCCAGCAAGACCGGAAACGGGGTTCCCATAGGCACCTCGAAGTTGCCGGGTCGCTGCACATCACCGCTGACGGAAAAGATTTTGGTGCCACCGTTATTGGGCTTGCCGCAGGCCAGGTAGGCTGCGCCGCCGTGGCGGATGATCCAGGGAACCGCCGCAAAGGTTTCGGTGTTGTTGATGGTGGTGGGCTTGCCGTAGAGGCCGAAGCTGGCCGGAAACGGTGGCTTGAAGCGCGGCTGGCCCTTCTTGCCTTCCAGCGACTCAAGTAAGGCAGTCTCTTCACCACAGATGTATGCACCAAAACCGTGGGTGGCATGGAGCTGGAAGTTGAACACACTGCCCAGAATTTTGTTGCCCAGATAGCCCGCCGACCGGGCCTGCTCCAGCGCGGCTTCAAAGCGCTCGTAGGTCTGGAAAATTTCGCCGTGGATGTAGTTGTAGCCCACGCTGATGCCCATGGCGTAGGCAGCAATCGCCATGCCCTCAATCACCGCATGCGGGTTGAACTGCATGATGTCGCGGTCTTTGCAGGTGCCGGGCTCACCTTCGTCGGAATTGCAAACCAGGTATTTCTGCCCAGGGAACTGTCGCGGCATGAAGCTCCACTTCAGGCCGGTCGGAAAACCGGCACCGCCGCGACCGCGCAAGCCCGACTCTTTGACCGTCGCAATCACCTGGTCCTGGGTCATGCCCTCGCCACCGTCGGCAGCCAGAATTTTGCGCAAAGCCTGGTAACCGCCACGCGCCTCGTAGGCGGCAAGATCCCAGTTAGCACCATCCAAATCCGCCAGAATTTGCGGCTGAATGTGGCGGCCATGGAATGAACTCTCAGCTCCGGTGGCGGCAAACCCGGCCAGCAGTTGTTCGACGCTCATGCCGTACCTCCGGTGGCACGCAGGCCGTCAACCAAAGTATCCAGACGCTCGTCGCTCATAAAGCTGCACATGGTGCGGTCATTCACGAGCAAGACCGGCGCATCCGCGCACGCGCCCTGGCACTCGCTCTGCTGCAGGGTAATCAGACCGTCAGGCGTGGTCTCGCCGCTGTGGATACCGAGCTTGGCCTCCAGGTGCTGCAAAGCCCGCGCACCGCCGCGCAACTGGCACGGCAAGTTGGTGCACACATTGAGCTTGTACTTACCCAAAGGCTTCTGGTTGTACATGTTGTAGAAAGTGGTTACCTCATGGACAGCCATCGGGGCCATGCCAAGATGCTCTGCCACTGCGCGTTCGCTCTCCGCACTGACCCAGCCCTGCTCCTGTTGCACGATCGCCAGGCAGGCCATGACGGCAGACTGTGCTTGATCGGCCGGGTACTTCGCAACTTCGCGGTCGAAGCGGGCCTTGGTGGCGTCGGAGATCATCGGTCAATCTCTCCAAAAACAATGTCCATGGTGCCAATGATGGAGACGGCGTCAGCAATCATGTGACCGCGCGCCATTTCGTTGAGCCCTGCCAGGTGGGCAAAACCGGGCGGGCGGATCTTCAAGCGGTAGGGCTTATTAGCCCCGTCGCTGATTAGATAAATACCGAATTCGCCCTTGGGATGCTCCACTGCCGCGTAGGCCTCACCGGCAGGCACATGGAAGCCTTCGGTAAAGAGCTTGAAATGGTGGATCAGCTCTTCCATATTGCTTTTCATGGTCTCGCGCGCAGGGGCGGCGACTTTGTGGTTGTCGGTGATCACCGGGCCCGGATTGGCTTTGAGCCACTGCACGCACTGGGCAATGATGCGGTTGGACTGCTTCATCTCCTCCATGCGCACCAAATAGCGGTCATACACGTCACCCGTGTGGCCCACCGGCACATCGAAATCAAGCTGGTCGTAGACCTCGTAGGACTGCTTTTTACGCAGGTCCCAGGCGACGCCGGAGCCGCGCAGCATGGGGCCGGTAAAGCCCATGTTCAAAGCACGCTCTGGGGTGACGATACCGATGTTGACAGTGCGCTGTTTCCAGATGCGGTTGTCGGTCAAAAGGGTGTGGTATTCGTCCAGACAGCGGGGAAAGCGCTGGGTGAAGTTCTCGATGAAGTCCAGCATCGAACCCTGGCGGTTGGCGTTGAGATCGGCCACACCCTGTGTGTTGCGCACCTTGCTGGCCTTGAACTGCGGCATGCTGTCTGGCAGATCGCGGTAGACGCCACCGGGGCGGAAATACGCCGCATGCATGCGCGCACCGCTGACCGCTTCGTACATGTCAAAAAGGTCTTCGCGCTCGCGGAAGGTGTAAATCAGAATGGTCGAACTGCCGCAATCGTTACCGTGGGAACCCAGCCACATCAAGTGGTTGAGAAGGCGGGTTATCTCTGCAAACATCACGCGGATGTACTGGGCGCGCAAGGGAACATCCAGGCCCAGCAGCTTCTCAATCGCGAGGCAGTAGGCGTGCTCGTTGCACATCATGGACACATAGTCCAGCCGATCCATGTAGGGCAAGGACTGGATGAAGGTTTTGCTCTCGGCCAGCTTTTCGGTTGCGCGGTGCAACAACCCGATGTGCGGGTCGGCCCGCTGAACTACCTCGCCATCGAGCTCAAGGACCAGACGCAAAACACCGTGGGCAGCCGGGTGCTGGGGTCCAAAATTAAGGGTGTAGTTTTTGATTTCAGCCATGTCGGCAAGCGCTCAATGCAGGCCTCCGTAGTTGTCTTCGCGGATGATGCGCGGCGTAATCTCGCGCGGTTCAATCGATACAGGCTGGTACACCACCCGGCGCTGTTCAGCGTCGTAGCGCATCTCCACATGGCCGGATACGGGAAAGTCTTTGCGAAACGGATGGCCGATAAAACCGTAGTCGGTCAGCAGGCGGCGCAAGTCATCGTGCCCTTCAAAGACCACGCCGAATAAATCGAAGGCTTCCCGTTCAAACCAATTCGCCGAATTCCAGACGGTGGTGACGGACTCCACCAGAGGCATTTCGTCATCGGGAGCAAACACCTTGAGCCGAAGACGCTGGTTCAGGCTAACCGACAGCAAATGGCTGACCACGCAAAACCGCGGCCCCTCATATGCTCCATCAGCGTAGGTGGAATAGTCGACGGCACACAAATCCAGCAACTGCTCAAAGCGGCATCCCGCAGCATCGCGCAGCATGCTTGCGGCCTGCAAGTAATCGGCGGCGTCTACGACCACCGTGACTTCTCCCAGCGCCAGCGCAATATGCTTCACGCGGTCACCCAATACCGCCTCAACCGCGTGCAGGGTCGCCTGGGGATGGACAGAATGTTCAGACATAGGAGCGTGTCGACTTAGGCGCGAGCGATAGTTTGGGTGCGGCGGATCTTCTGCTGCAACTGCAAGATGCCATAGATCAGGGCCTCCGCAGTCGGCGGACAGCCCGGTACGTAAATATCGACGGGCACGATGCGGTCGCAGCCACGAACGACCGAGTAACTGTAGTGGTAATAGCCACCGCCATTTGCGCACGATCCCATGCTGATAACCCAGCGCGGCTCAGACATTTGGTCATAGACCTTGCGCAGTGCCGGCGCCATCTTGTTGCACAAGGTGCCCGCCACAATCATCACGTCAGACTGCCGCGGACTGGCGCGGAAGACCTCCGAGCCAAACCGACTGAGATCGTAGCGGGAGGCGGCCGCATGCATCATTTCGACCGCACAGCACGCCAAACCAAAGGTCATGGGCCAGATAGAGCCGGTCTTGGCCCAATTCACCACCGCGTCGTAACTCGTGGTCGCAAAGCCTTCTTTGAAAACGCCTTCAATCATTGTGCATCACTCCCAATCGAGAGCGCCTTTTTTCCACTCGTAGACAAAGCCGACGACCAGAATGGCGAGAAAAATCATCACAGTCCAAAACCCGACAGGGCCAATCTCGCGCAACGCGACCGCCCAGGGGAAGAGAAACGCAATTTCCAAATCAAAAAGGATAAAAAGAATGGCGACCAGGTAGTAGCGGACGTCAAATTTCATGCGGGCGTCTTCAAACGCCTCAAAACCGCATTCATAGGGGGAGTTTTTCGCGGGGTCCGGACGGTTGGGACCGAGAAAGTAACCCAGAACCTGGGGCACGATGCCGATGCCTATACCTACCAAAATAAACACGAGTACCGGGAGGTAGTGTTCTAAGTTCATGTCCAGGTTCAGGTCAACGAAAAATAGTATTCATATCTGGTGCCGTCGGCGAGACTCGAACTCGCACAGCTTTCGCCACTACCCCCTCAAGATAGCGTGTCTACCAATTTCACCACGACGGCGGTTTTGCTACTGCGGATGGCATAAGGGGCCTTGCGACTGAGTGCTCTCCGACAGCCCACGAGTTTACCCTTATTTACCCGCTAATTACGCTTGGCAACCCGGCGCAAGAACGACTTATTTAGAGGGGATTGCGGCAGCCCCGGAAGCCGGAGCAACAGGGGTCGCAGGCGCATTCGCGGCCGGCACCGGCGCAGGCTGGGCACCGGCCTGCCGCTCCAGCACACTGGGTGCGCCACTGGTGTGCAAATTGCCGAAATAGGCCAGCGCCAAAGTGGCACAAAAGAACACCGTGGCCAGCACAGCGGTGCTACGCGACAGGAAATTCGCGCTTCCAGATGCGCCAAAAAGGCTGCCCGAGCCTCCGCTGCCAAAGGCCGCTCCCATGTCAGCGCCTTTGCCGTGTTGCATCAGGATGAGGCCGATCATGGTGATCGCTGAGAGCATTTGAACCGTGAGAAGCGCCGTAACAATGAAATTCACATCAAACCCCTGGTAAACCAACAAGACCCCGCGCTACTGCGCGCAAGCCACGATCCGTAAAAAATCAGCCGCCTTCAGCGACGCACCGCCCACCAGTCCGCCGTCGATATCCGGCTGGGCCAGCAACTCAGCCGCATTGGCGGCATTCATGCTGCCGCCATACAAAATAGGAATGCGCCCGGCTGAGGTCGTTGCGGCCAGCAATTGCGCACGCAACACGGCATGAACCGCCTGGGCCTGTTCCGGCGTAGCGGTCCTGCCTGTGCCGATGGCCCACACCGGCTCATAGGCCAGCACAATTTCGCTCAAGCAATGGCCGTTGACCTGCACAACAGCGGCCAACTGCCGGCGAACCACCGCTTCCGTTTCCCCCGCTTCGCGTTGTGCCAGAGTCTCACCCACACACACCACCGGGGTGATGCCACAGACCAAAGCCGCCTGTGCCTTGCGCGCCACCAATTCGTCGCTTTCGGCGTGGTACTGCCGCCGCTCGGAATGCCCAACCAGCACATAGCGCACACCGAAGTCACGCAGCATGGCCGCTGATATCTCACCCGTGAAAGCACCGTCCGCATGCGCCGACACATCCTGCGCGCCGATGGCAATGGAACTCCCGTCCAGCAAACTTTGTAATTGCGCCAGATAGGGCGCGGGTGCACAGACTGCAATCTCGCAAGCGCCAACGTGCACCCCCTGCGCAAGGGCGTCCACCAGGGCAGCGTTGGCCGCCAAGGAACCGTTCATCTTCCAGTTGCCAAAAATACGTTTTTTCATGCCAGCTCCCACTGCAAAACCACTTTGCCAATGTGCTGACCGGCTTCCATCAGCGCATGCGCAGCGGCCGCTTGGGCTGCCGGCAGCACGGCATGTACCACCGGACGCACCACGCCGCTTTCAAGCAAGGGCCAGACATTGGCATGTAGATCGGTTGCAATCGCACCTTTGAACGCAACCGGGCGAATGCGCAGCGTCGATCCGGTGATCGTCAGCCGCTTGCGCAGTATCAGACCGGCATTCACCTCACAGTTGATGCCACCCTGAACCGCAATGATCACAATGCGCCCATCCTCGGCAAGGCATAGCACTTCTCGCGCCAGGTAGTCGCCCGCAACCATGTCCAAGATCACATGAACACCACGCTTGCCGGTGATGCGCGCGACCTCTTCGACAAAATCATGGGTGCGGTAATTGATGGCGTGGTCTGCCCCTAATCCCAGACAGGCGGCGCACTTGTCCTCACTGCCGGCCGTCGCAATCACGGTCGCGCCAAAAGCCTTGGCTAACTGAATAGCCGTCACACCAATACCGCTGGTTCCACCTTGTATCAACAAGGTCTCGCCCGCTTTGAGTTGGCCACGGTCAAAAATGTTGCTCCACACCGTAAAAAATGTTTCGGGCAGTGAAGCTGCCTGCACAACCGTCAAACCACGCGGGATCGGCAGACACTGCGGCACGGGAACCGCGCAATACTGCGCATAGCCGCCCCCAGCGACCAGCGCGCACACCATGTCGCCCACTTGCAAACCCACAGCCGCCATGGCCTGCGTGTCCCCCGAGATGATCTCGCCGGCAATCTCCAAACCCGGAATGTCGGAAACACCGGGTGGTGGCGGGTAGCCACCGGTACGCTGCAACAAATCGGGCCGGTTGACACCGCTGGCATGCACCCGCACCAACACCTCGCCTGCGACCGCCACAGGCATGGGACGGTTCGCAGTGCGCAGCACCTCTGGTCCGCCAAAGCTGGCGATCTCGATGGCTTGCATGCTGGCAGACATCAGGCAGCGCGGGTCAGCACCGAGCGATCAACCGTGCTCGTGGTCGTTCGTGGGACGGTCCAGCAACACCTTCATGGACAACTTAATGCGGCCCTTTTCATCCGTTTCCATCACCTTAACTTTCACGACCTGCCCTTCGGTGAGGTAGTCGCTGACTTTCTCGACCCGCTCGTGCGCGATCTGGCTGATATGCAGCAGACCATCTTTGCCGGGCAGCAGATTGACCAACGCGCCGAAGTCCAGAATTTTGGTGATCGGGCCTTCGTAAATCTTGCCGATTTCAACTTCAGCAGTGATTTCCTGGATACGGCGCTTGGCTTCCTCGGCTTTAGCCGGGTCGCTGGAGGCGATGGTGATGGTGCCGTCTTCCTCGATGTTGATTTGCGTACCGGTCTCTTCGGTCAGCGCACGGATCACAGCGCCGCCCTTGCCAATCACATCGCGAATCTTGTCGGGGTTGATCTTCATGGTGAACAGGCGCGGCGCGAAGTTGGAAACTTCGGTCTTGGCTTCGGCCATAGCTTCCTGCATCTTGCCCAAAATGTGCATGCGCGCCTCTTTGGCTTGGGCCAAGGCGACCTGCATGATTTCCTTGGTGATACCCTGAATTTTGATATCCATTTGCAGCGCCGTGATGCCGTCGGTCGTGCCGGCCACCTTGAAGTCCATATCGCCGAGGTGGTCTTCATCACCCAGGATGTCAGTCAGCACCGCAAAGCGGTTGTCTTCCTTGATCAAGCCCATGGCGATACCCGCCACATGCGCCTTCATTGGCACACCCGCGTCCATCAAGGACAAGCAGCCGCCGCAGACTGAGGCCATGGACGACGAGCCATTCGACTCGGTCACTTCAGAGACGACACGCATGGTGTAGGGGAAGTCTTCTTTGCTGGGCAGGCAGGCAACCAGCGCGCGCTTGGCCAAACGGCCATGGCCGATTTCACGGCGCTTTGGCGTACCAACACGGCCGGTTTCACCAGTGGCGAACGGAGGCATGTTGTAGTGCAGCATGAAGCGGTCTTCATAGTCGCCGCTCAAAGCGTCAATGCGCTGCGCGTCGCGCTCGGTGCCCAGGGTGGTCACGACCAGTGCCTGGGTTTCGCCGCGGGTGAACAGCGCCGAACCGTGGGTACGGGGCAGCACGCCGTTGCGGATTTCAATAGGGCGCACGGTGCGGGTGTCGCGTCCGTCGATACGGGGCTCGCCGGCCAAAATCTGGCTGCGCACCAGCTTGGCTTCGATGTCGAACAACATGCCCTCAACGGCGACACCGTCGAATGCTACGCCATCGGCTTTCAGCCCGTCCATCACCGCGGCGTATGCCGAACGGCAGGCCTTGGTGCGCAGCTGTTTGTCGCGGATCTGGTAGGCCGCAGTGAGCGACTCCAGTGCCAGGCCGCTGACTTTGGCGATCAATTCTTCATTTTTTGCCGCAGGCTTCCAGTCCCAGACTGGTTTACCTGCGTCACGCACCAAGTCGTGGATCGCATTGATCGCAATCGCACCCTGGGTGTGGCCGAACACGATCGCGCCCAGCATGATTTCTTCGGAAAGTTGCATGGCTTCGGACTCAACCATCAACACAGCCGCTTCGGTACCAGCGACCACAAGATCCATCACTGACTCTTTGCGCGCGGTCTGACCGGGGTTCAGCACATACGCACCATTGACATAACCGACGCGGGCCGCCCCGATCGGGCCCGCAAAAGGCACGCCGCTCACGCTGAGCGCGGCGCTGACCGCAATCATGGCAGCAATATCTGCGTCCACTTCCGGGTTGAGGGACAAGGTGTGCACCACGACGTGCACCTCGTTGAAAAAGCCTTCAGGGAACAGCGGGCGGATCGGGCGGTCAATCAGTCGGCTGGTGAGGGTTTCGAATTCGCTAGGGCGGCCTTCCCGCTTGAAAAAGCTGCCGGGGATCTTGCCCGCTGCATAACTCTTTTCCAAGTAATCCACCGTCAAGGGGAAGAAGTCTTGCCCGGCTTTACCTTCGGTACGGGCCACCACGGTGGCCAGAACCACGGTGCCGTCCATATCAAGCAGGACTGCGCCGGTGGATTGGCGGGCGATTTCGCCGGTTTCCATGGTGACCGTGTGCTGGCCCCACTGGAAGGTCTTGCTAACTTTATTGAACATCGTCATAGAAATATCTCCGTTTGTATGGGAGGTGCAGGCCACCTCACCCAAGCCCGGAATCCACACCACAGAACACGATGCCATTCCAAGGAAATCCGGCCCTGCCGCCAGGTGGACTGCCTTGGAATGACACAGCTTCGCTCCGTTTTTGCAGACTCCGAAGTAAAAAACGCCTGAGCTAGTGACCTAACCCAGGCGTTTGATTTATCGAATATCCAATCTGCGAACCGCTTATTTACGCAGGCCCAGATTAGCAATCAGCGCGGTGTAGCGATCACCGTCTTTCTCCTTCAAATAGTCCAGCAGCTTACGGCGGCGGCTGACCATGCGCAACAGACCACGCCGGCCGTGGTGGTCTTTGGCGTGGGTTTTGAAATGGGGGGTCAGTTCGTTGATGCGGGCTGTCAGCAGCGCCACTTGGACTTCAGGGCTGCCGGTGTCGCCGGCGCTGCGAGCGTGCGTTTTTACGACCTCGGCTTTGATGCTGGAAGCAATCATGGTTTCATTTCCTGTATAGATTTTGTAACTTGCGCCAGCGGCTGGAACTGCTGCTGGCGTGTTCTCCACCATTAACGGCGAAGCCCTCGATTATAGGGGACGAACCATTTTGCAGTTGGTAGGCTGCTCAGCCTGCGCAGAAGAAAGGGTCTTAATGACCCTAAAACCAAATCCCGAGCCTTCCACATCAAAGCGTACGCCAGGCGCGCCCTGGCGCTCCATCTGCCCCACCACCAAGGCTTGTTGGAACTGGTGGTCTGCGGCCCGCATGGCTCCGCTTTGCCCGCCTATTGTTACGCGGGAACGCTCCAGTTCCAGCGCCACAGCCAGCGGGTCTAACACACCTCCCGACGTCGGATTGGCCTTGCCCGCCGCCTCGACCGATTGCGCCAGCGCCTCCACCAACAGTTGCATGCGCATGTGTACGTAGTCGTCATCGGGGCGCGGGAAGCGCGTGCGGAACGACCTATAAAAGGCCTCGGACGCAGCGCCCGGCACATTGGGCAGCCAGTCGGCAACGGCCAGCACCTTGCCCAGACCAGCTTCTCCCAGGGCCGCCGGCGCGCCCAGCGCATTGCCATAAAAAGTATAGAACTTGCCCTCAAAGCCAGCGTCTTTAGCCGCTTTCACCAGCAAGGTCAGATCGGCACTGAAGTTGCCGGTGATGACCGCTTGCGCCCCGCTGGACTTGATTTTCTGAGCGTAGGGCAAAAAATCCTTGATGCGCAGCATGGGGTGCAACTCATCGCCCACCACGGCGATGTCGGGCCGCTGCGCCGCAAGCTGACGCCGGGCCTCGCGCAAAACCGCCTGTCCAAAGCTGTAGTCCTGCCCGATCAAGTACACGCTTTTAACGCCGCGGTCTTCGCGCAACACGTCCATCAAAGCGGCCATGCGCATGTCCGAATGGGCATCAAATCGGAAATGCCAGAAGCTGCATTTTTCATTGGTCAGGGCCGGATCAACCGCCGAGTAATTGAGGAACACAACCCGCTTGCCCGGTTCGCGTTCGTTGTGCTTGTTGATCGCCTCCACCAGCGCGCTGGCGGTAGCCGAGGAATTGCCTTGCAAAATAAATCGCGCGCCGCTGTCAATGGCGGCGCGCAAGGACGACAGCGCCTCTTCGGTCTGGCCCTTGCTGTCGTGACGCTCCAGCACCATGGGAGCCGCCGTTGCGCCGGAGAGCTTGACGCCCCCGCGCGCATTCACCCGCTCCACGGCCCACAAGATATTGCGGTACACCGCTTCGCCGCCGTTGGCATTGGCGCCGCTCAAGCTCTCAATCAAAGCCAGCTTGATGGGCGGTGCAGTTTGCGCACAAGCCACCACAGCCGCCAGCATCA
Organism: Comamonas sp. lk; assembly: GCA_945860595.1. GTDB lineage: Bacteria > Pseudomonadota > Gammaproteobacteria > Burkholderiales > Burkholderiaceae_C > Allorhodoferax. The sequence continues at coordinate 13,114 of CAMAQV010000035.1, forward strand.
GCCATACCGTCATCCACATCTTCATAAACATCATTCGATCCTCTTCTTCATGCAGCGGTGCTCGCCGACACCGTTGTCTGCAAAGGCCAGCGCGGCTTCACATCAAAGGCGTAGTCGCGGTGTGCCGCCTCGGTGCCGCTTTGCAAGCGCATGGCCGCAGCCAGCGCGATCATTGCGCCGTTATCCGTGCACAGCGTCAACTCGGGGTAATGCACCCGTACCGCACGGCCGGCACAGGCCGCGTTGAGTTGGTCGCGCAAACGCTTGTTGGCACCCACGCCACCGGCCACCACCAGGCACTTCATGCCCGTTTGCGCCAAGGCGGTCATCGACTTCTTCACCAGCACATCGGCAATCGCGGCCTGGGTCGATGCCGCCAAATCGGCGCGCTGGCTTGCGGGCAGCGCATCAAAACCCGGCGTCGCGCCGCTGGCCAGCGTGGCTCCGGCGTGCATGGCAGTGGCATCGGCCCGGTGCGCCGCCACCATTTTTTGCGACTGCACCAGCACCGCCGTCTTCAGGCCGGCGAATGAAAAATCCAAATTCCCACTGTGCAGCAAGGGGCGCGGCAGCGCGTAGGCATCCGCCCTTCCCTGCTCAGCCAGCGCGGACAGCGCCGGGCCGCCCGGATAGCCCAAACCCATGAGCTTGGCCGACTTGTCAAACGCCTCGCCCGCCGCATCGTCAATCGTCTCGCCTAGCAGGGCGTATTGCCCAACCCCGTCGACCCGCATCAACTGCGTATGCCCGCCGGAAACCAGCAGCGCCACAAACGGAAAGGCGGGTGGATCGGCGCTCAGAAAGGGCGAGAGCAAATGCCCTTCCAAATGGTGGATGCCGATGACGGGCCTGTCCAGCGCCGCTGCCAACGCGCAGGCCGCGCCCGCGCCCACCAACAGCGCCCCGGCCAGGCCCGGCCCACGGGTGAAAGCCACCACGTCTACTTCGTCCAAGCTGCACCCGGCCTGCTCCAGCACCTGGCGCGTCAGGGGTATAACGCGGCGGATATGGTCGCGGCTGGCCAATTCGGGCACCACGCCGCCAAAGGCCTGGTGCATCTCGACCTGGCTGTACAAGGCCTGGGCCAGCAGCTTCGGCATCTCGCCCCCGCGCATTGCAACCAGAGCCACGCCGGTTTCGTCGCACGAGGACTCAAAACCCAGCACCAGCGTGGTGGAGCCATCATCCGCGCGTGCGTCGTTAGGGGAAGCGAGTGCGGTAAGCGGCATAGTGGGCGCTGAGTTTAGGGCAGCGTCTAGGCAACAATCACCTGCATGACGAGCCCCGCTGATGTTGCATCGATTGAACGCGCCACGCTCGATGCTGTATGCCCTGCCGAAGTCCACGAGATGCCCGGCTGGCTGCTGCCCTATGACCCGCTGCCCATTGGCCGCGCGCAAAGCGCCGTGCCGCTGGCGCACACGCCGCTTTCCGTGCCTGTCCTGCTAAAGATTGAGGCGCACTACCAACAGCGCCACCGCCCCACGGTGTTTCGCCTGCCAGAGGGTCTGATATCCACGAACATAAGTGATGCGCTGCACGCCATGGGCTACTTCCCACACCACGGCGTTCTAGTGCAAGTAGCCGAGCCTGCTGTTCTGCTGCGCATGGCCCCCGCTGATGCAGCCACGCTGAGCGCGACGCCCAGCGCGCCGTGGGCTTCGGTCTACACCGCAGACGGCTTTGACCCGGTAGACGGCGCCAACCGCGTGCAACTCCTTAGCCGCAGCCGCCACGTGGTGTATGCGCACGCAAGCGAAGGCGGCCAGGCGCTGGCGGTCGGCACCGGCTCCATCAGCCACGGCTGGCTCAGCATCCACGGCATGCGCACCGTGCCCAGCGCCCGGGGCCGGGGACTCGCCTCACGCATCTTGGCCGGGCTGGCAGCGCATGCGGCTGCGCAAGGCGTACGCCGAGTGTTTTTGCAGGTGGAGGATGACAACCCAGTGGCGCAAGGCTTGTATAGCAAGGCGGGGTTTGGGACGGCTTGGCGGTATCACTATTGGCGGGTGACGGAGATTCCAGCGTCGGCCTGACACATTCACCGCATCATCGACAATCCCCCCATGGGCATAGGCGCATACATCAGAGAAATCGGACGCGGCAAAGACGGCGCGCGTCCGCTTGACCGTGCGCAGGCCGCCGACCTGTTTGGTCAGGTTTTGGACGGCGGTTTGAGCGACTTGGAGGTCGGTGCGTTTTGTCTGGCGATGCGCATCAAGGGCGAAACGGCGCAGGAAATGGCTGGCTTTTTAGACGCCACCCATGCCCGCATGCACGCCATTCCTGCCGGTGCCGATAACGCGCCGCCGACCATCGTCATCCCGAGCTACAACGGCGCGCGCAAATTGCCCGTTCTCACCCCGCTGCTGGCGCTGCTGCTGGCGCGCGCAGGCCTGCCGGTGCTGGTACACGGCGCAGCAACTGAGGACAAGCGCGTTTTCAGCGGCGCGGTATTTGCGGCCTTGGGCGTACCGCCCATGGAGCAGATCACGCCGATCGCTCCGGGTAACGTGGCATTCGCGCCCACCGCCCTACTCTGCCCCGGTTTACAGCGGTTGCTGGAGGTGCGCCGCGTGGTGCACTTGCGCAATTCGGCGCACAGCGTTGTCAAGTTGATGAACCCCTGCGCGGGTCGCAGCCTGTTGGTGAGCAGCTACACCCACCCCGAATACGCGCATTCCATGGCCGAGACTTTCGCGCTGACCGGAACCAACGCGCTGCTGCTGCGCGGCACCGAGGGCGAAGCCGTGGCCGACGCCCGGCGCGCACCGCGCTGGCAGGCTTTTGTCAAAGGCCAGGCGCTTGCACTGCAAGAAGGCCAGAGCGGCAGCCTGAGCAGCCTGCCGGATCTGCCGGTAGCGATTGACGCGACCAGCACCGCCGCTTACATCCGAGCGGTACTCGATGGCACGCAGCCGCTGCCCGAACCGATTGCGCTGCAAGTACAGCACCTGGTTGAACTGAGCAAAAAAATATGAACGCCCCCCACACAACTGGAACCGTAACCCTGGTGGGAGCCGGACCCGGCGACCCCGACATGCTGACCCTCAAGGCAGTCAAGGCCATTGCCGCCGCCACCGTGTTGCTGGTGGATGATTTGGTGAATGAAGACGTGCTGCAGCACGCCCAAGCCGATGCGCGCATCGTCTTTGTCGGCAAGCGTGGCGGATGCAGCTCCACGCCGCAGGCCTTCATCGAAAAACTGATGGTCAGCGAGGCACTGCGCGGCGAGACCGTGGTGCGGCTCAAAGGCGGCGACCCATTGATTTTTGGACGCGGTGGCGAAGAAATGGAAGCCCTGCAGGCCGCGGGCATTGAACCGCGGGTGGTCAACGGTGTTACCGCCGGATTGGCTGCGATGGGGGCCTTGCAGGTCTCGTTGACCCACCGCGATCACGCCCACGGCGTGGTGTTTGTGACCGGCCACGCCAAGCCGGGCGATGCGGGCACCGACTGGGCCGCGCTGGCCCATACGGCCCGCCAGGCGCGGCTGACGCTGGTGATTTACATGGGCGTGCGCGGTGCGGCGGCTATCCAAGACGGCTTGTTGCAGGGGCTGCCCGCTTCGACGCCAGCCGCCATCGTGGAAAACGCCAGCCTGCCCGCACAGTGCAATGCGGTTTGCACGCTGGGGTCACTGCACGCCACGCTGCAAGCCGAACAACTGGGTAGCCCCAGTGTGCTGGTGGTGGGCGATGTGCTGCAAGGATTGCAGGCTGCGCAGTCCGACGCCACAGCCCGGACGGGCTTTCGCGACACAGCTTGATCCGCATCAAGGCTGGCACGGCCTTTTAAGCGGATGCTCCAGGCCATGCGCTTCAACCGAAGGGCAGCATCCTGGAGGACATGCCATGAAAATTCTTGTCGCTGTTGACGGCTCCAAGCCCGCGCTGCACGCAGTCAAATACGCTATCGATCTCAGCACCAAGCTGAGTGAGCCCACACACATCACCCTCGTCAGCGCGCACGATGACACCGGCTTGCGCCATGTGCGCAAGCACGTGCCCGCAGGCAGCATCCAAGACCACTTGCGCGAACTCAGCGAAACCGACCTCAAAGCCGCGCGTAAATTGCTCGATAAAGCGGGCGTGCCGCATGACATGGTGATCAAGGTCGGCCATGTGGCGGAACAAATCATTAGAACCGCGAACGCTGGCAAATTTGACCTGGTGGTACTGGGCGGCAAGGGGCGCTCCGGGTTCAGCGATTTGCTGCTCGGATCAGTCGCCCAGCGCGTGGCATCGAGCGCGTCCCAGCCGGTGGCGCTGGTCAAGTAAAGCCCAGTCACGCAAGTCGGCCCAGCTTGCTCCGTGGAGGCAGCGCCTACACTCGCTGCCATGGAGACGTTTGACGCGGTGATTGTGGGTGCCGGTGCCGCAGGCCTGTTCTGCGCCGGTGTGGCCGGGCAGCTGGGCGTACGGGTTTTGCTGATCGACCACGCCGAGAAAGTCGCCGAAAAAATCCGGATCTCCGGCGGCGGGCGCTGCAACTTCACCAACCGCGACACCACGCCAGCCAACTTCATCTCACACAACCCGCATTTCTGCCGCTCGGCGCTGGCGCGCTACACACCGCAGGACTTTGTGGCTCTGTTGCAGCGCCACGGCGTGGCCTTCCATGAAAAGCATAAAGGGCAACTGTTTTGCGACCACTCGGCGCAGGCCATCATCGATGTCTTGCTGGCCGAATGTGCGTCGGGCGGGGTGACCCGCTGGCAACCCTGCGCGGTGCAATCTGTCAGCCACAGTGACGAGACCGGCTACACCTTGCACACCAGCCGGGGGCTGGTGCAGGCCGACTCTTTGGTCATTGCCACCGGCGGCTTATCCATACCCGCCATTGGCGCCAGCGATTGGGGCTACCGCACTGCGCAGCAGTTCGGGCTTCCGCTGGTGCCAACCCGCCCTGCGCTGGTGCCGCTGACCTTTGACAGCGCGGCCTGGGCCCCTTTTGCCGCACTCTCCGGCCTGTCGCTGCCGGTGCAGATTGCCACGGGCGACAAAAAATCCAACACCGTTTTTTCCGAAGACTTGCTATTCACGCACCGGGGTTTGAGCGGTCCGGGTGTATTGCAAATATCGAGTTACTGGCGCAGCGACACCGCCATCCGGCTCAACCTGCTGCCCCAGCAGGACGCCGCGCAGTCGCTGTTGCAGCGCAAAGCCGTCTCCCGCAAACGCGTGGCCAATGAACTCGCCGCCTGGGTTCCGGCGCGGCTGGCCGACGCATGGGTTGGCATGGGCGCGGCCTGGGGCCAGAGCTGGGAACGCCCCATCAACGAAGTTCCCGACAAAGCCCTGACCGCGCTAGCCGAACGCCTGAGCCGCTGGGAATTGCGGCCCACCGGCACCGAGGGCTACCGCAAAGCCGAGGTCACCGCCGGTGGCGTGGACACCGCCGCGCTGTCGAGCCAGACCATGGAGTCGAACCACAGCGGGCTGTACTGCATAGGCGAAGTGGTCGACGTGACCGGCTGGCTGGGCGGCTACAACTTTCAATGGGCCTGGGCCAGCGCCTACGCCTGTGCCCAAGGCTTGCGTGCCCGTCTATAATCACCCTCTTTTGCGGCAACGCCCCGCTGCCCGATCTACAAATCTGCGGGGATCAATCGTTTCACCTGGTGCACAGAGCCCGATCTTCTCTGGGTAGCCGGCGTGGACACATTTTGGACAAGATGACGTAATGACAACGATTCGTGTAAAAGAAAATGAGCCGTTTGAAGTCGCCCTTCGCCGCTTTAAGCGCACTATTGAAAAACTGGGCCTCCTAACTGACCTGCGTGCCCGCGAGTTTTACGAAAAACCCACTGCGGTGCGCAAGCGCAAAAAAGCGGCTGCGGTGAAACGCAACTACAAGCGCATCCGCAGCATGCAATTGCCCAAGAAAATGTTCTAAAGCCCGTTTTCTCACAACTGCAAAGCCTGCCAAAGACAACTTTGGCAGGCTTTTTTCATGCCCTTACCCGTTTGGAGCCAGCACACTATGACCCTTAAAGAACAGATCACCGAAGATATGAAGACCGCCATGCGTGCCAAAGACAGCGAGCGCTTGGGCACCATCCGGCTGCTGCTGGCCGCCTGCAAACAGCGCGAGGTGGACGAGCGGATCGTCCTGGACGACGCGGCCGTGGTTGGGTTGGTGGACAAGCTGATCAAGCAGCGCAAAGATTCGGTTGCCGCCTACCTGCAAGCGCAGCGCCAGGACCTAGCCGACAAGGAAAGTGCGGAAATCACGGTACTGGAAGGCTACCTGCCCCAGCGCATGGGCGCAGACGAGATTACGCAGGCGGTGCGCGCCATCGTGACCGAACTCGGCGCGACGGGCCCCGGCGACATGGGTAAGGTCATGGGCGTGGTGAAAACGCGGCTGGCGGGCAAAGCCGAAATGGGGCTGGTCTCCGCCGCTGTCAAAGCGGCGCTGGCGGGCTGACGCGCTGCGGGCATACGCCGATCCGGGCGCTGCTCAGCGCCAGATAATCAGGCCAGTTCCGGCCACCGCCATGCCCGCACCCCACCAGGCACCGGTTGCTGGACGGGCACGGTACGCCACCCACAGCATAGGCAGCAGCAACACCGGCGAGACCGACGAGAACAAGCCCACCAGATTAGCCGGCCCGTCTTGCAGAGCCAGCAAAATCAGGGTCATGCCCAGTCCCATGGCGATCGCGGCACTGAAAAATGTATTGCGGAGGTCGGTCAGCTGTAGCGGCGCATTCAGCTGCGCAGGCGCATAGCGCGAGGTACGCACGGCCAAGTGCAAAGCCAGCGCAGCACCCAGGCGCACCGCCGATCCTGCCAGTGCATCCACTCCCGCCGCCATCAAGGGCTTTACCATCAGAGTAGCCAAGGCTTGGCACAACGCTGCGGTCAGGCCGAGGCCAACGCCTACCAGCAAACGCCCCCGGGTGACTTCCCAGACATGGGTTTCGGTGTCACGGCGTCCCCACAGCACCGCCACCATCACGCCGCCGATCAGCAGGATGCTGCCCGCCAGCGCAGCACCCCACAAGGTTTCGCCTAGAAACCACCAGGCTAACAGCGCAGAAAACAGGGCGTGGCAGGCAAACAGTACGCCGCTGCGGCGCGGCCCCAGACGGTTCATGCAGGCAAACAAGGCCGTGTCGCCGATGCAAATACCGACTAAACCCGAAAGCGACAAGAGCGCAGCATCCGACCAGGCCAGAGGGCTCCAACGCCCGCTGATACCAACGGCCAGCCACAGGACAGAACAGGCAAAAACGAGGCGCCAGCGGTTGAATCCAATCGTGCCCATGCGCGACGCAGCGCGGGCCGAAAACAGGCTGCCCACAGCCCAGCACAGTGCCGCACCCAGGGCCAGCAGTTCGGGGCGGACCAAGCTTAGCTGCCCGCGACCTTCATCCGGTTGACGAGGATAGAGCCCACCGATTTGGCACCGTATTCGTAGACATCCGCGCCCACGGCGCCGATGTCTCGCAGAATGGTCTTCATATTTCCCGCGATGGTGATTTCTTGCACCGGGAAAGCGATTCGCCCTCCCTCGACCCAAAAGCCGCTGGCACCGCGTGAATAGTCGCCGGTCACATAGTTAACGGCCTGCCCCATTAGCTCGGTGACAAACAAACCAGTACCCAGCTTGCGCAGCATCGCATCCAAATCGTCGCTTGCGCGGGTCTGGCGGGAGCGCAGTACCAGGTTGTGCGATCCGCCGGCATTGCCGGTGGTGGCCATGCCCAGCTTGCGCGCGGTGTAGCTGCTTAAAAAATAGCCCTGCACCCGCCCGGCCTCAATCACCTGCCGCGGCCGCACCCGCACGCCTTCCTCATCAAAAGGTGAGCTGCCTTTGCCGCCAATGACAAAAGGGTCTTCCATCACATCGATGTGCGCGGGTAATACCCGTTTGCCCAGCGAATCCAAGAGGAAAGAGCTTTTGCGATACAGCGCCCCGCCGCTGAGCGCCTGCACCAAGGTGCCGAGCAAACCAGCCGCCAGCGGCGACTCGAAAAGCACCGGGCATTGCGTGGTGGGAATCTTGCGCGCATTCAAGCGCGACAGCGCACGTTCGGCGGCGTAACGGCCCACAGCCTGCGGCGAAGCTAAATCTTCGGCCCGGCGCATCGAGCTGTACCAGCCGTCGCGTTGCATCTTGCTGCCTTTGCCGGCAATGGGGGAGACAGAAATGGAATGGCGCGAGCTGGCAAAGCCACCCCGAAATCCACGTGAATGGGCGCTGAAAAAATGCGATTGCTGGGCCGACACACCGCCGCCTTCGCTGTTTGTAATGCGCTTGTCGACCGACAAGGCCGCCGCTTCGCATTCCAGCGCAATCTGCGTAGCCGTCTCACTGTCCAGATCCCATGGGTAAAACAGGTCCAGATCCCGGCTTCGATCCGGTTCGGGGCAGATGTCCGCTTCGTCCGGCAGGCGGGCAAAGGGGTCTTCGGCGGTGAAACGCGCGATGTCATACGCCGCGCGCACAGTCTGCTTGATGGCTGCGTCTGAAAAATCGGAGGTGCTGGCGTTGCCCCGGCGCTGACCGCAGTACACGGTGACGCTCAAACCCTTGTCGCGGTTGCGTTCGACGTTTTCCAAGGAACCGTTGCGCACCGACACGCTCAGGCCGCAGGCCTCAGACACTTCGGCCGCCGAATCGGTGGCACCTAACTTTTTGGCGGCCTTGAGCACTGCATCCACCCGCGACTCAAAAAAGGCGCGGCTGTAGGCAAAACCCTCCAGCGGCTTGGCGCTGCTGCGGGAGCGTTTAAGGAGTGATGCGGGAGAGCGTGCGGCGTCGGGGACGGCGGTGGGGGCCGCTGCGGCGGCGCGTGGGGTGTTCTTCATAGCGAGGGCTATGATACTTGGCTATGTCCAGAAAACTGAAAAAAGGCTACTACGTGAAAGGCCACTTCGTGGCCGAGGGCAGCGCCCTGGATCTGGAATACAAGCGCGAGCTCAAGGGCACGGACGAGCCCACGCGCACCGACCTCAAACGCGAAAGCCTGGAAATCCAGAAGCTCGGCGAAGACTTGCTGACACTGCGCGCCGAGTTATCCGAGCGCTTGGGACTGCCCGACAAACTCAGCGAAGCAGTCTCCGAGGCCAAACGCATCACCAACTTCGAAGGCAAGCGCCGTCAAATGCAGTTCATCGGTAAGCTCATGCGTCTGCTGCCCGAGGAACAACATGCCGCCATCCGGCAGGCGCTGGTGGAGCAACACACGCCGTCTGCGCTGCAAACCCAAACCCTGCATGCCGCTGAGGAGTGGCGCGTTCGCCTATTGGCAGACGACGACGCACTGGGGCAGTGGATCAACCTGAGTCCGCGCACCGACAGCCAGCAACTGCGCGCGCTGGTGCGCCAGGCACGCAAAGACGCACTGCCCGAAAAGCGTGGCGCAGCACCCCGCCATGGCCGCGCCTACCGCGAGATATTTCAGCTGGTGCATGCCCAACTTTCCGGCGAAATCCAAGGCGACACGGCGGCACTGGCCGATACGGCATTTCCCACCAACCCCGGCTTTGACGCCTGAGCCCTGCCCTGTACGACCCCGCCATGCACGACCCCGTCAAAATCGGCATCGTCTCCATCAGCGACCGCGCCAGCAGCGGCGTGTACGAGGACAAAGGCCTGCCCGCATTGAAAGACTGGCTGGGCCGCGCGCTGCGCAACCCCATTGAATGGGAGTCGCGTTTGATTCCAGATGAGCAAGCCCTCATCAGCCAAACCCTGATCGAACTGGCGGATGCCGGTTGCTGTCTGGTGCTGACCACCGGCGGCACGGGCCCGGCCCTGCGCGACGTGACGCCCGAGGCCACGCTGGCGGTCGCGCACAAAGAGATGCCCGGTTTTGGCGAGCAGATGCGCCAGATCAGCCTGCAATTTGTGCCCACGGCCATCCTCTCGCGTCAGGTGGCGGTAGTGCGCGATAAGACCTTGATCCTGAACCTGCCAGGCCAACCCAAAGCCATTGCCCAGACCTTGGAGGGCCTGAAGAACGCCGACGGCAGCGTCAAGGTGCCCGGCATATTTGCCGCCGTGCCCTACTGCATCGACCTGATAGGCGGACCGTACATGGAAGCCGATGAGGTGGTCTGCAAGGCCTTCCGCCCGCCCAATGCCATCCGCGCGACCGGCTGAAAGCGCGTCGCGCTGCGGTGCTATTTGCCCACAATCTGGTTGAACTTATCTGCCTCGAAGCACTCCATACGGGCAGCTTCTTCGGGGAGCGTGAGCTGCTGCTGTTTGCATAACTGGTCTAGCGCTTGCCAAATCAGGGCAATTTGTTTGTCCTGGGTGGAGGCGCTGTCGATCAGGCCGCGCAGGGCCTGGCTCACAGGGTCGTCTTCCTGGGTGATGCCATAGGCGCTGAATGCGGGCTGGGGGCTGGTCACGTCCGCGCTCTCCCCGGCTTTGCTTTGGATGATGCGCGCCGGGATACCGACCGCCGTCGCTCCAGCGGGGACGGGCTTGATGACCACTGCGTTGCTGCCGATCTTGGCGCCGTCGCCGACCTCAAAGCCGCCTAGAATTTTTGCCCCGGCGCTGACCACCACGTCTTTGCCCAGGGTCGGGTGGCGTTTGGCACCTTTGTAGAGCGAGGTACCACCCAGCGTGACGCCCTGGTAAATCGTGCAGCCGTCACCAATCTGCGCGGTCTCGCCGACCACCGTGCCCATGGCGTGGTCGAAAAACACGCGCTCGCCAATCGTGGCGCCGGGGTGGATCTCAATGCCGGTCAAAAACCGCGCGACATGCGAAGTAAAGCGACCCAACCATTTAAAGCCATGGGTCCAAAACCAGTGCGCGGGCCGGTGCAAAACAACAGCGTGCAGGCCGGGGTAGCAGGTGATGACCTCCCAGGTGCTGCGGGCAGCAGGGTCACGGTCCAGAATGCACTGGATATCAGAACGGATGCGGGAAAACATGCAGCCGAGTCTATCCCTTGGGGTCACCCGGCGCGTCTGGCGGGGTTGTTGCCGCCCGCAGGCGCGTGCTCTGCTGCAACACGGCCTTGGCGATGCCACGGACGATATGAACTTCCTCCTGCGTGACGGCGGCGCGGTTGAAAAGCGCGTTCAGACGCGGCATCAGCTTTTTGGGCGCTGCCGGATCCAGGTACTCCAGGGCCACCAGGCTTTCTTCCAGATGGGTCAGCATGCCCGCGACTTGCGCGGCATCAGCTGCATGCGCCGCGTGAGTGGGCGAGGCCTGCGGCGCATCGAAGCCACCCAAAGCCAACCGCCACTCATAGGCAATCACCTGCAAGGCCGCACCGATATTGAGCGAGCCGAATTGCGGGTTGCTGGGAATGCTCAGCGCCACATGGCAGCGGTACACGTCCTCGTTACGCATGCCGAATCGCTCGGAGCCGAACAAAAATGCGGTGTCCGGTAGCGTTGCCGCAGCCTGACCCGGCGCTTGGGCCAGCAGCTGCGCAAAATGCGCGCGCGGGCAGCGCGTGGGCGGACCGAAATCACGTGGCGTCATGGCCGTGGCGCACAGGTGGGTTACGCCGTCCAAGGCCTCGTCCAGGGTGTCCACGATGCGGCACTTTTCCAGCACATCAAGTGCACCGCTGGCGCGCTGAATGGTTTCCTCGCGGCGCAGCACATTGGGCCAGCGCGGGGCCACCAGCACCAGGTCATCAAAGCCCATGGTCTTCATGGCGCGGGCAGCGGCACCCACATTGCCGGCGTGGCTGGTGTTGATCAGGATGAAGCGGGTCTGCACGGTGCGGAGAATAGAATCAAAGCCATTGTCGCCGCCCCGTGCGGCTTTTTATCGCCCCGGCATAGCCCGGGTGCGCCACCGTGTTCTTTCATCACCTGTATGTCACCCAATCTGCACCCCATGGTCAATGTGGCCGTTAAAGCGGCCCGCCTGGCCGGCAACATCATCAACCGCGCGGCACTGGACGTGGAGGCGGTCCGGGTCTCGCAAAAACAGGTGAATGACTTTGTCACCGAGGTCGACCAGGCCGCCGAGCAGGTGATTATTGAAACCCTGCTGGCCGCCTACCCCGGCCACGGCATCATGGCTGAAGAATCGGGCGGCGAACACGGCGCACGCGATTCCGAATACGTCTGGATCATCGACCCGCTGGATGGCACCACCAATTTCATCCACGGCTTTCCCAGCTACTGCGTCAGCATCGGGCTGGCCGTGCGCGGCAAGATCGAGCAGGCCGTGGTCTACGACCCCACGCGCAACGACTTGTTTACCGCCACCAAGGGGCGCGGTGCGTTTCTGAATGACCGGCGCATCCGCGTCTCCAAACGCACCGATCTCACCGGCACCCTGCTGGCCACCGGCTTCCCCTTCCGCAAAGGTGACAACTTTCCGCGCTACCTGGCCATGTTGGCCGACATCATGCCCCGCACGGCAGGCCTGCGCCGCCCAGGCGCTGCGGCGCTGGATCTGGCTTATGTGGCAGCGGGACGCACCGACGGCTTTTTCGAGTCCGGTCTCAAACCCTGGGACATCGCCGCCGGGTCGCTGCTGGTAACGGAGGCGGGTGGACTGATCGGCAACTTCACCGGCGAAGCCGACTACCTTGAGCACGGCGAATGCATTGCCGCACCGCCGCGCATTTACGGCCAGCTGGTCTCCATTCTGGCCCGCTACAGCCAATTCGCACCGGCCCAGGACAAAGCCCTGGCCAGCGCGCGCATACGCGAGGTGCAGGAACAAGTCCTGGCTGAACACGCAAGCCCAGGGGCTAAGCCCGCAGATCCAGCCTGATGCCCGGCCTGATGCCCGGCCTGGCTACCTGCGCTCTGTGGGTTACAGTTTGCCGTCGCACCTGGTGTGAACCAACCCTTCTATCTTCAACTGGAGCCTTTTATGCAACACGTTCTTCGTAATTCCCGTTCCATCGCCAGTGCTGCCGCGTTGGCTGCGTTGGCGATAGGTACCGGCACTGGCGCGCAAGCTGCAGAGCCTGCCTCCTGCCAAGCGGTGCGTTTTGCCGATGTGGGCTGGACCGACATCACCGCCACCACGGCCGTGGTCTCCGAAATTCTCAAAGGCATTGGCTACAAACCCAGCGCGCAGGTGCTGTCGGTTCCGGTGACCTACCGCAGCATGAAAGACAAAAAGATTGATGTGTTTCTGGGCAACTGGATGCCCTCCATGGAAGGCGACATCAAGCCCTACGCAGCCGACGTCTCGGTGGAAACGATTGGCGCCAACTTGGAAGGCGCCAAATACACCCTGGCGGTGCCGGACTATGTGGCCGAAGCGGGCGTCAAAACCTTTGCCGACATCGCCAAGAACGCCGACAAATTCAAGAAAAAGATTTACGGCATCGAGCCCGGCAACGACGGCAACCGCTTGATTTTGGACATGATCAAGAAAAAATCGTTTGACCTGGGCGGCTTCAAGCTGGTCGAGTCCAGCGAAGCCGGTATGGTCTCGCAGGTCATGCGCGCAGTCCCCAAGCAAGAGTGGGTGGTTTTCCTGGGCTGGGCACCCCACCCCATGAACACCAAAATCAAAATGGTGTACCTCAGCGGTGGTGACGACTTCTTCGGCCCCAACTACGGTGGCGCCACCGTTTACACCAACACCCGCAAAGGCTATTCCGTCGAATGCCCCAACGTGGGCGCGCTGCTGAAGAACACCAAGTTCAGCCTGGAGGCGGAAAACGAAATCATGTCCTCCATCCTGGACAAAAAAATGAAGCCCGCTGCCGCTGCGCAAAGCTGGCTCAAGGCCAACGCATCCACTTGGGGCAACTGGCTGGCTGGCGTCAAAACCTTTGACGGCAAAGACGTCACCCCCGCGATGATCCTCAAATAAAAACCATGCTGGGAGGCTTGGACGCCGCCTTGGAGTGGCTCACCGGGAACAAAATTCCCCTGGGTGAGACCATCTCCGGCGTGGTGGACCAGATTACCCAGGGCGCACCCTGGCTGTTTGACCTGATCTCCGGCGTGCTGGGCACGCTGGTGTTGGGCTTCACTGGCTTGCTGCAATGGGTGCATCCGCTGCTGATGGTCGGCCTGATTTGTGCGCTGGCCTGGTATCTGCAGCGCTCGGCACGGCTCACGGTGTTTGTCGGAGCGGCCTTGCTGCTCATCATCAACATGGGTTATTGGGGTGAGACCATGGAGACGCTATCCATGGTGCTCTTTGCCACGCTGAGCTGCGTGCTTATCGGCGTGCCCATTGGCATTGCGGCCGCGCACCGGCCCTGGCTGGAAGCGGCGCTGCGGCCGTTGCTGGACTTGATGCAAACCATCCCGACTTTCGTCTACCTGATTCCCACCCTGATCCTTTTCGGTCTGGGCGTGGTGCCAGGGCTCATTTCTACCGTCATCTTCGCCCTGCCCGCACCTATCCGCCTGACCACGCTGGGCATTGCTTCGGTGCCACGCCCGCTGGTCGAAGCCGGCGAAGCCTTCGGCGCGACGCGTTCGCAGCTGCTCTGGAAAGTGGAGATTCCCCACGCCCTGCCCAGCATCATGGCCGGCGTGACGCAGTGCATCATGCTCAGCCTGTCGATGGTGGTGATCGCCGCGCTGGTGGGCGCGGATGGCCTGGGTAAACCGGTGGTGCGCGCGCTCAATTCGGTCAACATCGCCGATGGTTTCGAAGCCGGGCTGGCCATCGTGATAGTGGCCATCGTCCTTGACCGGCTGTGCAAGTCCAAACCGCATGCCTGATCTGCGTTCCAGTGCGCAGCCCATGGCCGAGTTCCGGCATGTGGACGTGGTCTTTGGCAAAAACCCCGCAGCGGCGCTGGCCCTGTTGGACACTGGCAAAAACCGCCAGGAGATTTTGGACGCCACCGGCGCGGTATTGGGTGCCGCCGACTGCAACCTGAGCGTTTCTGAGGGCGAAATCTCGGTGCTGATGGGTTTGTCGGGCTCGGGCAAATCCACGCTGTTGCGCTGCCTCAACGGACTCAATCAGGCCACCCGGGGCTCGGTGCTGGTGCGCGAGCGCAACGGCGACACCGTGGACCTGACCCGCTGCGACGCCACCACCCTGCGCCGCCTGCGCACCAGCCGCGTGGCCATGGTGTTCCAGCAATTTGCGCTGCTGCCCTGGCGCACAGTCAGCGAAAACGTGGGTCTGGGCCTGGAACTCAGTGGCATGCCCAAAGCGCAACGCGAGCGCATCGTCGCAGAAAAATTGGAGCTGGTCGGTCTGCAAGCCTGGGGGCACAAATACGCGCACCAACTCTCGGGCGGCATGCAGCAGCGCGTGGGCCTGGCCCGCGCTTTTGCAACCGACGCCGACATTCTGCTGATGGACGAGCCCTTTTCGGCGCTGGACCCTCTGATCCGCGAGCATCTGCAAGGCGAGCTGCTGCAGCTGCAAAAACAACTCAAGAAGACCATTGTCTTCGTCAGCCACGACCTAGACGAGGCCATCAAACTGGGCAACCACATCACCATCATGGACGGCGGGCGCATCGTGCAGTCCGGCGAACCGGAGCAGGTGGTGCTCAACCCCGCCAATGACTATGTGCGCGATTTTGTGGCGCACATGAACCCCATTAAAGTGCTGCGTGCGCGCTCGCTGATGACGCCGCTAGCTGCGCTGGGCGCGCAAGCCGGGCGCATTCAGCTGGACTGGACCGGCCACCATCTGCTGAGCCTGGACACATCTGGCGCACCCGCCCAGATTGACATCGAAGGCAGCCCCGGCCAGCTGCTGCCCTACACCGATACGCTGGACGTGCTGGCAGCCGGACTTGATGGCCGCAGCGTGGTCATCGTCAGCCCCGACACCTTGTTGGAAAAAATCATCCACATCCGCCACGCCACCGGGCGGCCCCTGCTGCTGTGCGAAGACGGGCGCTTTATCGGCGTGGTCGGCGACCAGGAGATCTACAGCGGCATGCTGCGCTCCACGCGGCTGTAAAGCCGAAAGCACCCCACTCTCACGCAGCGCCTACGGGTTTATGCGTACTTGACACCTCTGCCGACGTACCGCAGGCTGGATAACCCGGTGACCCGGGTCGGTCAGGGGAATTCAGTTAGCCCACGTTGCGGCTGACGCACACCACAGAGGAGCTTTTTGCATGACACAGACCACCCCTTCCCAGCGCGCCAGCGCCTGGTTATCCAGCTTTGGCGCGGCACTTGGCCGGCACGATGCCGATGGCACCGCAGCGCTGTTTGACGAGGACTGCTACTGGCGCGACCTGGTGTCCTTCACCTGGAATGTGTGCACGCA
>CAMAQV010000036.1 GCA_945860595.1 Comamonas sp. lk
ATCAGTCTTCTTGAAAGCACCGAGTTTCTGCAGATTGGCGTCGTTCGCGAAACCAATTCCCGACACCATCGACAGCGCTGCTCCGATAGCGATTGCAGTTGCACTGCGCTTGAACACAGTTCCGAAAGTACGATTCATGTTTACTCCAAGACAATAAGCCCGGGGAGCCAAAAATGCGGCCCGTTCCCGACAGTGCTAAACCCCCACGTGAACCACCACGCAGGAAACACTTGGATTGACTGTAAAACGAAGCGCACAGGGCTTTAAACAGTGAAAACCCTTGTCCACCCGAAAAAATATTCAATATGGCACTGAATAAAATTTGCGCTCAATCCCGGCCGGCGGCTAGCCACCCAAACCAGATGCATCGATCAAGCCCTGCCGCAAAGCCAGGAGGGTGATCTCCGAGGTGTTGGACAAGTCCAATTTCTGTTTGATTTTGTGCACATGGGTGCCCACGGTGGAGACCGAGAGATTGAGTGTCTCCGCCACAGCGCCAACCGACTGCCCGCGCGCAATCTGCATGAAGACCTCGAATTCGCGCGCTGAGAGCAGCGCCAGAGGATCGGTCTCGCCGCTAAGGTCCTGCATGGCCATGCGCTGCGCAATGCCGGGGTCAATAAAGCGCTTACCCTGGGCCACCAGGCGAATGGCGTCAACCAGCACCTCCGGGGCGGTGCGTTTGGACAAATAGCCCAAAGCGCCGGCCTGGAACGCGCGCCTGGAATAACTGGTGTCTTCGTGCGCCGAGAGCGCGAGCACGCGGACCTGCGGGTGCTTGGCCACCAGGCGCTTGATGGCCTCGATGCCACCCATGCCCGCCATGGCAATGTCCATGACCACCACATCCGGTGCCACACTGTCGTGGATACGCAGTGCCTCCTCGCCGCTGTCGGCCTCGGCCACCACCTGCACATCGTCCCAAGTTTGTAACAAAACCTTGAAGCCGCCTCGCACCACAGCGTGGTCGTCCACCAGCATCACGCGCAATTTATCCACGATCGGGCTCCGTGTCTGTAGCCATTTGAATTGGCAGAGTGGCCCGCATGCGCACACCGCCAGCGCCGATGGGCTCGATAACAAAGGTACCACCCAGACTCTCCGCCCGCTCGCGCATGCCGATCACGCCGAAGTGGCTAGTCTGCTCCCAGTCTTTGTGCAGCCCGCGACCGTCGTCACGCACTTCCAAAACAAGCTGCTGCGGCTCGGCCCGCACATGCAGCGTAATTTGCTGGGCCTGCGCGTGGCGCAAGGCGTTCGTCAAGGACTCCTGGGCGATGCGGTAAACCGCAGTGGCCCGTTCACCATGCACCGCGTTAAGCGGACTTTCGATCTGCAGCTGGATGTGCACACCCGGGTGCTGGGTACGGGCCTGCTCCACCAGATCCTGCAAGGCGTCGGCCAGCCCAAAGCGGTCCAGCGCCAGCGGACGCAACTGACCCACCATCTGGTGAACGCTTTCGTACATGGCATCGGCACACGCAACCACCATACGGGCGGATTCTGCAATCCGCACATCCTGACCCTGCGCCCTGTGGCTGATCGCAAAACCCAGGCTCTTGATGGCCGTGACTTGCTGGCCCAGATCGTCGTGCAACTCGCGGGCAATCTGCCTGCGCACCTCCTCAATGCGGGTTTGGATAACTTGGGTGAGTTCGCGGTTTTCGGCCAGGGCCACAGTGGCCGCGCGGGCCTTTTCGCGCGCGAGCATGCCGTCCTGCACCGACTGCGCCATGCTGTTGAAATCCTCCCCCAAACCGCCTGCTTCGCGGCCGCGCAAAACGGGCAGCCGCGTTCCATAATCGCCCAACGCAATACCGCGCAAACCCTGGGCCAGTTGCTGAAAGGGATGCAGTGCGCGACCCACCAGCCAGTACGCCAGCCCATTAGCAAAGACAACGCCGACCAACAGCGTCAGCAACAGAGGGACAAACTCGTCCCAGCCATCCAAAATCGCCCGCGAGGGGTCGGGGCGAACCACCACCCGGCCGTGCGGCAAGGTGATTTCACGGGCCTTCAGAGGCGGCGCGACCAGGCGCGCGTACCACTGGGGCGCATCGCGTCCGGCCTTGTAGCGCGGCGGAGGCGAGCGGTACAGCAGTGCCCCGTCTTCGCCGTAGAGTTCGATCTCGTTGCCGCGGATGCGACCCAGCCCCTGCAAAAACAGAGTCATAGCGGACAGGCCGCCATCGCGCGATGTGGCCTCCACCTGCGACAGCACCTGGATGGCCACCAGGTTGGAGCCGCCGATTTCCTCGTGCACACCACGTCCGGTGTCCTTAAGCTGCAAACCCACCAACAGCGCGGCAAATGCCAGCAGCATGGTGGCGATGATGAGATTGATTTGCAGGCGCAAGGACATCGTTTACTTTCAATCGGCGCTTGGCAGGGGTTGGCCCCAGTCCTGGAACTGACCATGCCGCGCGGCATGCGCGATCGCCGCGACCAGCGCCGTGGCCATGGACGGCTCATAGGGGCTGTGCCCAGCCTGATCGATCCATTGCAATCGGCTGCCCGGCAGCGCCTGCTGCACATCCCAGGCCGACTGCGGGCGGCAAATCCAATCGAGTCTTCCGTGCAGCAAAGCCACCGGCAGCTTGCCCAAGGATGCACAGCCCGCCAACGCGCCTTGGGCCGGAAAAAAACACTGTGCAGCCAAGTAATGGCTCTGGAGACGGTACTTGGCCAGCTGCCTTGAATCCGGCGCGCCCTGCGACGCGGGAAGCAGGCTAGCGGACCGGTCGGTGAGCGCCCCTTCCCAGACACTCCAGGCCTGTGCCAAGGCCAGCGCCTGCGCCGATTCACCATGCAAAACCTGCTCCACCACGTAAGCCGCTATGTCGCCACGCCGCGCGGACGGCACGTGGCGGGCCAAGGCCCACCAGGCGTCCGGCAGCAATTGCGCCGCGTCCTGGAAAAACCACCGGATGTCGGCTGCCCGGCCCAGAAAGGTGCCGCGCAACACCAGGCCCAGACAGCGCTGCGGGTGCGCACTGGCATAGGCCAGTGCCAGGCCCGCACCCCAGGAGCCGCCCACCACCCACCAAGCCTGCAAGCCCAGTTGCGCGCGGAGGCGCTCCATGTCGGCGACCAGCTCCACGGTGGTGTTGTGCGCCAGCGGATGATCAGCGCGGCTGCGGCCGCAGCCGCGCTGATCCCACAGCACCACGCGGGTGGCGCGGGGATCAAAAAACTGGCGGTGCCGCGGCATGCAGCCGCTGCCCGGGCCTCCGTGCAAAAACACCATGGGCAGGCCTGCCGGGTTGCCGCATTGCTCGAAATACACGGTGTGCCCGTCCTGCTCGGGCAGGAAGCCGTGGGCGAAGGGTTCGATAGGCGCAAACAGTGCGTCTGGGGTGGCGTTTGGCATGGTGTGCATGCTATGCCTTTTTGGACAAATGCCAGCCTGGCACAGCCTGCCTAGTACAAACCCTAGTCCGCTTTGGCGAATTTCTTGAGGGCAGTTTCCAAGAAATACCCATGCCCAGTGTCGCCATTGCGGGCATAGTATGGGCTGTGTTCAGAAAGGCTTTGGGCACGATTCACCGCAATCGGCGGCATCGATCTAGGAGATACACCATGAAATGGCAAACACCTGCAGCGAGCGACATGCGTTTCGGTTTCGAAATCACCATGTACATCGCTAACCGTTAATCACGGTACCGTCTGTCGGGGCAACCCGGCAGACCTTTTTTTTGACATCCCCACCCTCCGCCGCTTTGCCGGATGTGGTTGCCGCGCTCGACGCGGTTTTTTTTTGAGGTTGCGCTTGTGAAAATCCATGTGTTGGGCTCGGCCGCCGGCGGTGGTTTCCCCCAATGGAACTGCAACTGCCCGCAGTGCGCCGCCGTGCGCGGGGGCAGCACGCACCATCTGCCGCGCACCCAGTCGTCGATTGCCGTCAGCGCCAACGCGCAGGACTGGTTGTTGGTCAACGCCTCCCCCGACGTATTGCAGCAAATCAAAAGCTTCCCCGGCCTGCAACCGGCACGCGCGCTGCGCGACACCGGCATCGCAGCGGTGATGCTGATGGACGCGCAGATCGACCACAGCACCGGCTTGCTGATGTTGCGCGAAAACCGCCAGCCACTGCAGATCTGGTGCCACCCGCTGGTACGCGAAGACCTGAGCACCGGCAACCCGCTGTTCAAGGTGCTGGACCATTACTGCAAGGTCGATTGGCAGGCGCTGAGTCTGGAGCCGCAAGGCTTTGCCATTGCGCGTGTGCCCGGTTTGCACTTTGCCGCGCTGCCCCTGATCAGCAATGCGCCGCCCTATTCACCGCACCGGGATAAGCCGCAGGACGGCGACAACATCGGCCTGTCGGTCACGGACGCCGCCAGCGGAAAAACCCTGTTTTACGCACCCGGCCTGGGTCGCATGGAGCCGCATGTGTGGCAGGCCATGCAGGCCAGCGACTGCGTGCTGGTGGACGGCACGCTGTGGACCGACGACGAGATGATTGCGCTGGGCGCGTCCAAAAAGACTTCGCGCTCCATGGGCCATATGCCGCAAAGCGGACCCGACGGCATGATCGAATGGCTGGACAAATTGCCCGCTGGAGTGCGCAAAATTCTGATTCACATCAACAACACCAACCCCATTCTTGATGCCAGCAGCCCGCAGCGCCAAACGCTGGCGCAGCACGGCATCGAAGTGGCCTTTGACGGCATGGAGATCACGCTGTGATAGACAACATCCTGAACGAAGCCAAAGCCGACACGCGTACGCCGTGGAGCGCTGCCGAGTTTGAAACCCTGCTGCGCGGCAAAAGCACCAGCTACCACATCCACCACCCTTTCCACGTGATGATGGCCCAGGGCAAGCTCAATGCGGCCCAGTTGCGTGGCTGGGTGGCCAACCGCTTTTATTACCAAATTTCCATTCCCCTCAAGGATGCAGCCATCCTGTCCAACTGCGATGACCGCGAAATCCGGCGCGAATGGATTTTGCGCATCCTGGACCACGATGGTTTTGAGCTCAACGGCATCAGCGACGCTGGCGGCATCGAGGCCTGGATTCAGCTGGGCCACGCGGTGGGCTTAAGCCGCGAAGACGTGACCTCGCTGCGTTTCGTAGCCCCGGCCAGCCGCTTTGCGGTGGACGCGTATGTGAACTTCGCGCGCCAGCGGCCCTGGCAGGAAGCCGTGGCCTCCAGCCTGACCGAGCTGTTTGCGCCGCACATTCACCAGCAGCGCATCGAGACCTGGCCCGAGCAATATCCTTGGGTCGATACCGCTGGCCTGCAGTACTTCAAGAACCGCCTGACGCAAGCGCGCCGCGATGTGGCGCACGGCCTGAAATTCACACTGGACTACTTCAGCCAGACCCGCGCCCTGCAAGAGCGCGCGCTGGAGATTTTGCAGTTCAAGTTGAACGTGCTGTGGGCCTTAGCCGATGCCATCATGCTCGACCAGTGCCAGGTTGAAATCGCCGGGCCCAAAGCACCATGAGCGGCGATCTGGCACGCCTGCAGACCACGCCGCGCGTGGCACCCATGTTCCGCCTGCAGTGGGAAGAGGTGCAGCAATCCTGGGTGTTGCTCTACCCGGAAGGCATGGTCAAACTCAACGGCAGCGCCGGGGAAATCATGCAGCGTATAGACGGCAAGAAAACCATCGCTGCACTCATTGCCGAACTGGAAACCGCATTTGAGGCCACCGGCCTGCAAGCCGACGTGCTGGCATTTTTAGACATCGCCATCGCCCAAGGATGGGTCAAACCATGACGACTGACACGCAATCACTCGCCACCCTTGATTCGCCAATTGGCCCGCCCCTGTGGCTGCTAGCCGAAGTGACCTACGCCTGCCCGCTGCACTGCGTGTTTTGCTTCAACCCGGTGGACTACGCCCACAGCGGCCCTGAACTCAGCACCGCCGATTGGATCCGCGTGCTGGGCGAAGCGCGCGCGGCGGGCAGTGTGCAATGCGGCTTCTCGGGCGGCGAACCGCTGGTACGCGACGACCTGGAAATTCTGGTGGCCGAGGCACACCGCCTGGGCTTTTATACCAACCTGCTGACCTCAGGTATCGGCTTTACGCCGGAGCGCGCCAAAGCGCTCAAGGACGCTGGCCTGGACCATGTGCAGCTGTCGTTCCAGGACTCGACCCGCGAGCTCAACGACTTTTTGTCGCACACCAAAACCTTTGCGCTCAAACGCAAAGCCGCAGACCTGATTCAGGCCAACGGCTGGCCTATGGTGCTCAACTGCGTGGTGCACCGGCTCAACATCGACTACATCGACAAGATCATCGAACTCGCCGTTGAGTTGGGCGCGGAATACCTGGAGCTGGCCAACAGCCAGTACTACTCCTGGGCGCAAATCAACCGCGACGGCCTGATGCCCAGCCGCGAGCAGCTGGAGCGTGCCGAGCGCATCACTGCGGAATACCGCGAGAAGCTGGGCGACAAGCTGCGTATCTTCTTCGTGGTGCCCGACTACTACGAAACCCGCCCCAAAAAGTGCATGAACGGCTGGGGCAATATTTTTCTGACCATCACACCGGATGGCTCGGCCCTGCCCTGCCACACGGCCAAAATGATCAAGCACCTGGACTTCCCCAGCGTGAAGACCATGGATGTGAAAAGCATCTGGTACGACTCCCACGCCTTCAACCACTACCGGGGCGACGCGTGGATGAAAGAGCCCTGCAAGACCTGTCCCGAAAAAGCCAAAGACCTGGGCGGCTGCCGCTGCCAGGCGCTGATGCTCACCGGCGATGCCGCCAACGCCGACCCGGTTTGCGACAAGTCCGAACACCACCAGGTGGTACTTGACGCGGTGGCGCTGGCGCAAATTCCGGATACGCAGCGCGTGCAAACCAAACCGCTGGTCTTCCGCGACCCGATCAACTCACGCAAACTCAGCTCCGCGCCAACGGACACTGCGCCGGCCTGAAATGCGGCGCGGCGGTGGCTTAAGTCACCATTTCATGCAAGCGGGCCAGGCTGGCCAGGTTGTGTGCGGGCATGAAGCGGTGCACCAATGGCGCCGCCGCTTGCATGGCTTCGGACTGCGGAATCTGCACTGTGGGATGCAACCAGCCAATGCGCGCGCCGCGCGCACGAATAGCGGCCAGCGCGGCGGGCAGTGTCTCGGGCGGATCGGTGTCATAGCCGTCACTGAAGACCAGCACCACATCACCCCGGCGCAACCAGCGCCCCAAATGCAGCTGCGCCGCCTCGTGCACGCAACTGCCGATGCGGGTGCCGCCACCAAAACCGAAGGTGACGGCGTTGACTTTTTCCTGCACCCGATCGCTGCGCTGCTTCATGAGCGGCGTGATTTCGGCCAGCCGGGTGTGGAATACAAAGGCGCGGGCATCCAGCACTTCGACAAAGGCGCGGCACAGGCGCAAAAAAAACTGGGCATGGACTTCCATGGAGCGGCTCACATCGACCAGCACCGCCACCCGGGGGGTGCGGCGGCGCACACGGGCCCGGCGCAGCGCAATCAACTCACCGCCGGTGGCCAAAGCGCTGCGCATGGAGCGGCGCAGGTGGATGGTGCCCACCCGCGGATCGTGCCGGCTGCGGCGGGTGAGCTGGCTGCGCAGGCGGCGCTTGAGCGCGACTACCAGCGGTTCAAAACGGTCCAGATCGCCGGGCAGCCAATCGGCAAAGTCCCGCTCGTCGGGCGCTGCGCTGCGGCTGGCACCGGCCTGCGCCTGCTGCGCGCCGGAGCCTTCGGCATCCCCTGCGGCCGCATCGTCGGCCGGTCCCAGGCTGGGCTGGGCCGCGCCAGGCGGGGTGTTGGACATGGACTGCGCCATGTCCTGGTGCATTTGCTGCACCAGTTCTTTGAGGTTGCGTGATTTCTGCTGCAAACCCGAGGTTCGGGTGGTACCGCGCACCTTGTGGGGAAACCAGAAGGCCTGGTGCAGCTCCGGGTATTTGGCCCATTGCTTGTGGCTGCCCGCAGCAATCGCGCGCCACAGCGATTCGGTGCGCGCCCACTGCGCCAGCGGCAGCGCGGCGGCCGCTTGCAGCATCAGGCTGACTTCGGCATAGCCCAGCGCAAAACCATGCGAGCGCAGGTAATGCGCAAAGTCTGCCAGCTGGGCACGCGGATCGGCAGCAGGCTGCATGCGCACCCGCGCCTTACTTCATACCACCGGCCACGCCCACGTCCTGCCCGATGCGCGGTCCGTCGATCAGCTTGCCCACGCGCTCGGGCGTGAGCGCCCAGCGGTCGTTGCGGGTCTTGAGCAAAGCTGCCAGCGAGGGCGCGAGTTGCGCCGGATCCACGGGCAATTCGGTCAGGCCCAGCTTGAACAGCACGCGCACCCAATCCAGGGTCTCGGCTATGCCCGGGGTTTTGTCCAGGTCTTCGCGGCGCAGGCGCTGCACGAAGGCAACGGCCTCTTCCACCAAGCGGCTGTGCGCTTCGGGCACCAGGGTACGTACGATGTGCATCTCCCGCGCCAAGCTGGGAAAGTCCAGGTAATGGAAGAGACAGCGCCGGCGCAACGCATCCGACAAATCACGGGTCCCGTTGCTGGTCAAGATCACCAGCGGCTTACTGCGCGCGGTCAAGGTTCCGAGCTCGGGAATGCTGATCTGGAACTCGGAGAGCATCTCCAACAAAAACGCCTCGAAAGCCTCATCCGCACGGTCAATTTCGTCGATCAGCAGGACGCACGGCTCGGGGCTGCGAATCGCTTGCAGCAGCGGTCGCTCCAGCAAAAATTCCTCGGAAAACAAATTGCCGCGCAAGGCGTGCTTGTCTGTGCCACCACTGGCTTCGCTCAAACGGATCTCGAGCAACTGGCGGCTGTAGTTCCACTCGTACACCGCCTGACCCAAATCCAAGCCCTCGTAGCACTGCAAGCGCAAAAGCGGACGATTCAATGCCCGGGCGCAGGCTGCGGCGACAGCGGTTTTACCGACCCCGGCTTCGCCCTCTAGCAACACCGGACGCTCTAAGGACAGCGCCATCCAGACCAGGCTGGCGACATCCTCATCGGCGATGTAGCCCGCTGTAAACAGCTTTTCGCGCAGCCCCTGCGGACTGGGCGGCAGGGCAGTCTCGCTCATGCGCCGGGTTTTTTGCCGAACAGTCCGGCAAAGAAATTCTTGATCAGCGCCCAGACCAGGCCCAGGGCGTTGAATTCGGTAGCTACCACCGGCGCAGCCACATGGGGAACAGCTGTGGGCGTTGGCCCGGCCCCGTCGTTTCCAGCTTGCGCGGCTGCGGAATGGTCCACCTGCGCGGCCTGCGCCGCTTGCAAAGCCTGGGCTTTTTGCGAGAACACTTCGGCGAACTGGGCCAGGATCATGTCGGAGACCGAATTCATCATGCGCCCGCCGAACTGGGCGAACTTGCCATTGACGATCACCGCCGCATGGCCGGCCAGCACGCAGTGGCCACCCTCACCGGGCAGTAGTTGCGCGGTCAATTCCATGGACGCCGATGAGCCGCCCTTGTCAGCTCCTTTGCCCAGCATCTTCAGGGTGTGGCTGGCAGCGTCCAGCGTGAGGATTTCAATCGTGCCGGCAAAGGCCGCGACGGCCGGGCCGACTTTGACGCGCACGCTGCCCATGAAATGGGTAGCGTCCACCTGTTCGGTGATCTGCGCACCAGGCATGCAGGTGGCGAGCGCGTTCATATCGGAGAGCACCGCCCACGCTGAGGGCATAGCTGCGGCAACCGGGTACTTTTTTTCTATCGTGACTTCCATGGGAACCTTCCGGGGGACATAAGTAAAAAGGGCTGGTGCACTTGCATGCACCGGCCCCAGAGATGTTACGCAGAAACGATCAGGTGTTCATGCCTGATTTTTTCAACTGCTGCCAGACGCGGTAAGCGGTGTGCGGCATGTTGAAGTGCGTGACACCGAGGTGGGCAAACGCGTCGACCATGGCGCTGGTAAAGGTGGGGATGCTGCCCACGTGGGGCGACTCGGCCACGCCTTTGGCACCGATGGGGTGGTGCGGCGACGGGGTAACCGTGTGGTCGGTTTCCCAGTGCGGTGTTTCAACGGCGGTGGGCAGGAAGTAATCCATCAGGGAATTGCCCTGGATGTTGCCCTGCTTGTCAAAAGACAACAACTGGCCCATGGCAACTGCAAAACCTTCGGTGAGGCCGCCATGGATCTGGCCTTCGATGATCATGGGGTTGATGCGGGTGCCGCAATCATCCAGCGCATAGAAGCGGCGGATTTTGGTCTCGCCCGTGCCCTTGTCGATATCCACCACGCACAGGTAAATGCCGAAGGGGAAGGTGAAGTTGGGCGGGTCGTAGTAGTGCACGGCCTCAAGACCAGGCTCCAGCCCAGGGGGCGGGCTGTTGTAAGCCGCCCAAGCGATCTGGGTCATAGTCTTGAACTTAGCGTCATCGCCGCGGACTTTGAAACGGTCGATTTCCCATTCCAGATCGGCTTCGCTGACCTCCATCAAATGGGCAGCAATCTTCTTGGCCTTGGCGTGGATTTTCCGCGCGGCCATGGCAATCGCGGCTCCAGCCACCGGCGTGGAACGCGAACCGTAGGTTCCCAAGCCGTAAGGCGCGGTGCTGGTGTCGCCCTCTTCAACTTGGATAATTTCCGAGGAAATACCCAGCTCGGTGGCGATGATTTGCGCGTAGGTGGTCTGGTGGCCTTGGCCTTGCGAGATGGTGCCCATGCGCGCAATCGCACTGCCCGTGGGGTGGACGCGGATTTCGCAGGAGTCGAACATGCCCACACCCAGGATGTCGCAGATTTTGCTCGGGCCCGCACCCACCACTTCGGTGAAGGTAACCAGGCCGATGCCCATTAGGGTGCTGCAATGCGGGTCGGCGCGTTTGGCCGCCTGCTCGGCGCGCAGGCCTTTGTAGTCGACCGCGTCCAGCACCTTGTCCAGGGCGGTCTGGTAATCGCCCGAGTCATACTCAAAGCCCAGTGCGGAGTGGTAGGGGAACTGTTCGCGCTTAATGAAGTTTTTGGCGCGGATCTCGGCCTTGTCCATGCCCAGCTTCTGCGCCAGCACGTCGACCATGCGCTCCACCAGGTACACCGCCTCAGTCACGCGGAACGAACAGCGGTAGGCCACGCCGCCCGGGGCCTTGTTGGTGTAGACGCCGTCCACCTTGCAATAGGCATTGGCGATGTCGTAGCTGCCGGTACAGATATGGAACATGCCGGCCGGGAATTTGGTCGGGTCGGCGCAGGCGTCAAACGCGCCGTGGTCGGCAATGACATTGGTGCGCAGCGCCAGAATCTTGCCGTCGGCGGTAGCGGCCAATTCGCCGGTCATGTGGTAGTCACGGGCAAAGCCGGTGGAGGACAAATTCTCGATGCGGTCTTCCACCCACTTGACCGGGCGGCCCAGCACGATGGAGGCCACGATGGCGCACACATAGCCGGGGTAGATCGGCACCTTGTTGCCAAAGCCGCCGCCGATGTCAGGCGAGACGATGCGCACCTTGGACTCGGGAATGCCCGAGAGCATGGAGACCACGGTACGCACAATGTGCGGCGCCTGGCTGGTAAGGTAGGTGGTGAGTTCGCCGCGGATCGGGTCAAACGATGCCACCGCGCCGCAGGTCTCCAGCGGGCAGGGGTGCACGCGCGGGTAGTGCATGTCTTGCGACACCGTGACCGCCGCACCGGCAAACACCGCGTCGGTGGCGGCTTTGTCGCCGGCTTCCCAGGTGAAGATGTGGTTGTGGTGGTAGCGCTTGCCGTGCGCGCCTTCGGTTTTGCCGGCAAGGTCTTCACGCAGCACCGGCGCGCCGGGCTTGAGCGCCTCAAAGGGGTCGACCACGGCTTCGAGTTCTTCGTATTCGACTTCCACGGCCTCCACGCCGTCAGCGGCGCTGTAGCGGTCTTCGGCAATCACCACGGCCACTTCCTGCATCTGGAAGTGGACTTTTTCGTCGGCCAGCACGGCTTGCACGTCACCGGCCAGCGTGGGCATCCAGTGTAGTTTGAGCGGCTTCAAATCGTCAGCAGTCAAAACGGCAATGACGCCTGGAATCTTGAGCGCGGCTTCTTTGTTGATGCGTTTGATGCGCGCATGCGCCACCGAGGCGCGCACGATGTCCATGTGCACCATGCCGGGCAATTTGATGTCGTCAACGTAATTGCCCTTGCCTTGGATAAAGCGGGCGTCTTCTTTGCGCAGGCGGGCGTCGCCCATGCCCATCAGGGCTTTTTCGCGGTCACTCAGGGGTGCGTTCATCAGAGTCTCCTTCGTGTGCTATCAGGCCGTTGCGGTCTGGGATTGTTGGAGCGTGGCGGCCGCGTGCAACACGGCTTTGACGATGTTTTGGTAACCGGTGCAGCGGCACAGGTTGCCCGACATGCCCACGCGCACTTGCGCTTCGGTCGGGTTGGGAATGTCTTGCAAAAGGCGGTAAGCGCGCATCAGCATGCCGGGTGTGCAAAAGCCGCATTGCAGGCCGTGCTCTTTGTAAAAACCGTCTTGCAGCGCGTGCAGCACGCCGCCGTTGGCCAGACCCTCGACGGTTTTAACTTCGCTGCCTTCGCATTGCACGGTCAGGTGGGTGCAGGATTTCACCGACTGTCCGTCAATGTCCACGGTGCAGGCACCGCAGTGGCTGGTCTCACAGCCGATATGCGCACCGGTGAGGTTCATTTTTTCACGCAGAAAGTGAACCAGCAGGGTGCGCGGCTCAACCGCTTCTTCAACGGCTTTGCCGTTGACCTTGAGAGATACGATTTTTTTGCTCATGGGTTGTTACTCCGGTTCAGAATTTTTCAGGCGCAGCGCGCGGCAGCGGCACGGATGGCGCGCTTGGTCATCTCTGCGGCCATGGCGGTTTTGTATTCCACGTCGCCGCGCAGGTCTTCGGCGGGATCGCAAATCGAACGCACAGCAGCAGCGGCCAGGCTGATGGTGGACTCGGTCAGGGCATGACCCAGCAATGCCGCCTCAGCCGCGCGGGCGCGCAAGGCGGTGGGCGCGACGTTGGTCAGTCCGATGCTGGCGTGGCTGACCACGCCGCCCGACATGCGCAGGATCACCGCCGCTCCGGCGGTGGCCCAGTCACCCGTTTTGCGCTTGAGTTTCTGGTAGGCGTAACCGGTACCCGCAGCGAATGGCGCGACCAGGATGGCGGTCAGGATTTCGTCTTCAGCCAGCGCGGTCATGTAGGTGCCATGGAAAAAATCGACCGCTTTCACCTGGCGCGTGCCCTTGGGGCCCTGCAGCTCAAAGGTGGCGTCCAGGGCCATGGCAATCGCGGGGTGGTCGTTGCCGGGGTCACCATGGGCGATGTCGCCGCCGATGGTGCCGCGGTTGCGCACCTGGGGGTCGGCGATCAGCAGCGCGGCCTCGGGCAGCAGCGGCAGGTGTTTTTGCAGCAAGGGGGACGCAATCAGCTCGTTCTCGGTCGTCATGGCGCCGATGCGGATCACGCCGCCGCTTTCGCTGATGCCGCGCAACTCAGGAATGCGGTTGATGTCAATCAGCACGCCAGGCTGGGCAAAGCGCAACTTCATCATGGGCAGCAGACTGTGGCCACCGGCCAGCAGCTTGGCGTCATCGCCCAGCGACGACAGCAGGGCAATGGCCTCGCCCACGGTGCGCGGGGCGTGGTAATCGAATGCGGGTGGAATCACGGCAGCTCCTCAAATGTTTGTTGGACCCACGGGCGAACCACCCTACAGGTCAGCGGACTCTAAGCGAGTTTGATGACCCTTGCACTAGTACTCACCCCAATGCCCCATCCTATTACGGGGAGCTTGGGTAAAAATTTTCATGCGTAGACACGATTTTGCTCAAGGCGAGCCAGGTTACGACACAACTTGCAAAAAATCAAATCTGCAGCCGGGTGGGCAGGCGCGCCATGGTGGATACTGGCGGGACTATGCAATCGCCCACCCAAGCCCACTGGATTGTCCGCAGCATCGGCTCGGCCTCCACCACACCTGCGCTGCTGGTGCTGCTGGTCGGCCTCACGCTAGTCTGGATGGGACGGATCGACCGCGTTGTCCCCGGTTTTCAGGGCCTGATGATTGCGGGAGCGGTGATGTTGGTGGCCTTGGGCTGCGCTGCGCTGGCAGCGGTTCGGCCCCAGAGGGCGGGCCTCTCGCCGCCCCACGTGATGTTGTCCATGGGTTTTGGCGGCATGCTGGCGGGCCTCGTGTGGGACGTGGTCGGCGGCGGTGCGGACCGCTTGGCCAGTTTATGCACCCAGTCTGCTTTACTGGGTCTGTACGACAGTTTCTGGCTGCACGCAGCGTATTTGCCCGGCATGCATCTGGGCATGCTGGCCGGCGGCTTACTGGCAATCCCCAGCCTGCGCCTGCTGCGGCCGCATTGCGGGCGCTACCTCTGCTCCTTGTTTGCACAAAACGTCATGTGCTCGGCCTGGATGCTGGTGGGCATGACGGCCGGGGGACTGTGGCTGGTGCGTATCCAGACCCAGTCGTCCGGCTCGACGGTGGCCGGTATGCTGGGCGGCATGTTTGTGGGCATGACCTGGGGCATGGTCGGCAGCGTGGCTTTGTACCGTTTCATTTTTCAATTGCGCCGGACCCACGTTCCAGAATTTGGCGAAAAAAGCTGATATGGAAAATCTTGACGTCATGGTTTTGCGCACGCTGCGCGACTGGCGCTCGGCGGGCAAGCGCGCCTTGTTGGCTACGGTGGTGCGGACCTGGGGCTCCTCGCCGCGCCCGGTGGGCTCCATCATGGCTTTGTGCGAAGACGGTGCCGTGGTGGGATCAGTCTCGGGCGGCTGCATCGAAGATGACCTGATTCACCGCTTCACCCAGGCCTACGCGCCCGGTGACGGGCGAAGCCTGCCACCGGGGCCACCGGAGTGGGTGAAATACGGCATCAGCGCCGACGAAGCCCACCGCTTCGGCCTGCCCTGCGGCGGAACCCTGGAACTGTTGCTCGAATTCGATCCCGATGCCCATGCCCTGGCCACACTGGTCGCCCAGCTCGACGCGGGCAATTTGGTCCAGCGCACCATCAGGCTGCGCGACGGCCACGCGCAACTGCAAAGCTGCAGTGCAGCCGCCGATTGCCACGCCACCGACACGCACCTGGTCAACACCTTCGGGCCGGAATTCCGCATGCTGCTAATCGGTGCGGGGCCGCTGACCGAATGCCTGGCGACCATGGCTTTGTTTAGCGGTTTTGCGGTCACGGTTTGCGACCCGCGGGCGGAATACCGGGGATCTTGGTCCGTCGCCGGCGTCACCATGCGCACCGAGATGCCCGACGACGTGGTGCTGGAGATGCGTCCGGACCGCCGGACCTGCGTAGTCGCGCTCACCCACGACCCCAAACTTGACGACCTGGCGCTGCTGGAAGCGCTGAAAACCGAGGCCTTCTATATCGGTGCTATCGGCTCGCGCCGCAACAATGAGTCACGCCAGCAGCGCATGATCGATCACTTTGATGAGACGGTCGAATCGCTGCGGCGCTTGCGCGGCCCCATCGGTCTGTACATTGCCAGCAAAACACCGCCCGAAATCGCCGTGAGCATCATGGCTGAGATTTTGGCGATAAAAAACGGGGTCAATCTGCCGATTGCCATGCGGGTTGGGCCTGCCAAAGACGGGTTGGCCCTGCCGGTCGACGCTATCGGCGCGCCGGTCTGCAGCGTCGGTTGAGAGGGCTGCGCCATGCGCAATTTTGCTGTCGCGCCACATGGATTGGTAGAGAGCAATGCGCTGCCGCAGATGCTGCCCTCCGAGGGCTTTCTCTGGTTGTCTTTTTCCCGCCGCGAATTCGAAGTGCTGCAGCATGAGATCCAATCCCTGTTGCTCATGCTGTGCAATGTGCAGCTCTACGAATTGCACATCTCCGACCTGCTCAACAACCAACTGCCCTCGCATTTTGATTTCACGTCCGATTACGACCTGGTGGTTTTCCGCCGCCTGGCGCGCGGCAAAACCGAGAGCGATATCAGCCAGCCCGGTGAGTTGCTGCACCGCGCCAGCCAAGCAGTCGGGCCACCGATCCTGCGGCGCATCGACACCAGCCCGGTGGCTTTTGTGGTGCTGGACCGTATCGTCGTGTCCGTACACCCAGCCGACTGTGCAGTGCGTGACGCGTTTGCCGCAAAACTTCTGAGCACGGCACCGCTGCTACCAGGGCAGGTCAGCCATCGATTACCGGCCAACCCGGCCGATCTGATGTTGCGCATGCTGAATACCGTAGTGGACGCCTACCTGGATTTGCGCCGCGAATTGACCCGCCAACTGGACCACTGGCAAAGCGAATTGCTCAATCCGCGCACCCGCTTCAACAACTGGAGCGCACTACTGGATTCGCGTTTAACGCTGCACTACCTTGACGAAGTGTGTGAGGACCAGCGCGCCACCATCCAGGACTGGCTGGAAGCGCTGGACACCTGGCAGGCCGACGACACGCTGCGCCCGAAAGATTTAGAAATGCTGCGGGTACGCAGCCGCGATTTACTCGAGCACATTGAGCGGGTAGTTCATCACGTAGACCGCTTGGAGCGCAGTGCGGAAACTGCGGTGCAAATGCACTTCAACCTGCAAAGCAACCGCGCCAATGACGTCATGAAAACCCTGACCGCGTTGACGGCCATCTTTTTACCCCTGAATCTGATCACGGGCTATTTCGGGATGAATTTTGAGGTCTTCGCGCTGCTCCACGGTGAGCACAGTCTGGTCTGGGCAAGCCTGTTCATGCTGCTTATTGCGGTGGGCCTGGCCGGGTATTTCTGGCGGCAGCACTACTTCGGCAGCCCGCAACGCGGACGGTAACAGCCGGATAGGATTAGCGCAGCAGAATCGCCTGCTCGGGTTGATCGGCAGCCACCACGCCCGCAGCCCAGGGGGCCAGCTCCCGGGTGTCCGCACGCAACACCTCTTCCTTCACCGCAAGGATGCGCGAGGGATGCATGGAAAAACTGCGCAAACCCAGCCCGAGCAATAGGTGCGTCAGCGCCACGTCGCCGGCCATTTCACCGCATACCGCCACCCCTTTGCCCTTGCTACGGGCTTGTGCAATGGTGTCGGCCACCAGCCGCAAAACAGCCGGGTGCAGCGGCTCATACAAATGGGCCACCGACTCGTCGGTCCGGTCCACGGCCAGCGTGTACTGGATCAGGTCGTTCGTTCCCAACGACAGAAAGTCGAAGTGCGCCAAAAAAGGCCGCAAATTCAATGCGGCGGCGGGAATTTCAATCATTGCCCCGAGCTGAACCGGGCCGTAAGCCAGGCCACGGCGGTCCAGGCTGGCGCGGGCACGCTGCAGGTGCGCCAGCGTCTGGTGAATCTGCGACTCGTGCGCCAGCATGGGCACCAGCAGATGCACCTGACCGAAAGCCGCCGCGCGCAGGATGGCGCGCAGCTGCGTGGTGAACATGGCCGGTTCCGCCAGGCTCCAGCGTATGGCGCGCAAGCCCAGCGCGGGGTTGAGGTGGGCATCATCGCGCTGCGAGCCGTCCAGTGGCTTGTCCGCACCGATGTCGATGGTACGGATGGTGACCGGCAGGCCGTGCATGCTTTCCACGGCACGGCGGTAGGCAGCAAATTGCTCCTCTTCATCGGGCAAGTGTCCGTGGCGGCCCATGAACAAAAATTCGCTGCGGAAAAGGCCTACCCCGACTGCACCGCAGGCCAAAGCCGCCGGCACATCCTCGGGCACTTCAATATTGGCCATGAGCTCGACCACCTCGCCATCGCGCGTGACAGCCGGGGTATGGAGCAGGCGGGCAAGCCGGGCTCGCTCCGCGAGGTTCTGCGCTTGCTTGCGGGTGTATTCGGCGCGGATGGGCGGTGAGGGGTCGACGATGACCAGCCCGGCATCGCCGTCGATGATGATCCAATCATCCTGGCGCACCAACTGGCTGGCGCTGCGCGTGCCCACCACGGCCGGAATGTCCAGGCTGCGGGCGACGATGGCGGTGTGCGAAGTCTTGCCGCCCACATCGGTCACAAAGCCGGAGAACGCGCTTTGTTTGAAATGCAGCATGTCGGCGGGCGAGAGATCATGTGCCACCAGAATCAGATCGCCGCCATCAGCAGCTTCGGCATCACTTTGGCGCGGCTTGCGGCGCCGGTCCGGACCACCGGGCAACACGGGGCTGGCGACGCCCTGCATGGCGCGCAGTACACGTTCCACGATCTGTTCTAGATCGGCCTTACGCTCGCGCAAATAGGGATCCTCCATTTCGTCAAAATTGCGCGACAGCACCTCGAGCTGCGCCGTCAAAGCCCATTCGGCGTTGTAGAAGCGCTCGCTCACCCACTGCTTGACGCCTTGAGCCAGCACCTCGTCTTTGAGCAGCATCAGATGCACATCCAGCAGGGCGCGCAGTTCCTGTGGCGTGTCTTTGGGCCCCATCTGTTGGATGCTGGACTGCAAACGGATGATTTCATCGATGACCGTGTTACGGCCCGTGCGCAGGCGGTCAATTTCTACCTGGACCTGCTCGGGCTCGACAAAATAGTGCGCGACGTCGCGGCGGCTGGAGCCCACCAGCACCGCGCGACCGATAACGACCCCGCGCGAAACCGACAGACCATGAATGGAGAAAGCCATACGCTGTGCTTGCCGTTTGCGCGGTATGCCTTATTCGCCTTCGCCGAACTTATCGGCTATCAGGGCCAGCAATGCAGCAACTGCTTGTTCGGCGTCCGGCCCCTCGGCCTCGACCACCACCTCGGAACCGATGCCTGCGGCCAGCATCATCACGCCCATGATGCTTTTGCCATTCACCCGGCGCTCGCCGCGGCTGATCCACACCTCACTGGCAAAGCTGCCCGCGAGTTTGGTCAATTTGGCGGACGCCCGGGCGTGCAGGCCGAGTTTGTTCGTGATGGTGGTATTTGCTGTTGGCATGGATGGATTCAGGTGGTGGGCTGAGGTTCGGCGGACAGTGCGAGCTGCAGCATTCCCTGGGTGCCGCCGGCCAATGCACGTGCAACCAGGGTGTTCAGGGGCTCATGGCGGTAGTTCAGCACACGCAGCAACATCGGCAAATTAACCCCTGCCAGCAGGACGGCAGGCGGCAGCGGTGCATCGGGGCCAGACATCGGAGCCTGACGCGCCAGATTACAGGGCGTGGCACCAGCCACGTCGACCAACACCAGGCATTCCTGATCGGGCCAATGCGCGCGCATTGCCGCGATGGCCTGACAACTGCCGTCAGCCGGATCGTTGGGGCCGATGTCCATCGCCAAAATGTCGGGCGCGGCATCCGGAAAGACATGCAAAGCGCAACTGCGCAAGGCGCTGGCCAGCGGGGCGTGTGCCACCAGCAAAATCCCCACATTCATGGGCTGTGCTCCTTGAGTGATGGGGAATTATGACTTCTTCGCCAGAACGAAGTAGGCGTAGGCCGACAGGCTTAACACGCCCGAGACGGCAACCGCGCCCTGGTAGGCGCCCTGCACCGACAATCCAGCGGCCAGCAACCCGTCAATGACCAGGCCCAGCCCCCACTGCACAGTGAACACGCCCGAGAAAATCACCAGATTGAAGGCCGACAAGGCCCGACCAGCCAGATGCGCTGGAAATGCCAGCCCCACAGCAGGTTGCGACAAAGTCACCACCGTCGCGCACACGCAGTACAGGGTCCACATCCAGGCGCTGGACTGCCCGTACACCGGACCACCCAGCACGATCGCCAGCAAGACCAACAGACTGACCGGCAGCAGCCGCACCATCAAAATTTGGCTGGTCCAACCCCGTCGTGCCAGCCAGGGCGTAGCGACACCCCACGCCAGAAAGGCCATCATCATGCCTCCGTTGAGCCAGAACATGCCGGCAGCGGCCTGCTCCGGGCTGTATCCGGCGACTGCCGTCAGCCAACGCGCCGCCCACAGGGTTTGCATGGCCACCATTCCGCCATACGCGAAAAATCCAACGGGCGTCAGGCTTCGAAAGTAGGGGTGGCGAAAGACGGCTGCGTACGCGCCCGGGCGGGGGGCCGAGGCGTCTGTTGGCGCTAGCGGCGGACTGGCGGCGGGCCAGCGGGGTACCACCCATGCCACCGCCACAATCGCCAGCACGAGGAGGGCCGCCAGAGTGCCGAAGATGCCACGCCAGCCCAGCACCGGCATCAGCCACTGCACCGGCAGGGTCGAGGCGACAAAACCGAGCGAACCGGTCATCAGCATCCATGAACTAGCGCGCTGCTGGTTGTCGGGCCGGTACCAGCGGCGGTAGGCCGTCAGCGGCGCCATCAGGCAGGCGCTCAGGCCCACACCACAGGCGACACGGGCCGCGCACAGCGTCCAGAACGAGTCGGCTGCGGCAAAGCATAGGCAGCCAGCAACCGCGACCATCAGAAAGACCAGCAGCACGCGCTTCGGGCCGAAGCGATCCAGCCAGGCACCGAGCGGCAACTGGGTCATCGAAAAGCCGAAAAAATAGCCCCCCGACAGCAGACCCAGGTCGGACGCGGTCAGGGTGAATTCCTGCACCAGCGTTGGCGCAAGCGTCGCGGTGATGGCGCGAATCAGCGCAGAGAAAAAATAGGCAGATGCAAAGGCCAGAAACAAGGGTATGGCCGGGACCCGCTCCTGTGCGGGCGGCTGCGGCGCGTCCAGGTCATGCGCAGGCGCGGTGGTATGCGCCGTGGTTATGGCCATTGCAGATCGCGCAACAGCGGCTCGGTCAGGGTCGGATCTAGGGCTTTGGCATAGACCGCCAGATGAAACACCGCACCCTTGTCAAGCACCCAGGCCAGGCTGGCCTGTACCGGGCTGCCGTCAGGGTGCTGACCGCTGGCAAGGGTCAGGCGCATTGAGGGGTACTGGGGCCTTTGCGGTGGCGTCAGCGCCTCGCTACGGTTGGCTTGCATCTGGTCCAAGGCTGCGACGCGCCAGGCCTGCTCCAGCGCAGCGGCATCGGCCCCGACGGGCACCGCCACCCGGCTAATGGCAAACAGAGCGCTCTGGGTCTCGCAGCCCGCCATCGACATGGTCACCGGCACATTTCCCAACACCAGCGAGCGGGTGGCACGGTCAGGCTTGCACGGCAACACCGTGCGCATCCCATCAATCTCCACCGTGCGCCAATCCAAGCCCGGGCTGCAGGCACTGAGCACTGCCGCCAGCATGCACGCAGAGAGCCCGGCGAGCCCCCGCCGTTTGCGCAGCTTGGCGCACAATCGCACGATAGGGTCACTTGAGGCTCTCACCCCTGCACTGTATTCGATGCCACTCCCCCGACGTGCTGCTTTGATCGCCCTGGCACTGGCACCTGCGCTGGTTGGCGGCCTGTGGCTGGGTCTGCGTCCGGCACACGCACCGGATACGCCCGTGGCGCTCCTCGATGGCAGCACCCGTCCCGGTGCGGCCGTTGCGGGCCAGGTTACCCTGGTGAACTTCTGGGCGACTACATGCAGTGTGTGTGTAGACGAGATGCCGCGGATGGTGGAGCTGTTCAGAACCTACCGCGACCAGGGCTTTGCGACCGTGGCTGTCGCGATGGCATACGACCCGCCGGCTTCAGTCATACGCTACAGCGAGAGCCGACAACTGCCATTTGATGTGGTGATCGACAACACCGGTGCAGTCGCGCAGGCCTGGGGCGGCGTGGATGCGACGCCCACCGCCTTCCTGGTCAACCGGCGCGGGGAAATCGTCCAGCGTTTTGTTGGCGCCCCCGACTTTGCGTCCTTGGCCAAAAGCATCGAGAGGCTGCTCAAAGAGGTCTGATACGGGAATACCCCCGCTGGCCGCGGCAGCGGCTGTGATACGCTTTTTCTCCCTCTATCCAGCCCTCGGGCACGCCTTTTGATGCGAAACCATGTGACTGACCGGGCACCGCGCGACGCCTGTCCGAGAAGACTCCGGCAGTGCGCAGGCATATGCTGAAAACAGGCCTGGATAGCGTTTTGGGCGGGCGGGAAATCATAGAGCCCGCCCATACCGACGACTGGGAACACGCCCGCGACCTGCTAAAGGAATACCTGGACAGCCTGCGGATCGACGCCGGGTTTTTAAATATCGAACAGGAAGTCACCAGCCTGCCGGGCGGGTACGCTGCCAAGCGAGGCGGCTTTTGGATGGCTCGGGTTCAGGGCGTCTGGGCAGGCTGCTGCGCGCTGGCCCCCCTGGACGGCACCGACTATGCCAATGCCTGCGAATTGCGCCGTCTGTACGTGCGCCCAGCCATGCGCAAACAAAATCTGGGCTTGATGCTGACCGAGTGCGCACTGGACCGCGCCCGCATCCACGGGTACAAGCATGTACTGCTTGATACCCTGAGCGACATGGAGACTGCCCGAACGCTGTACCAAGGCCTAGGCTTTAGGGAAATTCCGCCCTACTACTTCAACCCTATCCCCGGGGCGCATTACCTGATGGCCACGCTGTAGCCGCGCAGAGGCGTCTACAGCGTGTCAAGGCAATCAGGCGCGTGCTTGGGCCAGCAAGGTGGCCGCGTCGCTGACCTCGAACTTGCCGGGGCCCTCAATGTTGAGGCTGCTTACCTTGCCATTTTTCACCAGCATCGAGTAGCGGTTGCTACGCAGGCCCATACCGCGCGCGGTCAAGTCCAGGGTCAAACCCGTCGCCTGTGCGAAGTCAGCGCTGCCATCGGCCAGCATACGAATCTTGCCGTTGGCTTTCTGGTCGCGGGCCCAGGCACCCATGACAAATGCATCGTTTACGCTGAGGCACCAGATCTCGTCCACACCGGCAGCCGCAAAAGCATGGGCGTGCTCCACAAAGCCCGGCACGTGTTTGGCAGAGCAGGTGGGGGTGAACGCTCCGGGCAGGGCAAAGACGGCAATTGTCTTGCCCGCTGCGGCTTTGGCTACATCAACGGGGTTGGGACCAA
The DNA here is from genome assembly GCA_945860595.1 of Comamonas sp. lk. GTDB lineage: Bacteria > Pseudomonadota > Gammaproteobacteria > Burkholderiales > Burkholderiaceae_C > Allorhodoferax. Next base: position 22,734 of record CAMAQV010000036.1, read on the forward strand.
TGCTGCAGCCCTCACCTTCAACTTCCGAGTATTCATACAAAGTGCAATAGGGAATGGTGTCACCGACTTGAATCATGCTGGCTCCTATAGATGGGGTTTGGGAATGGTTGAACGGGAAACGGCCCACATGGTGAGCCGTTTCGGGACTAAAGACGCTGTCTGCGTGGAACCACGCCTACACCGCGCTGGCCTTCTCAACCAAGCGGGTAGCAACCCAATTCTTGGTTTTAGAAATCGGGCGGCTTTCGGTGATTTCGATGACATCGCCGGATTTGTACTGACCCGTCTCGTCATGGGCGTGGTACTTGCTTGATTTGCCGACAATCTTGCCGTACAACTCGTGCTTGACGCGCCGCTCGATCAGCACGGTGACTGTCTTGGCGCGTTTGTCGCTAACCACCTTGCCGATCAAGGTGCGCTTGAGTGATTTCTTGGCTTCCGTCACGGTCGCTCCTTATTTCGAGGGTGTTGCACCGTGTTGCTTTTGCACAAGAATAGTCTTGGCGCGGGCAACTGCACGGCGCGCAAGACGCAGCGACGTGGTGTTGGTGATTTGTTGGGTGGCTTTCTGCATGCGCAGCCCGAAATGGGCGCGTTGCAGGGCCTTGATTTCTTCCTGCAGTGCAGGGACATCTTTTTGGCGGAGTTCAGCGGCGTTCATAGGAGTCTCCTGGCGATTACTGGCCGATCATGCGGGCCACGAAGGTGGTGCGCAAAGGCAGCTTGGCCGCAGCCAAACGGAAGGCCTCGCGCGCCAATTCTTCAGGCACACCGACGATTTCGAACACGATTTTTCCGGGCTGGATCTCAGCCACGTAGTACTCGGGGTTTCCTTTGCCGTTACCCATACGCACCTCAGCAGGCTTTTGGGAAATCGGCTTGTCAGGAAACACCCGGATCCAGATGCGGCCGCCACGTTTGACGTGACGCGAAATGGCGCGGCGGGCGGATTCGATCTGGCGTGCAGTCAAACGGCCACGGTCCGTGCATTTGAGACCAAAGTCTCCAAAGGCAACCGAGCTGCCACGGGTGGCAACGCCGGTATTGCGGCCTTTTTGCTCTTTGCGGTATTTGCGGCGAGCGGGTTGTAGCATGCTTATTCTCCTTTCGCTGCCGCGGGAGCCGCGTCAGCAGGTGCGGCGACTTTGCGGACGCGCTTCACCACGGGTTTATCGGTATCGACGCCGGCCACAGCCTTGTCGCTGCCATCGGCAGGAGCGCCGGCAGCACCTTCCACACGGCGGGCGGTACGGGCGGGCGGGCGATCGCTGCCTGGACGGGCGTCACGACGCGGCGCACGGGCACGGCGCTCGTCGTCGGCCTTGGCGTCCGTCGCAGCGGGCAGGTCATTACGGCCCAAGGTGTCACCTTTGTAGACCCAGACCTTAACGCCAATAATGCCGTAGGTGGTTTTGGCTTCCGAGGTGCCGTAGTCGATGTCTGCGCGCAGCGTGTGCAGTGGCACACGGCCTTCGCGGTACCACTCGGTGCGGGCGATCTCGATACCATTCAAACGGCCAGCCGACATGATCTTGATGCCCAGGGCACCCAGACGCATGGCGTTTTGCATTGCACGCTTCATCGCGCGGCGGAACATGATCCGCTTTTCCAGCTGTTGGGTGATGCTGTCGGCGATCAATTTGGCATCGATCTCGGGCTTGCGCACCTCTTCGATGTTGACCGCGACCGGCACGCCAAGCTGCTTGCTCAGGTCGCGCTTGAGGTTTTCAATGTCCTCGCCTTTTTTACCGATCACCACGCCGGGGCGGGCCGAGTAAATCGTGACGCGGGCATTTTTGGCAGGACGCTCGATCAGGATGCGCGACACCGAGGCGCTTTTGAGCTTTTCCTTCAGGTACTCACGCACCTTGATGTCTTCGGCCAACATGCCGGCGAAATCACGGTTGCTGGCGTACCAGCGCGAGGACCAGTTGCGGCTGATCGACAGACGAAAGCCTGTGGGGTGGATTTTTTGACCCATAGTTTGCTAGCCTCTATCAGTTGCCGACTGTCACGTACACGTGGCAGGTCGGTTTGCGAATCTGGTTACCACGGCCTTTGGCGCGTGCGGTAAAGCGGCGCAGCGAGGCACCTTGCTCGACGTAAATGGTCTTGACCTTCAATTCGTCGATGTCAGCGCCGTCATTGTGCTCAGCGTTGGCAATGGCCGACTCCAGCACTTTCTTGATGATGCCGGCGGCCTTTTTCTGCGTGAATTGCAGAATATTGAGTGCCTGATCGACTTTCTTGCCGCGAATGAGGTCGGCTACCAGACGGCCTTTGTCGACCGAGAGGCGTACGCCTCGAAGAGTTGCACGAGTTTCCATGGTCACTTCCTCATTTCTTCTGGACTTTTTTGTCCGCAGGGTGGCCTTTGAAGGTCCGCGTCAGCGCAAACTCACCCAATTTGTGGCCCACCATCTGGTCGGTGATGTACACCGGCACATGCTGCTTTCCGTTGTGTACCGCAATTGTCAGTCCGATGAAATCGGGCAGGATCATGGAGCGGCGTGACCAGGTTTTGATGGGCTTTTTGTCTTTGGTCGCAACGGCTTTTTCAGTCTTGGCGATCAGGTGGTGGTCCACGAAGGGACCTTTTTTGAGAGAACGAGTCATTTATCCAGCCCCTTTACTTCTTGCGACGCGACACGATCATGACCTGCGTGCGCTTGTTGTTGCGGGTACGGTAGCCCTTGGTCAAATTACCCCAAGGATCGACAGGGTGACGGCCTTCGCCGGTCTTGCCCTCGCCACCGCCGTGCGGATGGTCGATCGGGTTCATCACCGTTCCGCGAACCGTCGGGCGAATGCCCATCCAGCGCTTCACACCGGCCTTGCCGAGTTGCCGCAAGCTGTGCTCTTCGTTTGCAACCTGGCCGATAGTGGCGCGGCAGTCGATGTGGATCTTGCGAACCTCACCTGAGCGCATACGAACCTGGGCATAGGTACCTTCACGCGCCAGCAGCGTGGCTGAAGTGCCCGCTGAACGCACCACCTGCGCACCACGACCCACTTGCAGTTCAATGCAATGGATGATGGAACCCACCGGGATGTTGCGGATCGGCAAGGTGTTGCCCACGCGGATTGGCGCCTCAGCGCCGCTGACGATGGTGGAACCCACATCAAGCCCGCGCGGGGCAATGATGTAAGAGCGCTCGCCGTCAGCGTAGCAAATCAAAGCGATATGAGCCGAGCGATTCGGGTCGTACTCAATGCGCTCCACTTTCGCCGGGATGCCGTCTTTATTACGACGGAAGTCCACTACACGGTAATGGTGCTTGTGGCCACCGCCCTTGTGGCGGGTGGTGATGTGGCCGTTGTTATTGCGACCGGCATGCTGAAATTGCGGCTCCAGCAAAGGCGCGTGGGGGGCGCCCTTGTACAGGTGGTCACGGGAAATTTTGACAACACCACGCCGACCGGGCGAGGTGGGTTTCATTTTAATGACGGCCATGATTACGCTGTCTCCCCGCCGAGGTTGATCTCTTGGCCTGCGACCAGGGTCACGTACGCTTTACGGACGTTGTCGCGGCGGCCCATGGAGCGCCCGAAGCGCTTGGACTTGCCTTTGGTGTTCATGACGGATACGCCTTTGACGCTCACTTTGAACATCAACTCGACAGCCGCCTTGATTTCGTATTTGGTCGCGTCTTGCAACACCTTGACAGTAAAGACGTTGCCTTTTTCTGCGACCATCGTGGCCTTTTCCGAGACGATGGGTGCCACCAGCACCTGCATCAAACGGCCTTCATCAAAATGCGCCGGTTTGGATCCGTGGCTCATGCGAACATCTCCTTGAGTGTGTCCATCGCCGCCTTGGTCACCAGGACCTTGCGGTAATGCACCAAAGACAGCGGATCGGCATAACGGGGCTCGACCACCAAAATGTTGACCAGGTTGCGTGATGCAAGATACAGGTTCTCGTCGACCTCCTCGGCAATCACCAGCACCGACTCCAGATTCATCGCCTTAAAACGGGCGGCCAAGGGCTTCGTCTTGGGCGAGTCCACACGCATGGAATCGACCACCGCCAGACGACCTTCGCGGGCCAACTGAGACAGGATCGACGCCATACCAGCGCGGTACATCTTTTTATTGATCTTGTGGCTGAAATTCTCGTCCGGCATGTTGGGGAATATGCGACCGCCTCCGCGCCAGATGGGTGAAGACGTCATACCGGCACGTGCACGACCCGTACCTTTTTGCTTGAAGGGCTTCTTGGTAGAGTGCTTGACCTGCTGGCGGTCTTTTTGGGCGCGGGTACCTTGACGGGCATTGGCCTGGTAAGCCACTACAACCTGGTGCACCAGGTCTTCGTTGTATTCACGGCCGAAAACGGTTTCGGGCGCATCGTATTTGGCCGTTGCCTGGCCTTGGTCATTCAGGAGTTCGAGTTGCATCAATTCGCTCCCTTGGAGGACGCCGACTTGGCCTTAACTGCCGGGCGCACGGTCACGAAACCGCCAGCAGAGCCGGGAATCGCGCCTTTGATCATGAGCAGTTGACGGGCTTCGTCAACGCGCACAACATCCAAATTTTGGGTGGTCACGGTGACGTCGCCAAGGTGTCCTGTCATCCGCTTGCCGGGAAACACGCGACCGGGGTCCTGGGCCATGCCGATAGAGCCAGGCACGTTATGCGAACGGCTGTTACCGTGGGACGCACGCTGCGACGACATGTGGTGGCGCTTGATGGTGCCGGCAAAGCCTTTACCAATGCTGGTCCCTTGCACATCCACTTTTTGACCGGGAGCGAAAAGACCGGAAGCCGATACAACGGAACCAGCCTGGAATTGCGCGGCTACTTCTGCGCTAACACGGAATTCCTGAATGATTTCACCCGCCTCGACGCCGGCCTTGGATAGATGACCTGCCATGGGCTTGGTGACGCGCGACGCGCGGCGGGCACCAAAAGTCACCTGTAAGGCGACGTAGCCGTCATGGACTTGGGTTTTGACCTGCGTCACGCGGTTGTTCGACACGTCTACCACGGTCACAGGGACTGCGTCCCCTTCTTCCGTGAATATGCGCATCATGCCAACTTTGCGACCCAGCAACCCTAAATGATTGCTAAGACTCATTGTTTTCTCCGTTACTTCCGCCGGTGCGACTGCAATTGGCCACGCCGTTGTGATGCGAAAGACTGTTGGTAAAGCCCGACCCAATCTGAGTCGAGCCCGCGAGTATATGCGCTAAACAGGGCTGCAGGGCAGGTGCCGCCCTGTTTATTCGCGCAATATTTATTGCAGCTTGATCTCTACGTCCACTCCCGCTGGTAAATCGAGCTTCATCAACGCGTCCACGGTTTTATCCGTGGGGTCCACGATATCCATCAAACGCTGGTGCGTGCGGATTTCGAACTGGTCACGGCTGGCTTTATTGACGTGGGGCGAACGCAAGATGTCGAAGCGCTTCATGCGGGTCGGCAAGGGCACAGGGCCTTTGACGATGGCGCCTGTACGCTTGGCCGTATCAACGATTTCCGCCGCAGATTGGTCTATCAGTTTGTAGTCAAAAGCCTTCAGACGGATGCGAATTTTTTGTTTGGTAGCCATGTGGGTTCCTTGTTGGTTCTTTGTTGACTACGCAATAATTTTCGCCACCACACCCGCACCCACGGTACGACCGCCTTCGCGGATCGCAAAGCGCAGGCCCTCTTCCATGGCAATCGGGTTGATCAGCTTGACCGTGATCGACACGTTGTCTCCCGGCATCACCATCTCTTTGCCTTCGGG
>CAMAQV010000037.1 GCA_945860595.1 Comamonas sp. lk
CGCATCATGGGTGGCGTAGCAACCGGCCTGGCCGTCGGCGCCGGCTTCATGGCCGCCGAAGCCATTGGCCGCAACCTGATGGGCGGCGAAGAGGGCAAAGAAGCCAACGCAGCCGCGCCCGAGACCCACCACGCCCCACCCGATACCAACGCCGACATGGGCGGCCAGGATTTTGGTATCCAGGACAGCGGTTCCTGGGATAGCGGTGGGGGGGATAGCTGGGATTAGAAGAAGGGTTGGGTTATCTTCAAGCGGATGCACCCAACGCACCCATTCAGCCCCTGGCGCCTCTCCGTCGCCCCCATGATGGACTGGACCGATCGCCATTGCCGCTTCTTCCACCGGCTGCTGAGCCGCCACACCCGCCTGTACACCGAGATGGTGACCACGGGCGCTTTGCTGCATGGGAGCGTGGAGCGGCATTTGCGCTTTAACGCCGAGGAGCATCCGGTGGCGCTGCAGCTGGGCGGCAGCGAGGCCGCAGACCTGGCGCATGCGGCGCGGCTGGGGGCGCAGTGGGGCTATGACGAGATCAACCTGAACTGCGGCTGCCCGAGCGAGCGGGTGCAACGCGGGGCGTTTGGGGCATGCCTGATGAACGAGCCAGCGCTGGTGGCCGATGGCGTCAAAGCGATGGTGGACGCGGTGAGCCTGCCGGTGACGGTGAAGCACCGCATTGGTATTGACAAGAACGAGGACTATGGCTTTGTGCGCGACTTTGTCGGCACGGTCAGCGAGGCCGGTTGCGCGGTGTTCATAGTGCATGCGCGCAATGCCTGGCTGCAAGGTCTCTCGCCCAAAGAGAACCGCGAGATTCCGCCGCTGCGCTACGAGCTGGCCTACCAGCTCAAGCGGGACTTCCCCGGCCTGACCATCGTCGTGAACGGCGGCATCACGCAGGACGCGCAGATACAGACGCACCTGGCGCGTGTGGACGGCGTGATGATCGGGCGCGAGGCCTATTACCAGCCCTGGCTCTTGTCGGGTTGGGACGCGCTGCATTTCGACGCGGCGCCGCAGACGCTGACCCGCGAGGCGGTGGAAGAGGCGATGGTGGACTACATGGAGCGGGCGTTTGTGGAGGACGGCTGCCCCTGGTACGCGATTGCACGCCACATGCTGGGCCTGCACCACGGTCAGCGCGGCGGGCGTATGTGGCGCCAGGTCTGGAGCGACCACAGGCGCAAACCCGACAGCCCGCGCGCGGTCTGGCAGGCCGCGCGCGCGGCGCTGGCACGCGGGGCTGCTGTGCCGATACAGGCTGCCCAAGCCAGCTGACCCGGCGCGGCCCCCAAGGGCTGCAAAGCGTGTCTGTCAGTCCATTGGCGTAACAGTGGTGCAACGCATCAATTTGTTGACTAACGTCAAACACGCCAGCGGGCAAGCCTGCCACAGTTGCGCAAACATTTATTGCCGCTGAACCCATGGCCACTATCGCTAGCCTTCCGACTACACCGTCACCGGAACTCCTTCGCCGCTTCGACATCGCCGGGCCGCGCTACACCTCATACCCCACGGCGGATCGCTTTGTAGAGGCCTTTGACGACGCGGATTACGGCAGAGTTCTAGAGCAAACGCTGGGTTCGCCGGGGCGACTGGCCACGCTGTCGCTGTATGTGCATATTCCGTTTTGCGAGTCGCTGTGCTATTACTGCGCTTGCAACAAGATCATCACCAAGCACCACAGCCGGGCGGCGCGCTACCTGGACTACCTCGCCAAAGAGCTAGCGCTGCACACCGCCATCATCGGCAAGCGACAGGCACTCGGGCAGCTGCACCTGGGCGGCGGTAGTCCGACCTTTCTGAGCGACACCGAGCTGGCCGGCTTGATGGAGCTTCTGCGCGCCAATTTCAGCTTTACAGCCAAACCAGAAATCGCCATTGAAGTCGATCCGCGCACAGTCAGCGTGGAGCGCTTACAAACCATTGCCGACTTGGGCTTTAACCGGCTGAGCTTTGGCTTGCAGGACTTTGACCCGGCGGTGCAAGAAGCGGTACACCGCCTCCAGTCGACGCAGCAGGTCTTTGATCTGGTGCACGAGGCGCGGGTGCGGGGGCTGGAGTCGATCAACATCGACTTGATTTACGGCCTGCCCCGGCAAAGCCTGGCGTCGATGGAGCGCACGCTGCAGCAAGTGATCACGCTACGGCCAGACCGCATCGCGTTGTACGCCTACGCGCACCTGCCGCAGCGTTTCAAACCGCAGCGCCGCATCAACGTGAACGAACTGCCCGACGGCAGCACCAAGGTGGCCATGCTGGCGCACGCGCTGGAGGTGCTGGTGGGAGCCGGTTATGTGTATGTGGGCATGGACCATTTCGCCCTGCCCGATGACGCGCTGGCGGTGGCCAAGCGGCAGGGGCGTTTGCACCGCAACTTCCAGGGCTACAGTACCCGCCCGGACTGCGATTTGATTGCGCTGGGCGTGTCGTCCATTGGCCGCATCGGCAACACCTACAGCCAGAACGCCAAAACGCTGGACACCTACTACGAGCTGCTGGACCAGGGGCGTTTCCCCGTGATGCGCGGCCTGGCCCTGACCCGTGACGCGATGCTGCGCCGCACCGTGATCATGGCGCTGATGTGCCAGGGTGCAGTGGAATTTGAGGTGGTCTCCAGCGCCTGGATGATCGACTTTGCCCGATATTTCGCCGCTGAATTGCGCGCGCTGCAGCCGCTGGCGCAGGAAGGCCTGCTGGATGTGGATGCGCAAGGCATCCGGGTCAGCGACAAGGGCTGGTTTTTTGTACGCGCCATCGCCATGGTGTTTGACAGCTACTTACAAGAAGACCTGAGCCGGGAGCGCTTCTCGCGCATTTTGTAAAGCGCCGGCATGCGCGGGCGCGCCGCGCGGGCTGTGGTAGCGTTGCCACTGCATCTTTTTTGAACTAAGCCCTTTTGACTGAACCCCTTTCGTCTGCCGACGCAGCATCGCCAGCCGTCCACCCCCACATCCGTCTGGCGCAGTTGCTGATCTGGGTCATTCCCTTGCTATGGATTGTCAACTCGGTCATCGCCCGGCGCGCGCCGGGGGTGATCACACCGCATGTGTTGGCCATCGGGCGCTGGATGCTGGCCGCGGCGATTTTGGCGGGCTTTACGCACGCCGAACTGTGGGCGCAGCGTGCGCATATTCGCGGCCACGCCTGGCAATACCTGGTGCTGGGCGGCTGCGGTATGTGGATTTGCGGCGCGGCGGTGTACTTCGCCGGGCAGACCACCAGCGTGATGAATATCTCGCTCATTTATGCGGCCTCACCGGTGATGATTGCCGTGGGCTCGGTGCTGTGGCTGCGCGAGCCATTTTCCAAGCGGCAGGTGCTGGGCGTGGTGGGCGCGCTGGCGGGCGTGGTGCATGTGGTGGTACAGGGCGAGTGGCAACGCCTGGGGCAGATGGAGTTTGTACCCGGCGACCTGTGGATTGCAGGGGCCGCCACCGCCTGGGCGGCGTACTCGATGCTGCAAAAGCACTGGCACAGTCCCTTGAGCGCGCACGCGCGCTTGGCGGTGATATGCGCCGGTGGCGTGGTGGTGCTGGTGCCATTTGCGGCATGGGAACTGGCCCAGAGCGGGCCGGCGCTGGGCGAGCAGGCTGTGCTGCTGATCGTGATGGCAGCGGTGTTCCCGGGCGTGCTGGCCTACTGGATTTACGGATGGACCCAATCGGTTCTAGGCCCGGGCCCGGTAGCCATGACCATGTACCTGGGGCCGCTGTACGCCGCGGTGGTCGGGTGGCTGCTGCTGGGTGAGGCCTTGGCGATGCACCACCTGGTGGGCGGGGCGCTGATCTTGTCAGGCGTGGGGCTTGTAGTAGCCGGCCAGCGCGGGCGTTGAAGCCCTGCACCAAGTGGGGTTGCCTGCTTCGGTTAAGGTGACGACCAGACGACCCAACACACTGTCAAAAACCCACCATTAACCCAGGCTACACAGACCACCATGGTTCCCCATCTCGTTACTGCGCTACATGGCCCCATCAATGAACTGGAGCAGCGCATGCTGGACACCATGCCGGCGATTGAGCGCTGGTTCCGCATGGAGTGGATGGAGCACACGCCGCCGTTTTATGGCTCAGTCGATGTGCGCAACGCCGGCTTCAAACTGGCCCCAGTGGATACGGACTTCTTCCCCTGCGGCTGGAATAACCTGACCCCGGCCATGCTGCCGCTGGCAGTGCAGGCGGCGCTCTCGGCTGTGGAGAAAACCTGCCCCGAGGCCCGTAACCTGCTGATCGTCCCCGACAACCACGTACGCAACAGCTTTTACCTGAGCAACCTGGTGCAGCTGCGGCGCATCTTTGAAATGGCCGGCCTGAACGTGCGCTTTGGCTCGATCAGCCCCGACCTGAAAAAAAGCCTGACGCTTGCGGTGCCCGGTGGCGATAACGTGGTCTTTGAGCCGGTGCTGCGCGAGCGCGGGCGCATCGGCGTCAAAGACTTCGATCCTTGTACCATTCTGCTCAACACCGACCTGGCCAGCGGTATCCCCGGCATTTTGGAGGACTTGCAATCGCAATACCTTTTGCCGCCGCTGCACGCAAGCTGGGCGGTGCGCCGCAAGAGCCGCCACTTCGACTGCTATGACGACGCGGCCAAGCGATTTGCCAAACTGATCGGCGTGGACCCCTGGCTGGTCAACCCCGACTTTGATGTTTGCGGTGAGCTTGATCTGGCCACGCCGCACGGCCTGGCTGCGCTGCGCGCCAAGGTCGAGGCCATGCTGCTCAAAACCCGGCGCAAGTACAAGGAATACGGCATCAAGGAACGGCCCTTTGTGGTGGTCAAGCACGACGACCAGCACAGCGGCATGGGCCTGATGACGCTGCGCGACGGCAAAGACCTGGCAGCGCAGGCGGCGCTGCTACCGGCGACGGGGCCGCAAGCGCTGGTCGTGCAGGAAGGGGTGTTGACGCTGGAGCGGATCAACGACGCCGTGGCAGAGCCGGTGGTCTATATGCTGGATCGTTTTGTGGTGGGTGGCTTTTACCGGGTGCACGCGCAACAGGGTGCCGACGAACTGCTCAGCGCGCCGGGCTCGAGCTACGTGCCGCTGGCCTTTGCGCAAAGTCTGTCGCTGCCCGAGCCGGGCATGCGCCCGGGTGCCAGCGCGCCAAACCGCTTTTACATGTACGGGGTGATCGCCCGCCTGGCTCTGTTGGCGGGCAGCGTCGAGCTGGAACAGACCGATCCGATGGCCGAAAACGAGGATTAGGCGGCCTGGGGCGCCGCAATTGGGCGCGTTGCTCCGCCATTTTGTTGCATTGCAACAAATTTTTCAGCCTTTGTTGACAGCAGCCTGTGACTAGCCGGTTTGCGGATGCACAATGGCCCTCCCGCGTCGCATGGAAACCGGCCAACCGCTCTGGGCCGGTGCAAATTAGTGTCCTCATCCGCTTCGAAGTCTTCCCTCCCCTCCCTGGTTTTAGCCGCCATCGGCGTGGTCTACGGTGACATCGGCACCAGCGTGCTGTACGCCATGAAAGAAGTCTTCGCCTCCGGGCACCTGGCGCTGACCGTCGACAACATCTACGGCATCCTCTCCCTGATTTTCTGGACGCTGACCATCATCGTCTCGCTCAAATACGTGGTGCTGGTCTTGCGCGCCGACAACGAGGGCGAAGGCGGCCTGATCGCCATGCTGGCCCTGGCGTCCCAAGCAGTGAAAGACAAGCCCCGGCTGCGCGGCGTCCTGCTGTCCGTTGGCATCTTTGGAACCTGCCTGTTTTACGGCGACGGGGTGATTACCCCGGCGATTTCGGTACTCGGGGCCATGGAGGGTTTGAACGTGCTGGCGCCGGGGCTAGAAAAATACGTCGTGCCGCTTACGCTGGTAATTCTGTTTTGCCTGTTCGCGGTGCAAAAGCGCGGTACCGGTGGCATCGGGCGCGCATTCGGGCCGATTACCGTGGTCTGGTTTGCGGTGATTGCCGCGCTGGGCGTGTTCCACATTGTCGATAACCCGGTGGTCCTTCTGGCACTCAACCCGTATTACGCAGCCGTGTTCTCCTGGGAGCACCCGACCTTGACCTTTATGCTGCTGGGTGCCGTGGTCTTGTGCGTGACCGGGGCCGAGGCGCTGTATGCCGACCTGGGGCACTTTGGCAAAAAGCCCATCCGGCTGGCCTGGTTTGCGGTAGTCATGCCCGCGCTGGTGCTGAACTACTTTGGCCAGGGCGCGCTGCTGCTATCCAACCCCGGGGCAGTGAAAAACCCGTTCTACATGATGGCCCCGGAGTGGGCTTTGGTGCCGCTGGTGGTGCTGGCCACGGCTGCCGCCGTCATCGCCTCACAGGCGCTGATCACCGGAGCTTTCAGCGTGACCAAGCAGGTGATCCAACTGGGCTACCTGCCGCGCCTGAACATCCTGCACACCAGCACCCGGGACACCGGGCAGATCTATATCCACGCCGTGAACTGGGGCTTGTTTGTGGCCATCGTGCTGGCGGTGGTGATGTTCAAAACCTCCGGCAATCTGGCCGCGGCATACGGCATTGCCGTGTGCACCGACATGCTGATCACCACACTGCTCACCTTTTTTGTGGTCCGCTACGCTTGGCACTACCCGCTGGGGCTGTGTCTGGCGGCTACCGGGGTGTTTTTTGCGGTGGATTTGGTGTTCTGGGGCTCCAACCTGCTCAAGCTGTTTGATGGTGGCTGGTTCCCGCTGGCCATTGGCGGCGCGGTGTTTGTGCTTATGACCACCTGGAAAGACGGGCGCGCGCTCATGCACTCCAAAATCCGGGCCGATTCCATGGACCTGTCCGGCTTTCTGGATTCGCTCTTCATCAGCCCCCCCGTGCGCGTGCCCGGCACTGCGGTGTTCCTGACCGCCGACCCCGGCACCGTTCCCAACGCGCTTTTGCACAACCTCAAGCACAACAAGGTACTGCACGAGACCAACTTGTTTGTCACCGTGCGCAACCACGAAGTGCCCTGGATCGGGCTGGACAAGCGCCTGGAAATCGAGCGCCTTGGGCACGACTGCTGGCAGGTGCGCATCGACTACGGCTTCAAGAACGATACCAACGTCCCCAAAGCTTTGCAGCAACTCGCGGGCCGGGGTTGCGATGTGGAGCCCATGACCACCAGCTACTTTTTGTCGCGCGACACCGTGGTGCCCACGCTGGGCGGCGGCATGGCGATCTGGCGGGAAAAGCTGTTTGCCCAAATGCACCACAATGCCAGCGCGGCAGCCGACTTCCTCAAACTGCCCAGCAACGCCGTCGTTGAGATGGGCTCCAAAATCGAAATTTAAGACCGGCTGCCAGCCGGACATTCAGCGTGCAATTTTTCAAAGACCTCAGCCTCTCCACCGTCACCGCCGGTTTTGTGTCGGTTCTGGTGGGCGTGGCCAGCTCAATTGCCATCGTCTTCCAAGCCGCGCTGTCTTTTGGCGCGACGCCGGAAATGCTGGCCTCGTGGTTATGGGCCATCGGCATCGGCATGGGCCTGACCACGCTGCTGCCCTCGCTGTGGCTGCGCAAGCCAGTGATGGTGGCCTGGAGTTCTTCGGGGGCGGCGGTGCTTGCCAGCGCGGGTGCCACGGGGCATTTCAGCATGGGCGAGGCGATTGGCGCATTCATGCTCAGCGGCGGGCTGATTTTTGTAATCGGTGCCAGCGGCTGGTTCGAGCGCATCATGCGGCTCATGCCCATGTCGCTGGCATCGGCGCTGTTGGCCGGCGTGCTGGCCGGTTTTTGCCTGACCGGCTTTGCTGCGGCGCAGACCAATCTGGCGCTGGTGCTGGTGATGCTGAGCGCGTATTTGCTGGGGCGGCGGCTTTTCCCGCTGTATGCGGTACTGATCTGTCTGGGTGCGGCGGTGTTGTACACGGCGCTGACCCACGGTTTTGGGGCGCAGCCGATTCCTGCGGGTCTGACGGTACCGGTTTTTGTAGCCCCAGTGTTCACCTGGTCGGCAGCGGTCAGCCTGGCTGTGCCGCTGTTCATCGTCACCATGGCTTCGCAGAACATGCCCGGCGTCGCGGCCATCAAAGCCTGTGGCTTTGGTGACGAGCGCGCCAACGGCGGCGATGCGGGCATCCCGATCACCAAGATTCTGACCCTGACCGGGGCAGCCACCGTCGTGCTGGCACCGTTTGGGGCTTTTCAACTCAATCTGAGCGCCATCACCGCGGCCATGTGCATGGGCCCGCAGGCGCATCCGGACCCGTCGCGGCGTTATACGGCGGCTGTGAGTTGCGGGGCGATTTATGTGGTGGTGGGCCTGTTTGGCGCGACCATCATGGGCGCGCTGTTGGCATTCCCCAAGCCACTGGTGGTGGCGATAGCGGGGCTGGCGCTGATGAGTACCGTCGCCAACGCGCTGAGCACTGCCTTGCAGGACAGTAGCGAGCGTGAGGCCGCCATCATCACCTTTTTGATCACGCTCAGCGGCGTGGTGATTGCCGGGGTGGGCTCCGCCTTTTGGGGCCTGCTAGCCGGTGTCTGCGCGATGCTGATCCAACACGCCCGCCGCAGCGCTGCGCTGCGTTTTTGAACCAAGGCCCGCCATGCACCTGCTTTTTGTCGCCGACCCGCTGGAGTCCTTCCAGATCTACAAAGACACGACCTTTGCCATGATGCGCGAAGCACAAGGCCGGGGCCACACGCTGAACGCCTGCGAGCCGCGCCAGCTGGTCTGGCAGCGCGGCGGGGTCACGCAAGCGCAAACCCGGCGCATCCGCCTCACCGGACACGCGTCAGACTGGTTCACCACCGAAGCCACCGAGGTGCGAGCCCTGCATGCATTCGACGCCATCGTGATGCGCAAGGACCCGCCGTTTGACAGCGAGTATTTCTACGCCACCCACCTGTTGGAACAGGCCGAGCGCGAAGGCGCACGCGTCTTCAACCGCCCCCGCGCCCTGCGCGACCATCCGGAAAAGCTGGCCATCCTCGAATTCCCACAGTGGATTCCCCCCACCCTGGTCACCCGCGAAGCGGCCGCCGTGCGCGCCTTCCACGCCGAACACCAGGATGTGATCCTCAAGCCCCTGGACGGCATGGGCGGCAGCGGCATCTTCCGCGTAGCTAGCGACGGACGCAATCTGGGTGCCATCATCGAAACCCTGAACCGCGAGGGTGCGCAAACCCTAATGGTGCAAAAGTTCCTCCCTGAAATCGCAGCGGGCGACAAACGCGTGCTGGTGATTGGCGGCGTGCCGGTGCCCTATTGTCTGGCGCGCATTCCGCAAGGCGGCGAGGTGCGCGGCAATCTGGCTGCAGGCGGTAAAGGCGTAGCCCTGCCGCTGTCCGACGCCGACCGCAAACTGGCTGAGGCGCTGGGCCCCACGCTGGCCGCCCGCGGTCTGCTGTTGGTGGGCCTGGACATCATCGGCACGCACCTGACCGAGATCAACGTGACCAGCCCGACCTGCTTCCAGGAAATCAGCGACCAGACCGGCTGCGATGTGCCGGCCCTGTTCATGGACGCGCTGGAGGCAGCCATCGCCTCGGCGCTGGCCAAGGGCAACTAACTGCGCGGGTTGGTCCAGAGTTTGCCGCCGGTGGCCCAGTTTTCGGGCTTGACATCGACAATCAACACATCCACCGAGTCGGGCGAACCGCCCAGCACTTCGACGCTGACACGGGTAATTTCCTGCACCAGCTTGCGCTTTTGCTCAATCGTGCGGCCTTCGATCATTTCAACGTGGTAGGTGGGCATACACATCCATTCAAAGTAAGGTGAAACCGGCAGACATGCGGTTTGCGCAAAGGAGTTTAGACTGCGCGCCTGCTGCGCATGCGGCTGCCACATCCCCTGCGCTGCCACCCCACACCGTGCACCTCATCCACCGTATGCCCCCGGCCTTGCTGGCGTTGGCGCTACTGCACCTGGCCATTGGCGCATCCATCGGTCTGTCGGTGGACGAGGCGCATTACCTGCTGTATGCCGCGCATCCGGATTGGAGCTACTTTGACCACCCGCCTATGGTGGGCTGGATCCAGTGGCCGCTGGTGGTGATGGACGCGCCGGTGTGGCTGGCCCGCGCCCTGCCCGGCGCGCTGTGGTTGCTCAGCGCCTGGGGCATCTTCCATGTGACAGGGCGCCTGCAGCCCATCCAGCGCGACGCGGGCCTGTGGGCGCTTGCGGCCTTTGCCTTGGCTCCGGTTATCCACGTGCTGGGTATCGGCCTGGTACCCGATACCGTGCTGATGGCCATGAGCATCTGGACCATGGCGCTGACCCTGCACATGGTGCGGCAGACCGCGCTGGCGGGCTGGCGCTGGTGGCTCCTGCTGGGCTTGGCACTGGGGCTGGCGGGCTTGTCCAAATACACCGCCGTACTGCTGGCAACCCCCGTGGTGCTGTGCCTGCTGCTGCGCTACGGCGCGGGGCTGCTGCTGCAGGCGCGGGTCTGGGCGGCGCTGCTGCTGGCGCTGCTGGTGGTCGCCCCGGTGTTCTGGTGGAATGCGCAGCATGACTGGGTGTCGCTCAAGTACCAGGCGCAACATGGTTCCGGTGGGAGCTGGGACGTGCTGAACGTGCTGCGGTTTTTGGTGATCCAGGCCTTCGCGTATGGGCCGCTGTTATTGGCCGGATGCATGGTCTCAGGCGTACCGCAGGCCTGGCGTTGGCGCGGGTTTTTTCTGATCCCGTTTGGGGTGCTGGCCTCTATGGCGGGGGGCGGCGTGAGCCTGCCGCACTGGAGCGCGCCGGGCTGGGTCTGCCTGGCACCATTTGCCGGGCTGGTTTTGGCACGCGCTTGGGCGGCGGGGCAGCGGCGCTGGATTACCGCACTAGCTTTGCTGCAGGCACTGATCTGCGCGGCCATGCTGGCACTGACGCTGGGTGCAGGCGCGCCCCTGATGTCGCGCACGCTGCTGGTGACGCCGGAGGGCGATAACCCCTTCTCGGATTTGTTCGGCTGGGATGCGGCTGGAGCGCGCGCGCGCGCACTTGCCATCGCGCATGGCCTGTCCAGCGTGGCTGTGCAAAACTGGACGCTGGCCAGCCGGATCGGCTGGTACGCGCAGCCGATGCCGGTGCATGTGCTGGACATCGGCATGTCGCAGTTCATGCTCTGGGCCGGCGCCTTGCCGCCAGGCGGTGACACGCTGCTGGTCGACGTGTCCCGCCTATCGTTCACACCGCCCGTCGGTGCACATGGTTTTGCCCGTTGTACCTTGCTGGAGACCCTGCCCGTGTACCGCTGGGGTGCGCCGGTGGCGCGCTTCAATTTTTACGACTGCCGAGGCTGGGGCGGTTCACCCCAACCACAAGCGGCGATGCCGGGTTCACCCTGAGGCGCTTGCAGGCGGGTGTGGCAGCGCAATGGAGATTGCTGCGGGGTGCGGTGGCTCAGGCCTGCGGCGGCTCTGGCGGGTGCCCTGCCAGGCGCAAGGCCAGCACACTCAAGGCGCGGTAGGCCGCTGCGGCCTGCGGATCCCAGTCGGCCACCACATCGGCCTGGAGGGCAATGGCCGCGTGGTCGCCGCGCGCGGCCGGGCCGGTCAACGCCCGCTGCGGCCCCAGCGCCACGATGTTGTTTACCGCGTTATGCAGCAGGCGCTCGCGCAAACGCAGAGAAAGGGTATCCGGCATACCGGTAGCGCGCCAGGCGTCTTCGGCCAGTGCTTGCAGTACCGGGGCAAAGTTGGTCGCCAGCACGGCCGCTGCGTGGTAGAGCACTTTGTCTTCGCTGCGAACAGTGAAACAGGCTCCGCCTATTGCCGAGAACCAGGGCTGCAGCGCGCCACAGGCGGCGGCGTCACCTTCGAGCGCGCAGGGGGTTCCGGGAAATTGCGCCGCGGCGGCCTGCGGGCTGGCAAAACTCAAAACCGGGTGCGCGCTGGCCACCGACCAGCCGAGATCGCGCAGCGGCCTGAGCAGCGCTGCGCTCTGCGCACCACTGCAATGAAAAGCCAGCGCAGGGGCATCGCCACACTGGCCGGCATGGGTAGCCAATTCCAGCGCACACGCGCCGATCTGCGCATCGGGCACGGCCAGCAGCCAGATATCGGCGGCGCGCATGTCTGCGATGTGCGCTAGCGCCCGCCCCGAAGACGCACCCGGCGCGATGAAATCCAGCGCCGCCTGCGCACTGGCTATTGAGCGGGTCAGCACATCCCGCACCTGCAGCACGCCGTTACGCGTCCACAGCTGCGCCAGCGTCTGGCCGACCCGGCCCGCGCCGATGAGGTTGAGCGTGGGTAGCGCTTGCGCCATCTGTCAAACCACCAGCGGCGGCTCCGCCATGGCCTCGATCTGGTCTTGCAGCACCTGCACCTGGCCGTGCCAGTAGTCGCTGCTGCCAAACCAGGGGAAGTTGGCGGGAAAGGTCGGATCGCTCCAGCGCCGCGCCAGCCAGGCGCTGTAGTGGATCAGGCGCAGGGTGCGCAGCGGCTCGATCAGTGCCAGCTCTTCGCGGTCAAAGTCGCGGAACTGCTCGTAACCGTCCACCAGCGCGCCGAGCTGACGGGTTTGCTGGTGCCGATCGCCACTGAGCAGCATCCAAAAATCCTGTACCGCTGGACCGCTGCGGGCGTCGTCCAGATCGACAAAGTGGGGCCCCGGCCCGGCGGCTGCGTCCAGCGGCGTCCACAAAATATTGCCGGGGTGGCAGTCGCCATGCAGCCGAATCCGGCGGATTGGCCCTGCGGGTGAATCGGTCAGCGCGGGATGCGCGGCCACTAGCGCCAAGGCCTGCTGCGCCGCATCGGTCCAGGCCGATTGCACATCCAGCGGCACCTGCAGGTTCTCCAGCAGCCAGTTCACCGACTCGGTGCCAAAGCTCGCAAGGTTCAAGGCGGGGCGCGCCACAAAGGGCTGCTGCGCACCGACCGTGTGGATGCGGGCCAGAAAGCGCCCTATCCACTCCAGCACCTCCAGGTCGTCCAGCTCGGGCTGGCGTCCGCCCCGGCGCGGGCTCACGCTGAATGCAAAGCCGCCAAACTGGTGCAGCGTCTGTCCGCCCAGCACCAGCGGCCCAATCGCCGGCACCTCAGCGGCCAACAGCTGCGCAGAAAACGCGTGCTCTTCCAGAATCTGCACCGTGCTCCAACGCTGCGGCCGGTAAAACTTGGCCACCACCTGGCTTCCGTCCTCCAGCACCGCCTGGTAGACCCGGTTTTCATACGAAGACAGCGCGGTTAAGCGCCCATCGCCACGCAAGCCCACCGACTCCAAGGCATCGAGAACCGTGTCGGGCGTAAGGGATTCAAAGGCGTGGGGCATGGGAGGATTGTCGGGCTTGGGCCCGACCGACTAGCCCCGCACTTCCCCCTGCCCCAAGACCACGTATTTGAGCGAGGTCAGCCCCTCAATACCCACCGGACCGCGCGCGTGGAATTTGTCGGTTGAGATGCCGATCTCAGCGCCCAGGCCGTACTCAAAACCGTCGGCAAAACGGGTGCTGGTGTTGACCATGACGCTGGCGGAATCGACTTCGCGCAGAAAGCGCTGGGCATGCATGTGGTCGCGGGTGAGGATGGCGTCCGTGTGGTGGCTGGAATAGTGGTTGATGTGGGCGATGGCCGCGTCCACGCCGTCCACCACTTTGATGCTGATGATGGGGGCGAGGTATTCCTCAAACCAGTCTTGTTCGCTGGCGTCTTGCAGGTTCGCGCCGGCGACGCTGGCCAATATGGCCCGTGCCTCGGGGCAGCAGCGCATTTCCACACCCTTGGCAGCGTACATCGCGCCAATGCGTGGCAAAAATTCTGCGGCCACACCGCGCGCCACCAACAGGCTTTCGCTGGCGTTGCAAGGACTGTATTTCTGGGTTTTGGCGTTGTCTGCCACGGTCACGGCCATGGCGATGTCGCAGGGCTCGTCCACATAGGTGTGGCAGTTGCCGTCCAGGTGCTTGATGACGGGCACTTTGGCATCGCGGCTGATGCGCTCGATCAGGCCCTTGCCGCCGCGCGGAATGATTACGTCCACAAACTGCGGCATGGCGATGAGTTCACCCACCACCGCGCGGTCCGTGGTTTGCACCAGCTGCACCGCGTGCGCGGGCAGGCCACTTTCAACAAGCGCCTGCTCCACCAGCAGCGCCAGCGCCTTGTTGGAGTCAATCGCCTCGGAGCCGCCGCGCAGGATGCAGGCATTACCGCTTTTGATGGAGAGGCTCGCAGCCTCGATGGTCACATTGGGGCGGCTCTCAAAAATCATGCCGAAGACGCCAATGGGCACACGCATCTGGCCCACGCGGATGCCGCTGGGCTGCTGCTTCATGCCGGTGATGTCGCCAATCACGTCCGGCATCGCGGCGAGTTGTTCGCAGCCCTGCGCACAAGTTTCCAGCACTTTGGGCGTCAGGCGCAAGCGATCCACCATGGGTGCGGCAAGACCTGCTGCCACCGCCCGCTCCAGGTCTTTGGCGTTATCAACTTGCAAGGATGCGGTGTTCTGGCGCAAGAGCGCGGCCATACGCAACAGGGCCTGGTTTTTGGATGCGGTGGAGGCCTTGGCCATCAAGGCGGAAGCGGCCTTGGCCTGCGCGCCCAAGCCCTGGGCGTATGCGGTGATGGATTCGGGGGAGGACATAGCGTTCATGCGGACATTTTCCCACGCGGTGCTGGATGCCCCGCGCCCGCATCACAGAACGCGCACAACTGGAGCGCCAAGCGCTGCAAGGCCTGCCAGCCGTCCAGCGGCCAGTCAGGGCGTTTGAGGCCTTTGACGATGCCATCGACGTGGTGCGCAGCTTGCAGCAGTTCGGCCAAAGCCGTCTCGCTCAGGAGCGGCAGCACCCGGGCGAAATGCCGCTCGCGGTTGCCCCAGATGCGCTGTTCCTTGAGCGCCAGCGGCAAGGGCCGGCCCTGGGCTGTCGCGTCTTTGACGCGCTTCAAGGCGCGGATGTCTTCAGCCAGGGTGTAGTGCACCAGCACCTCAGCCTCGCCTTCGGCGCGCAGGCCGTCAAGCATGCGCTGCACACGCTGGCGCTGACCTGACAGCACGGCTTCGGAGAGTTTGAAGACGTCGTAGCGCGCCACGTTGAGCACCGCCGCTTCGACCTGCTCGGACTTCAGCACGCCGCCGTTCTCAGCCGTAGGCGGGTAGCGCAAGGCAAGCTTCTGGATTTCCTGGTGCGCGGCCAGCGAATTGCCCTCGACCCGGTCGGCAAAAAACTGCAAGGTGTGCTGCCCCTGCTCGCCCGCTTCCACGCGCAGACCCACGGCCGCCAGACGCATGGCCAGCCACTGCGGCAGCGCGCTGCGCTCCATGGGCTCCACGGCAATCGACACACCATGTCCCTCCAGCGCCATGAACCAGGCGCTGGACTTGGACGCTTTGTCCAGGTGCGGCAGCAGCACGATGCTCAGATTGCCCTCGTCCCCCACCGCAGACTCGGCCAACTGCTGCAAGGCGGTGCTGCCTTCTTTGCCGGGTTTTCCGCTGGGGATCCGGATTTCGGTGATTTGTTTGTCAGAGAATAAACTCATGGACTGGCTGGCCGAGAGAACCGCGCTCCAGTCGAAGTGCGCACCCATCACGGTGTGCGATGTGCGCTCAGCAAAACCCTGGGCGCGGGCGGCGGCGCGGATCTGGTCCAGGCTCTCAAGTTGCATGAGCGGGTCGTCGCCGTGCAGCACATACAGGCTTTTGAGACCGCGCTCCAAATGGCCTCCGAGTTGCTGCGCGCTGAGCTGCATGGCGGCTAGGGCTTGGGAGGGCTAGCGGGGTCGGCGGGGCTGAGGGTTTTGATCGCGGCCATGCGGCGCAGCAGCTGCTGCACGATGTCGCTTTGCATGTCCCGAAACAGCATGGTTTCTTCGGCCTCTTTGGACAGCACGGTGGCCTCGCTGAAGCTGATGTCGCGTTGCTGAGTGACCTCCGTCGCGGCGATCAGTATGCGGCCTTGCGGCGTGCGCATGCGAAAGCGCACACGCATACGCAGCTGAAACTCGCGAACCTGGCCGGAGGCGTTGACACCGACCACCACCTTCTCGCGACCCTCGGACAGAATGTCCAAAATCACCTGCGGCGGTTCCTGGTCTTGCTTGGGAGCCACCGGTCGGATCCGATCACCCAAAACCCGGATGAGTTCGGGCGCGACCGCGCCACCGGTCTCGGGCGTCACGGCCACGGTATCAAAGGCAAAGTCCATCGCACCGCGCAAGTGAAAACCGCACGACGCCAAACTGGCCGACAGCACAGCCACCGCGGCCAGGGTCAGCAGCGAATTGAAATGGCGTCTGCGCGGGGTGTTCATACGCTCACAGTACCAAATTCACCAGGCGCCCGGGCACCACAATCACCTTTTTCGGCGCAGCACCGTGGGCCAAACCCTGGAATACCGGGCTGGCGATGGCAGCGGCCTCGATCGACTCTTTGCTGGCGCTAGATGCGACCCAGACCGAGCCGCGCAGCTTGCCGTTGACTTGCAGCATCAATTCCACCTCGTCGCGCAGCAATGCAGCGTCATCGACGGCCGGCCAGGGCGCGTCCAGCAAATCTCCTGCGGATGCGACAAAGCCCAGGTCGGTCCACAGCTGGTGGCTGATGTGCGGGCACACCGGGTACAGAACGCGCAACAGAATGGAGAAGCACTCGGCCAACGCCGCCGCATCGCCAGGCGCGGCGGTCAAAGCAACGTCTTCTAGCGTGTTAAGCATCTTCATCACCGCCGAGACGACGGTGTTGTATTGCATGCGCTCGTAGTCGTAATTGGCCTGTTTGAGCACGGTATGAATGTCCAGCCGCAAAGCCTTGGCGGGCTTGCCCAGATCAGGGGGCAGGGGCTTGCCGGCGGACGCACGCAGCACTGCTTCATGCTTGGCCGCGAAATTCCAGACCCGGCGCAAGAACCGGTAGCTGCCCTCGACCGAGCCATCGTTCCACTCCAGCGTGGCCTCGGGCGGCGCAGTGAACATGGTGTACAGGCGGGCGGTGTCGGCACCGTACTTCTCGATCAGCGCCTGCGGATCGACGCCGTTGTTTTTGGACTTGGACATGGTGCCCACGCCCTCGTAGTCAATCAGCGTGCCCACCGGCAAGTCACCCACCGCCTTGATCAGGCGCGCGCCCGTGACCTTGCCCGCCGCGTCCAGCACGTGTTCTACGTCGTGCGGCCAGAAATAGTCTTTGCCGCCTTTGTCGTTGCGCCGGGAATAAATATGGTTGAGCACCATGCCCTGGGTCAGCAGCTTGGTGAAGGGCTCGTCCACCTTCACCAGCCCCATATCGCGCATCACCTTGGTCCAAAAACGCGCGTACAAGAGATGCAGGATGGCGTGCTCGATACCGCCGATGTACTGGTCCATCGGCGCCCAGTAGGCCGCACCGTCGGCCACCATGGCCTGGCTGTTGCGCGGGTCGCAGTAGCGCAAAAAGTACCAGCTCGAGTCGACAAAGGTGTCCATGGTGTCGGTTTCACGCCGCGCGGGCTTGCCGCAGGTGGGGCAGACCACGCCGTGGTGAAAGCCTTCGTGCTTGTGCAGCGGGTTGCCGGAACCATCCGGAATGCAGTCCTGCGGCAAGACCACTGGCAAGTCCTTTTCGGGCACCGGCACCGCGCCGTGTTCATCGCAGTGGATGATGGGAATCGGCGTGCCCCAGTAGCGCTGGCGGCTGACGCCCCAGTCGCGCAAACGCCAGGTGGTTTTTTTCTCGCCAAGGCCTTTGGCGGTGAGCAAGGAGGCCACCTTGTCCGTAGCAGCCTTTTGACCCAGGCCGTCCAGATCGCCGGAGTTCACACACACCCCCGCTTTAGAGGCATACCACTCCTGCCAGACTGTTGCATCGAACGCCAAGGAAGCGGCATTGGCGGATACGCCGGGCGCCGATTTGAAGCTGGCGTATGAGGCGCCCGGCGTATCCGCCGATGCCGCTGGACCCGCTTCAACGCCAACCACCTGCCGAATAGCCAAGTCGTACTTCAAAGCAAACGCGAAGTCCCGCTCGTCATGCGCCGGCACACCCATCACCGCCCCATCGCCGTAGGACATGAGCACATAGTTACCGACCCAGACCGCGACCTTGTCACCCGTGAGCGGATGGGTGACGAACAAGCCGGTTGGCATGCCTTTTTTCTCTTGCGTGGCCAGCTCGGCCTCGGTGGTGCCGCCGGTTTTACATTCCTCGATAAAAGCCGCCAGCGCCGGCTTGGAGGCCGATGCATGCGCCGCCAGCGGGTGCTCGGCGGCCACGGCACAAAAGGTGACGCCCATGATGGTGTCAGCGCGCGTGGTGAACACGTACATGCGCCCATCTTGGATCAGCTGGTCGTCCGCACTGCGGATGTCATGCGGGAACGCAAAGCGCACGCCCTCGCTCTTGCCTATCCAGTTTTCCTGCATCAGCCGCACCTTATCAGGCCAGCCATTGAGCGTAGCTTTGGGGTTGCCGATCTGCACATGGTCCAGCAACTCTTGCGCGTACTGGGTGATGTTGAGGTAGTAGCCGGGGATCTCGCGCTTCTCGACCAGCGCACCGGTGCGCCAGCCGCGTCCGTCAATAACCTGCTCGTTGGCCAGCACAGTCTGGTCTTCCGGGTCCCAGTTGACGACCTGGGTTTTGCGGTAGGCGATGCCTTTTTCCAGCATCTTCAGGAACAGCCACTGATTCCACTTGTAATACGTCGGGTCGCAGGTCGCGATCTCCCGGCTCCAGTCGATGGCCAGGCCCATGGCCTGCATCTGCTGCTTCATGTAGGCGATGTTTTCATACGTCCACTTCGCCGGTGGGACGCCGTTTTTCAGCGCCGCATTTTCCGCCGGCAGGCCGAAAGCGTCCCAGCCCATGGGCATGAGAACGTTGTAACCCTTCATGCGCAAATGGCGCGTGAGCATGTCGTTGATGGTGTAGTTGCGCACATGGCCCATGTGCAGCTTGCCGCTGGGGTAGGGCAGCATAGAGCAGGCGTAGTACTTCGGCTTACTGGCGTCCTCGCTGACGCGGTACGCCTCATGGCCGTTCCACAGGGGCTGCGCCCAGTGCGCGCGGGCGGCTTGTTCAATGGCGGAAGGTTGGTATTTGTCGTGCATACAAGAGGGGCGTCGGGAGGGACCGCCCGCTGCCGCTGTGGGCGTGCGGGGTCGGCAGATTTTAGGTCTAGGGCAACGGCGGGCTGGTAGCGGCCTCGGTGACGAAGCCGATGCGCGCCAGGCCTGCTGCCTGGGCCAGCGCCATGAATTGCGCCACCCGCCCGTAGGGCACGGCGGTATCGGCGCGCAACTGGATTTCGGTTTCGGGGGCGGCGGAAGCCACCCGGGCCAATTCGGCAGGCAGCTGCGCGGCATCAAGCGGACGATCCTGGATGAACACCTGACCACTCTTGTCGATCACCACCACCAGCGCAGCGGGCGCAGGCGCATCATCGCGGGACTCGGCACTGGGCAGTGTGACTTTGACGGCACTCACCAGAAAGGGCGCGGTGACCATGAAAATCACCAGCAGCACCAGCATGACGTCAATCAGCGGCGTCATATTGATCTCGCCCATTGGAGCGGCCGGCACGGTGCGGGAGAATCGACCGAACGCCATTGCGGAATCAGCCCGCAACCGGGCCATGATGCAGGGCATGTACATCGAAGGCAAAGCCCTCGAGCTGCGATTCGATACGCGCAATCCAGCGCCCCAGCAGGTTGTAACCCAGTACGGCCGGAATCGCCACAGCCAAACCTGCAGCAGTCATGATCAGCGCCTGGCCCACGGGCGCAGCAATCTGGGGCAGGCTGACCTGCGTAGCGTCGGCGATCCCCAGCAAAGCGTGGTAAATCCCCCAAACCGTTCCCAGAAGACCAACAAACGGGGCCGTAGCCCCAACCGTGGCCAGCACCACCTGCCCGTACTGCAGCCGACGGGTGGCCACATCCAGGGCCGCGCGCAGGCTGCGCATGTGCTGATGCTCCGGCCTGCCGGTGGCCGCTAGCGTGCCAGCCAAGGGCGCGCCGCCCGCGGCGGCCAGGGGACCGAGCAATCCGCTGGCGTCAAAACCAGTCGCCGCCCGGGCACCAGCCTCCCAATCAGGCGCCTGCCAGAACGCGGCAATACCCCGGCGCACATCGGCCCCGCAGTGCCAGAGCAAGAGGATTTTCCAAAGCATCAAGGTCCAGCTGCTGATCGACATGGCCAACAAGGTCAGCGCAACCGCCAGATGGACAGCATCACCCTCCAACAAGACCGTCCAGCTATTCACTACAGGCCCAGAACGTCAAACATTGTAAAAAGGCCATGCGGCTTGTCCGCCAAGAAACGCACAGCACGCAAACTCCCCTGCGCGTAGGTCGAGCGGCTGGACGACTTGTGGGTGATTTCAATGCGCTCGCCGGTACCGGCGAACAAGACGGTGTGATCGCCCACGATGTCACCACCACGGATGGTGGAAAAACCGATGCTGGATGGATCCCGCTCGCCGGTGATCCCTTCGCGGGCGAATACCCCGCATTCCTGCAAATCACGTCCCAGGGCCTGCGCAATCACTTCGCCCATGCGCAAAGCCGTGCCGGAGGGGGCGTCGACTTTGTGGCGGTGGTGGGCTTCGATGATTTCGATGTCGTAGCCCGTAGCCAGCGCTTTGGCCGCCATCTCCAGCAGTTTGAGGGTGACGTTGACGCCGACGCTCATATTGGGGGCCATCATGATGGGAATGGACTGCGCAGCACGCTCAATCTGGGTCTTTTGCGCCTCGCTGAAACCGGTGGTACCGATGACCATGGCGATCCCCAGGCGGGCGCACACGGCCAGGTGCTCCATGGTTCCCTCGGGGCGGGTGAAATCAATCAGGAACGCGCTGCCCGGCAGCGCCTGCGCCAGGTCCGCTTGTATCGCAACGCCGGCGGCTTTGCCGCTGAAGGCAGCTGCGTCTTCACCCAGAGCCGGGCTACCGACCATATCAAGCGCTGCCGTAAGACGGCAATCATCCGCTTGGCCGATCGCTTCGACCAGCATACGACCCATGCGCCCGGACGCACCGGCTACAGCAATACGAAAGGGACGCACAGCACGTGCAGTGGACATGGTCTGGCTTTCTGGCCTAGTTAGTGGGTGACTCCAGCGGCGGATAGCTGCTGGGGACATACCTGGTCGCACCCGCAGGGCCGACAGGAGCCGGGGCCGGAAATCGCTCCAGCTGTTCGGGGGTGGCTTCCAGAATGGGCAAGGGGCCGGATTGGCGCACACCCCGCAGGCCTGCGACAAATTCCGCTTCACTGGGCAGTTCATCGGCCTCAATCCGCGCCAGTTTGTCCGCTTCAAACCACAGGGTGACGCGGCGCGACTCCAGCGCACCGCCTTTTCTCTTGAAACTGAACACATAGTCCCAGCGGTTGGCGTGGAAGACGCTTGCCAGCAGGGATGTTCCCACGACACCGGGGACCTGTGCACGCGGCATGCCAAGCTGCAAAGCAGCGAGCTGTTCACGGGTGAGCACATTACCCTGCACCACATCAATTTTGTAGGGTGTGACCAACGGCGTTACATAAGGGCTTACGGCAGCGGCGGTCTGGTCAGCAAGCTTGCTTGCGGTCTGGCAGCCCGACAGCATGAAGGCACTTGCCAGCACAGCCACGAGGCACACAACACAAGGCTTGGGGAGGGGCATAAACAATCGCAGACAATAGGGTCGAACCATTGTAGCGGCAGGCTTTTTGCGCACTCCTTGACAATCCACCTCCATGAACAGTACTGATGGGCTAAAAAACTCCGGCCTGAAGGCGACGATTCCGCGCCTGAAGATTCTGGATATGTTTCAGCGCGCCAAACAAACCCATATGTCGGCGGAAGACGTTTTCCGTTTGCTGATTCTGGAAAATTTTGATATCGGTTTGGCCACGGTGTACCGGGTGCTGACCCAGTTTGAGCAGGCGGGGCTGCTCACCCGCACCCAGTTTGAAGGTGGCAAAGTCCTCTACGAGCTCAACCACGGGCAGCACCATGACCATCTGGTGTGCTTGGACTGCGGCCATGTGGAGGAATTTTTTGACGCTGACATTGAAAACCGCCAGCACGCTATTGCCCGCAAACTCGGGTTTGAAATCGCCGATCACGCGCTGAGTCTGTACGCCACCTGCCGCAAGAACCCGTGCCCCAACCGGCAGCCGCCAGTCCGCAGTACCCCTGCCTAGGTACCGCTTTCCATGGCCTGGCGATGGCGCTCCAGGAATTCCTGGTAGGTGTCGATGCCGCGCAGCTGCAAAATCGTATTGCGCACCGCCGCCTCCACCAGAACGGCGATGTTGCGCCCGGCCACCACCTGAATCACCACTTTGCGCACCGGAATACCGATGATGTCCTGCGTCAAGGGCTCGTGGGGCATACGCTCATAGTCGCGCTCCAGGGTCTCCTTGCGCACCAGGTGAACAATCAACTTGAGGCGCATCTTGCGGCGCACCGCCGTCTCACCAAAAATGGCGCGGATATCCAGCAATCCAATGCCCCGAACTTCCAACAGGTTTTGCAGTAATTCGGGGCAGCGACCTTCGATGGTGGCCTGGTTGATGCGGAACAGGTCCACTGCGTCGTCGGCCACCAGTCCGTTGCCGCGCGATATCAGCTCTAACCCCAACTCGCTTTTGCCCAGACCGGACTCACCCGTGATCAGCACGCCCAGACCCAGTATGTCCATAAAAACGCCGTGCATGGACACGCGATCAGCAAAATGCTTGGACAGGTAGGCGCGCAGCACGTCGATCACAAAAGCCGACGAGTCGCGGGTCGCAAACATCGGAATTTGGGCCTGTTCGCACATCGAAATCAGCGCTGGCGGAGCACTTTGACCGTCCGCGAGCACGATCACCGGTGGCTGGAGGGTGACGATGCGGGCAATTCGGGCCATACTGCGCTGGGCGTCCGGGGTTTCGCCACCTGCGATATAGGCAATTTCGCGCTCGCCCAGAATTTGCACCCGGTAGGGGTGTATGTAGTTGAGGTAACCCACCAAATCCGCGCCGGAACGTGCGGCGCGCACCGCGACCTCGTCAAAACGCCGCTCGGATGCGCCCAGACCGGCGACCCACTCCCAATGCAGGCGGTTGCGGAATGCCTCAAATAGGACATCTGCACTGACGACGGTGGGTTTCATGCGCGCTATCTACTGGCGGTTACCGGGGCCGGGCGCATGGCTGCGGACCTCGACCTGGCCGGGCCAGCTACAAATCAAAGCGTGCAAATTGGGGGCCGAGCCACTGCGCCGCAAAGCCATTCGGCGCGCGTCGTCGCTCAGGAGTGCAGCGATATCCGATAACAACTCCAGGTGTTTTTGGGTCGCCGCCTCGGGCACCAGCAGGAAAATCAGCAAATCGACCGGTTGGTTATCCGGTGCATCAAACCCGATGGGCTGTTCCAGCAGCAGGACAGCGGCCATCGGCAACTTCAGGCCTTTAATGCGGCCATGCGGTATCGCCACCCCATTGCCCAATCCGGTTGAGCCCAAGCGCTCGCGGGAGAAGAGGCTGTCTGTCACCAGCGCCCGGCTGAGTCCATGCTGGGTCTCAAACAAGAAACCCACCTCCTCGAACGCACGCTTTTTGCTCGCGATTCCGGTCTCGGTCAAAACCTGCTCTGGGAGAAGGATGGCGGCGAGGCGGTTCATAAAGTGCGCGGATTATGCATAGAAAAGCCGCCCACAGGGGCGGCTGAACCGGGGGCTGCGCCGGGGCGCACACACTCACATGAGGCGTTTGGGTGCCTCGTGCTGGTGGTCCTGAATCTTGTCCTTGTGGCGCACCACCTGGCGGTCTAGTTTGTCCACCAAGGCATCGACAGCAGCGTACATGTCTTCATGGGCCGACTGCGCGAACAGATCGCCGCCTTTGACATGGATGTTGCACTCCACATGCTGGCGGTGCTCCTTGGCCTTCAGCTTCTCGATGGACAGCAATACCTTGACGTCAACCATCTGGTCAAAATGCCGTATCACGCGGTCCAACTTATGGATGACATAGCTGCGCAGCGCGGGGCTTACGTCCAAATGGTGTCCGCTAATCGTCAGATTCATACACGTTCTCCAGTTCTTCCTGATTGATGAAATTCCCCGGGATGCCCCGGGGCGCTCAGCGTCGCCAAAGCGCCGCAAAGATGCCCTCCCTGGCGGCCCAATGTGCGCCCATTTGCACGCTTTGGCAAGCCATTTTTAGCGCATGGCGCGCACCGCGCCGGTGCCATAATGGCGGGCTGCATCACTTCCGGGAGCGCTCTCCTTGAACCCCTACCCTCTAAGGTAGCTTTCACACCATTGCGGGCCAGAGTCCTGCCGCCCGAAAGCTACATCCTCTTCAATGAATCGTGTTGAATCATTGGACTCTGGCCCGCGCAACCTCAGCCCATGCTCAACATATTCACGCTGGCCAATGGCCGGCTGTTCCAGGAGGAAATCGATTCCCTGGAAGAACTGGCCCGCTTTCAGCCCATTTGGGTGGATCTGGAGTCTCCCAGCCCGGAAGAAAAACGCTGGATCAAGCAGTACTTTGGCCTGCTCATCCCCGACGACGCGATGGACGAAGACATCGAAGAATCGGCGCGTTTTTACGAAGAGGAAAACGGTGAACTACACATCCGCAGCGATTTTTTGATCGCCGACGAGGAAGAACCGCGCACGGTCCGTACGGCGTTCATCCTGAATCTGGTCAACGAGAGTCTCAACAGCAAAGGGGTTCTTTTCTCGATCCACGATGAAGACGTGCCGGTTTTTCGGTTGCTGCGCATGCGTGCTCGCCGCTCGCCCGGATTGATTACCGACGCCAAAGACGTGCTGCTTAAGCTCTTCGATGTCGACGCAGAATATTCTGCCGACACGCTGGAAGGCATTTACGACGAGATGGAAAAAGTCAGTAAAAAAGTGTTGGCCGGCAATGTGACCGACGAGATTGCGGGCGAAGCATTGGCGGCGATCGCGCGCCACGAAGATTTGAGTGGGCGCATACGGCGTAATGTGATGGACACACGCCGCGCAGTGAGTTTCATGATGCGCTCCAAAATCCTGAGTGCCGACCAGTTTGAAGACGCGCGCCAAATCTTGCGCGATATTGATTCGCTCGACTCCCACACTGCCTTCCTCTTTGACAAGATTAACTTTTTGATGGACGCTACCGTCGGTTTCATCAACATCAACCAGAACAAGGTGATCAAAATTTTCTCGGTGGCCAGCGTGGCCTTGCTGCCGCCAACCCTGGTAGCCAGCGTGTACGGCATGAACCTGAAGTTCCCGGAATTGCTGTTCCTAGGAGAATGGAGCTACCCCTACACCGTTGCCCTGATGGTGTTCAGCGCGGCGCTGCCCATGTGGTATTTTGGAAAACGCGGCTGGCTCAAATAAGGCTGCGGCGGACTTAACCCCGCAAGGCGCGGCGCAGGATTTTTCCGACCGGGGTTTTGGGTAAATCCGCACGGAACTCAATCACTTTGGGCTGCTTGTAGCCCGTGAGGTTTTCGCGGCAATGCGCCCGCACGGCTTCTTCGGTGAGTTGCTCGTCTTTTTTCACCACCACCAATTTGACCGCTTCGCCCGTCAGCGCATCTGAAACACCTACGCAGGCACACTCCAGCACACCGGGCAACTGGCTCACCACGTCCTCCACTTCGGTGGGGTACACATTGAAGCCGCTAACCAGAATCATGTCCTTCTTGCGGTCCACGATACTGAAGAAACCCCGCGCATCCATGACCCCGATGTCGCCGGTCCGCATGTAACCGTCGACGGTCATGACCTTGGCGGTCTCATCCGGACGCTGCCAGTAGCCCGCCATGACCTGCGGGCCTTTGACGGCAATTTCACCGGTCTGGCCGGCGGCCACCTCGCGGCCCTCCTCATCAATGAGCTTCACCCAGGTATTGGGTAAAGGCAGACCCATGCTGCCGCTATGGGCCTGCGTATCAGCGGGGTTGCAGCACACGCTGGGAGAGGTTTCACTCAAACCATAGCCCTCGCAAATCGCACATCCGGTTTGCTCCAGCCAGCGTTGCGCCACGCTGCGCTGCACGGCAGTGCCGCCTCCTACCGTGCTGGTCAAATGGCTCCAGTCGACACGCCCAAAGTCCGGGTGGTTGAGCATGGCATTGAAGAGGGAGTTGACCGCCGGAAAACTGTGGATACGGTGGCGCGAAAGTTCTTTGAATACCGCCGGCAGATCACGCGGATTGGGAATCAAAATGGTTTTTCCACCCTGGCGCAGGCCCAGCATCATGCTGATGGTGAACGCAAAGATGTGGTAGAGCGGCAACGCACAGACGCCAGTGGGCTGCTCGCCGGGGGGAATGCGCCGGATGGCGGGCAGGTTCCAGGCTTCCGACTGCAGCACGTTGGCCACCAGGTGGCGGTGCAAGAGCACAGCACCCTTGGACACCCCGGTGGTTCCGCCGGTGTACTGCAAGACCGCCACGTCATCCGGGCCCACGTCCGCCTTCGTGAATGCGGCACCGCGCCCCTTGGCGACCGCCGCGTTGAATCGGTGCATCCCGGGCAGCTGGAATTCAGGCACCAGCCCCTTGATTTTCCGCACCACATAGTTGACCAGAATCCCCTTAACCGGCCCCAATAAATCGCCCATGGCGCAGACCACCACATGCTTGACACCGGTGGCGCGCCGGCAGCGCTCCAAGGTGCTGGCAAAATTTTCCAAAATAATAATGGCCTTGGAGCCCGAGTCCTTGAGCTGGTGCTCCAGCTCCCGCGCGGTATAGAGCGGGTTGACATTCACCACCACATAGCCGGCCCGCAAAATCGCCGCCACTGCCACCGGGTATTGCGGGACATTGGGCAGCATGACCGCCACCCGGTCACCAGGCGCCAGACCCAGGCTTTGCAGGTATGCCGCGAAGGCCAGGCTCAAACGATCCAATTCCGAATAGCCGAGCGCAACACCCATAAAACTGAAGGCGACCCGCTGCGCGTACCGCGTAAAGCTGTCCTCCATCAGGTCTACAAGAGACCGATAGACCTGCACGTCCACATCGGCAGGAACACCCTGCGGGTACTGGGTCAGCCAGATCCGCTCAGTCATGGCCACATCCGTCGCCACGCCGTCCGCAGGCTACTCGATGGCCTTGACCATGTCTTCCACGACCTTCTTCGCATCACCGAAGACCATCATGGTTTTGTCCATGTAGAACAATTCGTTGTCCAGCCCGGCGTAACCGGCGGCCATCGAGCGCTTGTTAACAATGATGGTCTTGGCCTTGTAGGCCTCCAGAATCGGCATACCGTAGATGGCGCTGCCTTTGATCATGGCAGCAGGGTTGACCACATCGTTCGCGCCGAGGATGATGGCTACATCAGCCTGCCCGAATTCGCCGTTGATGTCTTCCATCTCAAACACCTGGTCGTAGGGCACCTCGGCCTCGGCCAACAACACGTTCATGTGGCCCGGCATGCGACCCGCCACAGGGTGTATGGCGTACTTGACGGTGATGCCGTGCTCGGTCAGCTTGTGTGCCAATTCTTTAACCGCATGCTGGGCCCGCGCAACGGCCAGACCGTAGCCCGGCACGATGATGACGGTCTCGGCGTTACTGAGCACAAAGGCCGCATCGTCGGCGCTGCCGCTTTTCACTGCGCGCTGCTCGGTGGCGCCCGCTGCCACACTCGCTTCGCCGCCAAAGCCGCCCAGAATCACGTTCAAAAAGGCCCGGTTCATGGCCTTGCACATGATGTAGCTCAGGATCGCGCCCGATGAGCCGACCAGGCTACCGGCAATGATCAGCATGCTGTTATTTAGGCTGAAGCCAATACCCGCTGCCGCCCAGCCTGAGTAGCTGTTGAGCATGGACACGACCACCGGCATATCCGCGCCGCCAATCGGGATGATGATGAGCACACCCAGCACAAAGGACAAGGCCAGCATGCCCAGAAAAGCATTCCAGTCGCCGGTGAACATGAATACGACGCCCAAGCCCAGCGTCAGCAAGCCCAGCGCCAGGTTGACCAGGTGCTGCCCGGCAAAGACCACCGGCGCACCTTGGAACAATCG